>JAZUCJ010000068.1:0-16036 GCA_045639105.1 Methanosphaera sp.
ATTTATTAATTAATTATAATATTTTAATTCGAGGAGAGTATAATATGCAGAAATTTATTGTAGAGTTAATTGGTGTTTTCACTCAAAAAGATTTACCTGAGGATTATGAGCAATTTGTTGAATATAAGGCAACAATCAGGAATAAGGAAATTACAGAAAATGATAAGATTGCAATATTAAGAGTTAAGGACACTACCAGTTATCAGGTTTTCTTCCTGAATGATTATGAATCTCTTGAAGAACTTGATAAGGAAGTTGATGAAACCTTGGACGGTAAAATTTACAACTTTAATATCCGTAAAATATTAGAAGGTCACATAAATGGATAATCAGGAATTAATGGATCCTTTGGAACAAAGGTGGGTAGTGCTTGATCATCTTCTTCAGGAATTAACTAAGAAATATGATATTCCTTATGAGGTTACTAAAAATCTTCAGTTTGCCAGATCTTTGACCCATTATTATAATCAAGACCCGACCGAACCTGACCGTGCTAAAGAGTTGCCGCGTATTGATTCTTTACTTAATGACTGTGAGCTTAAGCTAATGGGCATGGCCGGTATGGAGGGTGAAGATTTTGTTGCCGAATGGGAACAGAACTTACTTGATGCATCTAAGGGTAAGCAGGTATTTAAACAGGCTAAGATTCAGTCAAAATTTATTCCTGGTATGCCTGCCAACTTTGACTTTGTAAGGTTTAACTTTAAAAAGCCGATTCATGAAGAAAGGTTTATGGAAATTTGTGAATATGAAAATGTTATAATTGAATTTGATGATAACGATTCTTCAGTTTTCGTATTTGGTGAAGAAGAACATATTAAGGAAGCCCTAAAGGAAATGGCCCCTTTTTTCAGTGAACAAATGTCCTGATTTCGTTATTTTTTATCCCCTCCCTACTTGTTTTTATTTTTTGTTGCTTTAAATTATATATCGTTTATTTTAATACATTTTACATAGTTTTATTAATGTTAAAAGAGATACCATTAAACATATTTAATAAATTGGAGTAATATAATGAAAATTTTAATGATTACTGATATTCATAGTAATCCGGATAAAATTTATGCTTATCTGGATGAAAATTCTGTTGATGAAATTATAATTACTGGTGATGTCACTGAATTTGGTCCTGAATCACTTTTTGTTGATACCTTAAATAAGTTTTCAGAGTATGCTAACGTTCATGCATTGTTTGGTAATTGTGATCCTAAAAATTCAAGCGAATTAATTGACGAATCTGATGCAATAAATATACATGATAATACTTCAAATATTGGAGATATAAAACTTGTTGGATTTGGCGGTTCAAATCCTACACCATTTGATACTCCTAACGAATATTCTGATGAATTTTTGTACGAAAATTTAAGTAAATACGCAGATGTTTTATCTTCCGATTCTTTTACAATACTTGTTACCCACGCACCACCATTGGATACAAATGCCGATAAAATCGAATCCGGCGCACATGTAGGAAGTGTAGCTGTAAGAAAAATTATTGAAGAAACCCAGCCAACACTCAACGTATGTGGCCACGTTCATGAATCAATAGGACATGACAAAATAGGAGACACTACGGTAGTAAATCCTGGTGATGCAAACAGTGGACATGCATGTATAATAGAATTAGACAACGAGGATATAGAAAACAAAACGGTTAACATAGAACTAATTGAAATTTGAGGAATATATAATGACAAAGTTTAAAGTAGAAGATGTTTACATTTTTAATCCGGAACGCGAATGCATGTCCCGTGAAGACCTAAGACAATTACAACTCGAAAGACTTCAAAAAATAGTAAAGTACGCTTATGAAAACGTCCCATTTTATCAGAACTCCTTTGATAAGGCCGGCGTAAAACCTGAAGATATAAAAACACTGGAAGATATACAACTGCTTCCATTTATAACAAAGGATGATTTAAGAAACACTTATCCTTTTGAATTACAGGCAGCACCAAAAGAGGATTGGGTTGAAGTACATTCCACTAGTGGAACAACGGGCATACCTACAGTAGCAGCATACACCCAAAACGATTTGGACATATGGGCCGAATGTACGGCACGTGGACTTGCAAGTGTCGGTGTTCATAAAAACGATATAGTAAACGTTGCATATGGTTTCGGATTATTTACTGGAGGTCACGGAGCACAATACGGTACCCAGAAGATTGGAGCATTGGCAGTTCCAATGTCCTCAGGTAACACACAAAGACAAATGAATTTCCTTAAGGATTTCCCTGCAGATTTCCTGTGCTGCACTCCATCATATGCACTATATCTGGCAGAATCCTTTGAAAAAGAGGGAATTGATCCGCAATCCATACCGTTAAGGGGTGGATTATATGGTGCCGAAATGTGGACAGAGGAAATCAGAGCAAAACTGGAAAACAAGTTCGGTATTTCAGCACAGAACATCTATGGATTAACAGAAGTAATTGGTCCGGGAGTATCCACAGAGTGTCATATAAAAGAGGGTATGCACATAGCAGAAGACCACTTCTACCCGGAAATCATTGATCCCGACACATTAGAGGTTTTACCTGAAGGAAGTGAAGGTGAAATAGTATTTACCACATTAACTAAAACGGGAATGCCTGTAATAAGATACAGAACAAAGGACATTACTTCACTAAGTTACGATAAGTGTGAATGCGGCAGAACAACAGTTCGTATGAGTAGAATTACCGGACGTAGCGATGACATGCTTAAAGTCAAAGGAGTAATAGTATTCCCTAAACAGATAGAAGAAGTTATCATGAAAATGGACGAACTTTCTCCTGCATACCAGATAATAGTTTCAAGACCTGGAACTTTAGACATGATTGAAGTACAGGTGGAAATTGATCAGGCAACATTTAAGGATTCAATAATTGACTTGGAAGGATTTAAACGCAAGATAGCCAAGAAAATAAAGGAAGCTATAGGTATTGGAGTAAAAGTTACACTGGCAGAACCATATTCATTACCTAGAAGTGAAGGTAAAGCAGTAAGAGTTATTGATCAAAGAGATTTTAGTTAGAGGTGAAAAACATGTCAATAAAACAGTTATCCGTATTTTTAGAAAATAAGAAAGGAAGATTATGGAAGGCATTAAAAACTTTAAAATCCGAAGATATTGATATTAGAGCTTTATCTATTGCAGATACCTCAGAATTTGGTATTTTGAGAATGATTGTTTCTGAACCCGATAAAGCCAAATCATTGCTTGAAAAGGAATTTGCAGTAAGCATTGCGGACGTGCTTGCCATAGAAGTGGAAGATCAGCCTGGAGGTTTGGAAGCCGCATTAGGATTATTGAATGAAAATGATGTTAATGTAGAGTACGTTTATGCTTTTGTCGAAAAGAAAACTTCCAAGGCATTAGTGGTTTTAAGAACAGATGACAACGAAAAGTCATTGAAAATATTGAAGGATAATTCCTTTTCAATAGTTGAAGATGAGGCATATACCATTTAGGCATATGTCCCCTACTTTTTTTATATTTTTTTATAGAATTGGTTTGGTGCGTAGTTATAACCGTATCTTATAGCATTTTGCAGAAACTTGTTACTTTTTTTACATGAATCCAGCAGGCTTTCCCCGTTTATCAGGTTGCTTGTTATTGCAGCAGAATGGGTACACCCTGTTCCATGGGTATTGTTTGATTCGATAAGTTTTCCCTCAATGGTGTAAACTTTATCATTTTCCACAAGGATGTCATTTCCGTTAAGATGTCCCCCAGTAATTACAACGTTATTGTCATAACTTAATAATTTTGCAACTTCTTTCATATCTTCTTCATTGCTGATTTTTTTATTTGATAATTGTTCTGCTTCATGTATATTTGGGGTAATTAAATAGGATTTTTCTATGATATATTTTTTGAGATACTTCGGAAAATCATCCGTCGTCAGATTACTGCCACTTTCACTAATCATCACCGGATCAACTATCGCCTTAAGATCATACTCGGAAATCTTCTTGGACACTAATTTAACGATATTCCTCGAATAGAGCATCCCGGTTTTAAAATATTCGATGGGGTAAACATCCAGAATCTGATTGATTTCATCTTCTATAACTTTCAAGTCCAATTCCTGAATATTAATCACACCAAAGGGATTTTGGGCAGTAACACACGTGACAACACAGTTGGCATAAACGTCGTGTGCATGAAAAGTTTTACAATCAGCAATAATTCCTGCTCCACCAGACGGATCCAAACCCGCTACACTCATAGAACAATTATCCTTCATTTTCTCTTTGTACATCCAACCTCTCCTTTCCATGATTGCTTTTTACGACAATATCTAAACTTCTCAAATACTCATAGCTATTAGTTCCAATACCATGCAACAACAATTCCCCTAAATCTTCCGGAGTATTCATGTCTAAGGAAAGATAAAAAGATTCTATTATGTTAATGGACATGCCCAGCTGATGAGCAACATTCAAATGTTCAAAATAGCTCATGGGACCGAATTTTGTTTCAAAATCATATTTCTCATTAAAGCATAACAGATTAGTTCCTCCACCCTTAGATGGGCTGATAATCAAATCCTTATCCATGGATTTAACAGTAGAAACGTGTTCGGATTTCAATAATGGAATATCCGATGGCAATATGAGAATATCCTTATCGGGATAGTTAACCTTTACTTCATTTACCGCATCGGATATGGCATTGTTTAAAAAGTTGTTTTCATGCTCCTTTTCCTTTACGAAGTTAACGAATAGTTCTTTAGCAAAACTTTTCACGTTATCATCCTTGCTTACTAAAACTATCTCATCCACTTCATCTTCAATAACCATCACAATATCCTTCAACATTACCTTCAATAGTTCAACACGTTCATCTTCACTTAAAAATGGAGACAGTCGTGTTTTTGATTCTTTAAAACCAGATACTGGGATAATAGCAATTAAATCTTTCATATTATAATATTTGTACTAAAAAGTTAAAAAAAGTAATTGTTTGGGGAGCTTAAATCATAAGATATTTGTCCAGAGTGGACTGTTTGGATTTATCAAGTTTGTCATGAATAATCTTTTCTTTCGTAATATATTCTTCACGGATTTTATCGTTCATATAATCCCTATCCTCACCGGATATCATCTGGCAAAGAATGTTTAAGGATTTTTTTAGGGGTATGATGAACTTTTTAATTTCCATGGATTTCCATGCCCTTTTAAATTCACTTTCCAGGTTGAACTTATTGTTTGATAAGAGATATTTAATGTTTTCAATATTGTTTTCATTGATTGGCTGATAGTAGTTGTATAAGGTTTCATCTCTAAAAATCGGGTTTAATCCCCCAATAAACACTTTAAGTTCATAGAATAATTCACATTCGCTGGAATTGCTTATGGAATTAAGATATGCCAGTGCCTGAAGAGTATCCATGTACGCCCTATTATCCCTTTTAGTCACGCTTATTTCCAGGTGTTTAAGAAGGAATGATTCTGTTATGTCATTGACATCCCCCTCATTTTCCAAGAGGAACTTTTTAAATTCATGATAATAGAAGTTTTTTAGGAAAAGATTATAGAAATCAATCTCTTCATGACTGTTCATGAATTCAAATCCTTTCTCCGTAACGTAATACTCAGTTTTCGGGAAATAGCTTGACGGCACGTACTCTGTAATACGAGCGATTAGTTCGGATTTATTACCCGTCACAGTCAGATTATTCTCTTTAAGAATGTCCTTTAATTCATTAACTTTCAACATGTTTAAGTATTTGTCTTTCTCCGGTAAAGATATTTCATCATCAATGTACTTTTCCTTAATTACCAGATTTTTAATATAGTTTTCCCGGAATTCGTAGTCAATTTTGATAATGCTGTTTGTCAGTTCCAAGTTTTTGTTTTCTTTAAATATTCTTATAAAATCGTATATTCCCACGTTTTTATAAGTTTCCACGTATTCCTTTTTGTCAACGTCTTTAATGTTGATTAACAGGGAATGTTTGTTTGTTTCAAGCTTTTCAAGGTCTTTAAAAATGTTCTCATCATATTCTTCATTTATCTTAATGTTTTTTAGCTCTTCAAAGTCTATTTGATCATCCTTTTCATCATCATACTTATTATAATATGAGTAATTGTTGTAAATGTTTTTTAGAAAATCATGAATTTCCTCATTCTTTTCTTCTAAAACTTTCAGAATATTTTCATGATAGTCATCGGAAATGTCTTCACGCTTTTTGGTGCAGGAATCCTTTTCATCATCCCCAGGGTAATTGCCCGTCAGGTAGAGTACGTTTTTATCCTCTTCGGGAATAATTATAAATCCGCATAAGCTTGTATCATAAATGTTGGAGGTGAAGATTACGTCTTCTATTCTGGTATCCTCTGCTGCGAAGATGTTGCTAATCGAATTTGATGGTATGTTTATTTTAATGGAACTGACTATGAGATTGTCATCAATTTTTTTAGCAAATCCATATTGTACCAGCAATTCCATTACAAAAGATGGCGGATAGTATATGCTTAGCTGCTTACCCTCTTCAAGCATGTTGTTGATTTCATCAAAAAACAGTCCTTTTGCCCTGAATTCGGGTAAAATATAGCTTGCAACCATGGACATATCGGATGTGCTGTTTATCATGGTATAGGCACAGAATCCCACAACATTCTTTTTAAATACAATTTCCTTAAAATAAGTGCAATGGTTAATATTTAATTTATAACTGCTTTGCTTGATTGAATCGTACAGGTAAACGTATTTGCTCCTTAATGTTTCTTCAATATCAACCGCATCCAACATGGCATCTTCAGAAATGACTCTGCCAACATTGTCCTCTCTACGTATATAATTAAATTTAACCATCTTCACAACCTTATTAATCTTTTTGTATTTTACTACAAATAAATTTTTATGGACAATTATTTTATTTTATTTAAAAAAAATTTTTAATTAATTAGAAACATATATCTATATAGTAATAAATTATAATAGAACTATTTTTTATCATATTAATGAATTAAAATAAAAAAAATGATGCGGTGAGGAAATGAAAAATTTTAGTGAATGGTTTCATAATATATTAGAGGATGCAGAGCTGATGGATGCAAGATATCCTGTTAAGGGTATGAGCGTATGGTTACCAAGAGGTTTTAAGATTAGAAAGTATTCTCTGGAATTACTTCAAAAATTGCTGGATGAAGAACATGAAGAAACATTATTCCCACTATTAATACCTGAAAGTGAACTGGCAAAGGAAGCAATACACGTAAAAGGTTTTGAAGAAGAAGTTTACTGGGTTACCAGGGGCGGATTAAGGGAGTTAAACGAACAGCTTGCATTAAGGCCTACTAGTGAAACGGCAATGTATCCAATGTTTTCTTTATGGGTACGTTCACATATGGACTTGCCGATTAAGGTATACCAGACAGTCAACACATTCAGATATGAAACAAAACATACCAGACCATTAATCAGAGTTAGGGAAATTACAACATTCAACGAATCACACACAGTCCATGCAACAGAAGAGGAAGCAGAACAACAGGTACAAACAGGTATAAGCATTTATAAGGAGTTCTTTGACGCATTGGGAATATCATACTCCATAAGTAAGAGGCCTGAATGGGATAAGTTCCCAGGTTCAAAATATACAATGGCCTTTGATACAATCATGCCCGATGGAAAGACATTACAAATTGCAACAGTACACAACCTCGGAACAACCTTTGCAAAAACATTCGACATACAATTTGAAAATGATGAGGGAGAACATGAATATGTGCACCAAACATGTTACGGATTATCTGATCGTGTAATAGCATCATTGATAGCAGCACACGGTGACGAAAAAGGGCTTATATTACCGCCAGTCGTAGCTCCTGAACAGGTAATTATCGTCCCAATTATTTTCAAAGAAAAAGAGGAAATAGTTCTTGATTTCACAGACAAACTGGAAAATATATTAAAGACGGCAGGTATACGAGTAAAACAGGATAAACGTGATATGAGGCCGGGTAAGAAATATTATGAATGGGAACAAAGAGGAGTACCGTTAAGAATAGAAGTAGGTCCAAGAGACATAGAAAACGGGTCAATTGTCACAATCAGAAGAGACAATGGTAAAAAAGAGTTTATAGATTACGATGAAAACACTGTTGTTGACACAGTAAACTGCATACTGGACGATATTGCAAGAGAGCTTAAAGAAGCATCCAACAAATTCCAGGAAGAAAAAACGTTCCACGTTACAACACCGGAACAAATCAAGAAAACAATCAATAAGAAAGGCGGTATAATAACCTGTAACTGGTGTGGAAATACCGAATGCGGTAAACAGATGGAAGAGGTATATGATATTGACATTTTAGGAACACAGGAGGCACAGGTTGAAGGAAGCTGTGTAAACTGTGGAGAAACAGCTAAACATAAGGTTTTAATATCAAAAACTTATTAGTGATAGTATGAAAAACAGGGAAAAAAAGAAAATAATGAGTTATGTTTGGTTAGTAACTGATGTTATCATATTAATCTGTGCAGTGCTTCTCTTGTTGGAAGGCGGTACATTTAACATTATATTGGCCATAATCGGAATTCTATTGGTAATAATAGAACTGTTCCTATATAAAAAGAATAGATTGTTCAAATAATAAAATAACCCCCTATTATTTTTCTTTAATTTTAACAAAACTTTTTTATTTTTTTAATCAATATATATTAATTAGAAAAATGTGATGCTTTATGGATATTAAAACGGATGTGCTAATAATAGGAGCAGGGCCTGCAGGTTCAATTGCAGCAAGAACAGTTGCACAAGAAGGCGTTGACGTATTATTAATAGATAAGAAATCGGAAATAGGTACTCCTAAACGATGTGCTGAAGGAATTCTCAAGTCAACTCTTGATGAATTGGAAATTGAACCCGATGACAGGTGGATAACCAGAGAAATTACGGGCATAGAAATTGTTGCTCCAAACAACAAAAAACTCATATTGGATGAAAACAACTTTGAACTGCCGGATACGGCTTATGTTTTGGAACGTAAAATATTTGATAAAAGTTTGGTCATGGATGCCATAAGATTGGGAACAAGGGTAATGATCAAAACAAAAGCCGAGGCAATAAAAAGAGTGGATGGTGGATTTTCAGTTAAAGCAACAAGTTTTGGAAACCAAAAGGAAATTTTTACAAAAATTATTATTGCAGCTGACGGTCCGGAATCCCGGATAGGACGGATGGCAGGTTTAAATTCCAACACCTCTTTAGACAATATGGCCTCCTGTGCACAGTATGAAATGGTGAATGTTAACATGCAGGACATGAATCATGTTAAAATTCATATCGGATCGCTCTGTCCTGGAGGATATATCTGGATATTTCCAAAGGGTGATGACATAGCCAATGTGGGATTGGGCGTGTTGAAATCACATACTGACAAAACGGCCAAATACTTCCTGGATTCCTTCGTAGAACACAATGATGATGTGATGGACGCTCAATGTGTTGAAATGAATGTGGGTGGTGACCCTATTGGCGGCTTGATTAGTCAAAGATATGATGATAACATCATGATTGTTGGGGATGCAGCAGGATTTGTGGACCCATTAACCGGTGATGGAATCAGGACGGCCATGTTAAGCGGTAAATATGCCGGAGAAATTGCGGTTAAATCAATTAAAAACAACAATTATTCAAAGAAATTTCTTAAGCAATATTATGATTTAACTGAGGAATATATAGGTAAATCATTTAATCGTTTTAACAAGGTAAAGGAATTCTTATTAACTTTGGATGATGAAAGTTTAAATAATATTGTTGAGGAGATTTTAAAAACTGAGTTGGATAGCATTAACTTAACAACCTTGTTTAAAATCATAATCAAAGCGTCACCAAAATCAATTTTCAAGTTAAACAAATTGTTTTAAAAAAAGAATGGTTGGGGGGAGAATTTATATTTCATTATTTTCTTTTCTGTACCTGTAGTTGTCTATAGCGGCTTGTAATGCATCAGCGGCTAAGTTTGAGCAGTGCATTTTAATAGGTGGAAGTCCGTCTAGTTCTTCTGCAACATCATTTCTTGTGATGTTGTATGCTTCATCAACGGTCATGCCAACAGCCATTTCCGTAATCATACTGCTGGTTGCTATAGCTGCACCACATCCGAATGTACTGAATTTTACATCTGTTAATCTTTCGTTTTCATCTACGTTTATGTATATTGTCATTATGTCTCCACAAACAGGGTTTCCTACTGTTCCTTCTCCGCTAGGATTTTCTATTACTCCCGTATTTCTTGGGTTCATGTAATGATCTTTTACTTTGTCACTATATTCTTCCATTTTATCACCATTAATATCTGTCTAAATCCTCTTCATCTACTTCTTTTTCGAATAAATCACCAATGTACGTGTCTGTTTTGTTATCCCATAGTGGTGATAGTTTTCTTAAATATGTTACTACTTCATCTATTGATTCAACTATGTAGTCGACGTCTTCTATGTTGTTTTCAGGTCCTATTGACAGTCTTAAAGATCCGTGTGATAATGCAGGTTTTACTCCGATTGCTGCTAGTACGTGTGAACCTTTCAAGTCGTGTGTTGAACATGCTGAACCTGTTGCTCCATTGATTCCTTTTCTGTCTAATCTTAAAATTAATGATTCTCCTTCAATTCCTGAGAATCTTAGGTGTACGTTGTTAGGTAATCTTTTTTCTAAACTTCCATTTACGTAGGAATCTTTTATTGTACCGGTTACTTTTTCTATTATTGCATCTCTTATTTCTTGGTTATGTTTCATACGTTCTTCTAAGTGTATGTTTGCAAGTTCTGCAGCTTTTCCTAACCCTACTATTCCAGGTACGTTTTCTGTTCCGGAACGTAGTCCTTTTTCTTGTCCTCCTCCGTGTATAAGTACTTCTAATGTAACTCCTTTTTTAATGTATACTGCACCTACACCTTTTGGCCCATTTATTTTGTGTGCTGAAATGGATAATAAGTCAATATTCTGATCAACTACATCTACTGGTATTTTTCCTGCACTTTGTACGGCATCTGAGTGGAATAATACGTTGTTTTCTCTTGCAATTGCTCCAATTTCTTTTGTTGGTTGGATTGAACCGATTTCATTGTTTGAATGCATTATTGTAATTAATATGGTGCTGTCTTTAATTGCAGATTTAAGGTCTTCCAGGTTGATTATTCCTGTTTCATCTACTTCCAGGTATGTTACTTCGAAACCGAATTTTTCCAGGAATTTACATGTTTCCAGTACTGCAGGATGTTCAATTGTGGTGGTAATTATATGATTTCTAGGATTGTCATCGGTAGCTTTTTGTAATTCTTTTAATGCTATTCCTTTTATAATCATATTGTCTGATTCTGAACCTCCGCTGGTGAATGTTATTTCATCAGGGTCAGCGTTTATTAGGTCTGCAACTTGTTTTCTTGCTTTATCTACTGCTTTTTTTGCTTCTACTCCTAATGTGTATAATGTTGATGCGTTTCCATATTCTATATTGAAATAAGGTAACATTTCATCGAGTACTTCTTGATCAACAGGGGATGTTGCTGAATTATCCATATAAATTAATTTTTCTGTCATTTTTTCATTCCTTTATGTTTTAATTATCATATTAATTTAAAATATTTCACACTGTTATATTACATTGTTATATTTTTATAAACTAATATTTAAATCTATAACAATATTACGATAATTATTTTTCATGCTACAAAAAAAGTCATGAAAATAAATCAATATTTTCTTAATTAGTCATAATCTTACAAAAATTTATTATCAATATAATATAAAGCAATTATTATAATAATAAATACTTAATTATTGAAAATAAGGAGAGCTGTAAATATGTCTAATCAAAAGATTATAGGTATAGTTATAGCAGCAGTCGTCATACTTGTCGCAGCATTCTTTGCTCTCGGCGGAATAACAAATGATACTGAAACAGTACATATAGGTTATTTACCCTCAGATCACGATGCAGCATTATTCGTAGCAGACGCTTCAGGAATGTATGAAGACGCTGGTATAAAAGTAGAATTACATGAATATAATAATGGTGGAGATTTAATGAGTGCAATGGCCAGTGGAGAGTTAGATGTAGGTTATGTGGGTATTTCCCCAGTAGTATCATCAATCTCTAAAGGAGTACCCGTAAAAATTGTAGCCGGAGCACAAAATGAAGGAAGTGGTTTAGTATCACACGATCCATCAGTTACTTCAATAGAAGACTTAAAAGGAAAAACAGTAGCAACACCTGGTGAAGCATCAATACAAAACGTTTTACTTAAATATGACCTTAAAAAACATGGAATGAGTACTTCAGATGTAAAAAGTCCGGGAATGAAAGTAGCTTCAATGAATGATGCACTAAAAACTGGAAGTATAGAAGCAATGCTTACATACGAACCATTCGTATCCATTGCCGAAAAAACAACCAATCAACACATAGTTGAAAGATCAGGAGACATTATTCCAAATCACCCATGCTGTGTAGTGGTAATGAGTGATAAATTCCTTGCAGATCATTCAAGTCAAGCTCAAAAAATCGTAGAAATACATAAAGAGGCAACACAAAAAATCATAGATGACCCTGACGGAATAATTCAATACTTGCCTTCAAACATTGTTTCAAATGAAACGGTAGAAAAAGAAAGTTTATCACACATTCAATGGGTTACTGAAATGAATGATACATATAAGGATAATGTAAGTAACTTCCTTAACATAGAAAAAGAACTGGGAGTAATTAATCAGACATTAACTGATACTCAATTATACGCAGAGGTATAAAATATTTCTAAGATTAACAACATAAATAATATTTAAAGATTTAATGGGATGAATTAATGACAGAAATAAAATTATATGATAAACTCGATGTGTTAATATTACCCGTAATATTAATTATAATTTGGTATATTATATGCGATTTACTGATGTTAATTCCTAGTTACATGTTTCCGGGACCGGTAGAAGTAGTAAATTCATTTATTAACCTACTATTTTCCGGAAAACTATTGAAAGATATTATAGATACTTTATATAAAGTATTTCTTGGTTTATTTTTAGCAGCGGTTGTTGGAATATCCTTGGGTATAATATTGGGTTGGTCAAAGAAATTGGAAAGATTATGTTCATTAATCATAAGTATTTTAAGACCAATTCCTCCAATTGCATGGATTCCATTTTCCATCTTATGGTTTGGGATAGGTACAGCACCTGCTGTATTTATTATTTTTTTAGGATGTGTATTTCCAATTTTAGTTTCAACTATTGATGGAGTACATAGAACTAGGGGAGTTTTAATTGAAGCAGCACAATCTTTTGGTGTTTCTAATTTACAAATGTTAACAGAAGTAATATTACCCGCAACAGTTCCGTACATAGTTTCAGGATTGAAGGTGGGTATAGGTATTGCATTAATGTGTACAATAGCTGGTGAAATGATAGGTTCTAGTTCCGGTATAGGATATCGTATATTAACTTCCACAAGCCTTTTTGATACGGGAGCTACAGTAGTGGGAATGTTGGTAATTGGAGTTATAGGAATAGTTTTCGATTACATATTCACAAAAATACAAGAACAAATATTCTGGTAAGGTGATTAAATGACATTTGAAATTGAAAACGTATCTAAAAGTTACATTTCAAAGAATAATAGGGATAAAATCGTTGCATTGGAAAATATTAATCTTACCATAGAAACAGGAAAATTTGTATGTTTTGTTGGCCCATCAGGTTGTGGTAAAACAACATTGCTCAGACTGATGGAAGGATTTGAATTTCCTGATGAAGGAACAATAAAAGATAGTGGGGAAATAGTTACAAAACCGTCCAGGGAAAGAGGATTTATATTCCAGGATTATTCATTATTTCCATGGTTAAATGTACTGGATAATGTAATATTTGGATTAAATATTGCAGGTAAACCTGTAGAGGAAAGTAAAGAAAGAGCATATAAATATTTGGAAACGGTTGGCTTAAAGGATTTTGCTACAAAATATCCTCATGAACTGTCCGGGGGAATGAAACAGAGAGTGGCAATAATCAGGTCAATAATCAACCAATCAAAATCTTTGTTAATGGATGAACCATTCAGTGCTTTGGACGTTCAGACAAAACATAAACTTGAAGAACAATTAGTAAATAATTGGAGACAAAAGGATAGGACAATAATTTTTGTTACTCATGATGTTGAGGAAGCGGCATTTTTGTCTGATGAAATTGTTGTATTTTCCAGAAGGCCTGGAAAGATAAAAAAAGTATTTAAAAATGATTTACCTCGTCCTCGAGATAGATCAACATATGAGTTCCAGGATTTTGTAAATAAAGTTACTGAACAAATAGATGAATCGGAAGATGATTGATTCATTTATCTTATTTTTTTCATTTACTATTTTTTTTTAATATTAATTATCTATTTCTGTGATTAACTGAATAATTTTAGCAGTTTCAATACCAGTCATGCCCATGGTTTTTAATGCCCTTATTGCAGAAGAATTTAAATTCAGATTAGATACCACAAGGTTTTCCGTAACAAGTTTTCTAAATTCATCATATTTGGCATTATCATTGAATAAGACTCTTAAATCATATGCTATTGGTCTTAATTTTTCATCTAAAATGTGTGCCAAGTCTTCTATTGCCTTATCATTTTCTTCAACCATATTTTTTTGCAATACTCTGCCAATGTCATTTCTAGTAAAACTTTTTTCCAATTCATCTAATATTAGTTGGTCAACTACTTCATTGTCTTTGTAATTATTCTTCAAGAGTTTGTTTCTTTTATTGGTTTTTACAAAGTCTTTATAAAAAGCGTCAATCAATTCCTTATTATGGTCAAATAATTCTTCTACTGTGTTAATTAATACGGTACTGGCATATTTTTTAATATTTTTTTCGTTAATCATAATAATAACCTATTAAATAAGTGCATAATACATATTATGATTTTTATGTTTAATATTTTTTTAGAAAAGCGATAAAAATAATTAGAATAGTTGTATAAAAAGGGGGTTGAAGAAAGTAATAATTAAATTATTACGTTTTGGAATTATGCTTCTACTTTTAAGTAGTCGTATAAGTATACAGCAAAGATTGCTCCGATAATAGGTGCAATTAAGTATGCAGGGAATAATTCCCAAGGAGCTGCGTTACCAACTACGGTGTTCATGAGCATAGGTGCGAATACCCTTGAAGGGTTAATACCACAACCACTGAATCCACCAATAGCTACAACAATACCAGCTAATACTAAACCGATACTTAATGCTGCATCTTTTGCTTGACCGTCAACAGCTGCTGCCATTACACAGTACATTAATAATGCTGTACCTAAGAATTCAACAATGAAAATTCCTACGAATCCAATTCCTGCTACATCACCAACTGATCCTAAAGCACCGATGGTTGATCCTATTTCAGGTCCTGCAATTAAAAGTAAAACTGCGGATGCAATGATTGAACCAACAAATTGTGCGATTAAATAAATTGGTAAATCAGATGATGGTAATCTTTTTCCAGCCCATAAACCTATACTTACAGCTGGGTTGAAGTGTGCACCAGATATAGGACCCAGTGCGTAAATTGCTACTGTTAAAGCAAGACCGAATGCTAAACCGATTGAAATCCAGTCTGCCATTGTGATTGCTGCAATATTAAGACCATTGTTTACTAGTAAAACTAATACAACTGATGCTGTACCGAAGAATACTAATATAAATGATCCTAATACTTCTGCAATAAATTTTTGAATTGTACTTGCCATTTTATTAGCCTCCAAATTAAAAATATTAAGTGACACAAACTTTTTGAAATGTTAGTCATTTTAATAATAGTTTTTTAATTGTTCTAATATTTTTAAGAGTAGTGTACAGTATTTTATCTATCAAATTGTTATTTGATATCGATTGGTTATGTGTACATGCGTAACATTTTAAAAGTTATGCCTCCTCTACTTCAAAGTTTTATTAAAACGAGTATTTAAAGTATAGTCTGTTTTTTTTAATTTTGCTTTACTTGAATTATAAAATTTTTATTTTTTTGATTTATTTTTTATTTTTACTTGATTT
>JAZUCJ010000069.1:0-6414 GCA_045639105.1 Methanosphaera sp.
ACATTGTTAAAATAATCATATTTAATAATAGTTTTCTTATATGGGAATTACAATTTTTATAGTTTTTTTAAAATAATTTTTAGTCTATTTAAATAGTAAATTATACAATAATCGTTATTTATATATATTTCATTAATTAATATAATAATAGAGATAGGCATATGTTTCTAATAAAAATGAAATTACTTTAAAAATTACAATAATTTAATCAAGTCATAGAATCTTAGTTGTAAGTCCATTAGAATATACTGTTTAAGTGAGTATGGAATTCGTTGAAACTATGATGCAGTTTTTTTTTAAAAGATTAATAATTTTGAGGTATCTTCATAAAATAGTAACGGAAGTATACTTCCTACATAAATCATTTAAAAAGAGGTATTAAAATGTGTGGAATTGCAGGAGTAATATATAAAGATCAAAAAACACACCATGTTGGAAAATCCTTAAATTCAATGCTAGAATCCCTACAACATAGAGGACCGGATTCAGCAGGTTTTGCAATATACGGTGGATTAAATCTCCCAGAAAATAATTATCTTTTAAATATTGAAGTTAAAAATAATCCAGAATTACTAGATCAACTAAAAACAACACTATCAGAAGTAAGTCCAATCAAAAATGAACAAATAATAAAATCTGATGAAAATTACAACATTTACCGATGTGAAATCCAACTAGAAAAATATTCAATGCTAAAACCATTAATCAGAACTTTAGACGAAATTGAAGACATACAAGTACTAAACGGTTCACATTCCTTCGAAATGATAAAAGATATCGGAAAAGTAAAAGACATAACCAAAAGATACAACATCAAAAAAATAAAAGGAACCCATGGAATAGGACACACCCGATTTGCAACAGAAAGTGGAATAGACAGATACCATGCACACCCATACCAAAGTTACATAACACCGGACATTACCGTAGTACACAATGGACAAATAACAAACTACTGGAAAATTAGAGATCCACTAGAAAGAAAAGGACACATATTCGAATCATTAAATGACACGGAATGTATTGTACATTACATAGCAGATAAACTATCACAGGGATACAAACTAGAAGAAGCATTAGAAGACTCCGTGAAAGATTTAGATGGTCCATTCTCAATACTGGTAGGTACACCAAACGGAATTGGAATAGCAAAAGACAAACTAGGACTAAGACCGGGAGTAATGGCAGAAAACGATGACGTCTTTGCAATAGCATCCGAAGAAATGGCACTGCAAGATGTTTTAGATACCGATCATGTGGAACAAATTGCTCCAGGAGAAACCAGATCATACACATTATAACAGGACGGTAATAATATGAGACAATATATTATAGATGCCAAAAATATGGATGAAAAAGAATTAAATCGGTCAATCAAAGAACATGCCATAGACTATGATAAATTAATCATCAAAAACCCACAATCACGACACAACATCGCTGCCGGAGTAACAGAAGAAGTAGAAATAGAAATTAAAGGCTCAACAGGATATTTTATAGGAACAATGATTGATGGTCCAAAAATACATGTGACAAAAAATGCAGGATGGTTTGCCGGAGATAATATGACTCGTGGCGAATTAATCATTGAAGGTGGAGCAGGTGATGGAGCCGGTCAAGGAATATACGGAGGAACAGTTGTAGTAAAAGGAGATACTGGTTCACGTACCGGTGAAATCATGAAGGGTGGAACCGTAATTATTGGAGGAAACAGTGGCTTCATGACAGGTTTACTGATGATGGGAGGTCGCTTGATTGTACTGGGAAACGTAACAGATGATGCAGGCGAATCCATCATGAGAGGAACAATATACGTACTCGGAGAAATAAAAAGTCTGGGAAAAAATGCAAAGATGGAACAATCCACCTTGGAAGATCAGAAGGAACTAAAAAGAATATTAACAAAATATGGATTTGAAATAACAGACGTTGATTATACCAATTTCAAAAAAATTACAAGCGAATCCAATAAACATTTACTGGGGTAAAATCATGACACAAGAAAAAATAGCAATGGTAGGAACTCCTTGTGAAATAATGGCAGCATCAAAAATACAGCATTATACAAACACGCCTATAGATTTTAAAATAGGTTTATTCTGTATGGAAAACTTTTCATACAAATACTTTAATCAACTGTTAAAGGAATTTGACTTAACAATGGATGAAATAGAGAAATTCCGAATAGAAAAAGGATATACCTTTTTAAAACTAAAAAATGGGGAAATCATAAAAATACCATTATCCAAGGCAAAAACCGTGGTAAGAAAAAACTGTAACATTTGTGTAGAATTAACTTCAGAAACATCAGACGTATCCGTCGGATCCATAGGTTCAGAAACCGGATGGTCAACAATAATTATCAGAACAGAAAAAGGAGAAAAAATCATTGAAGATGCAATAAAACAAAAGTATCTTAAAGCAAAAGAATTAACTCCATCCCAATTAAAACTCCTGGAAAGAATAGCCTCAAATAAGGCTAAAGAAAATTCCGAAAACATAGAATACCGGGAAGAAAAAGCACGACCAGTATTATATCAAAGGGATAAAACTGATGAAAGCATTCTGGATGAAATAAATGAATCAAATTTTGACGATTTAAGAGCAAACGTGATAAACGTTGGAGCATGCGTACTTTGTGGAGCATGCGAATACGTCTGTCCGGAGGACTTAATATTAATAAAAAATACAAAACCACGTAAAAAACGAAAAGCATGTCCTGATGATTGTCATAAATGTTTTGCAGTATGTCCAAGAACATTCGTACCAGTAAAACTAAGAAATGATTTAAGTAAAAAAATCGGTGATTACAGGAAAATATTAACAGTAAAATCATTAAAACATAACAGGGGACAAGACGGAGTGGTAGTTACTACAATACTGGATTACTTAATAACTACCAAAAAAGTTACTCAAACATTAATTATAGATAAAAAAGAAGATAAGGCATGGAAACCTGTAGCTAAACTTACAAAAGACATTGATGAAATAGTTAAAGCATCAGGAACCAAATATTCCGTATGTCCAGTATTTAAACCTTTAAAACAACTGAAAAAGGATGTGATTTAGATGCCATTTGATGTAAACAGAAGATCAGAAATATGTAAACGAAACAATAATCGGCCAGGATGTTGTTGGTATTTATGTGACAATCCTAAAGAATCATTATGTAAAAATTGTTACAGTTGTTACAGTAATTGTCCTCATGGAGTCTATGAAATAATTAATGACGAGCCACAACCGGTTCATCAAGAAAATTGTGTTGGATGTAAAATTTGTGAAGAAATGTGTCCAAACAATGCAATATATGTAACATCATTACCAGATGAACATAGGGGAATCTGGTCACATTATACCATGTTAGAAATTAAACGTAAATCCATTGAGGGAATGTACAAGGTAAGAGGTTGTGGAGCAATACGTCATGTACCGTCATTTGATGATTTGACCATATTACCTGCACAAGTATCAAGGCCTCCTATAGATAAATACAGAGAACCATGTAACTCCGAGGTGGTACTTGGAAATAGGTTTGCAGAAAATCCTATTAAGATATCAACGCCAATCATGATTGGTGCAATGTCTTTTGGAGCTATCAGTAAAGAAGCAAAGATAGCATTGGCACGAGGATCCTCACTTGCCGGAACAATTGCAAACACTGGTGAAGGTGGAATGCTACCTGAGGAAAGACACTATGCGGACAAGTTAATAGCACAGTATGCATCTGGAAGATTTGGAGTTTCTGCAAACTACTTAAATAATGCGGAAGCAATAGAAATCAAGATAGGTCAAGGTTCAAAAGCAGGAATGGGAGGACATTTACTGGCTGAAAAGGTTACTGCAGAAGTAGCAAAAATCAGGAACATACCTGAAGGTACTGACGCTCTAAGTCCTGCAAGACACATGGACATTGTAGGTCCGGAAGATCTGGGAATGAAAATTAATCAATTGCGTGACATTACCGACTGGAAGATACCTATTATGGTAAAATTCACGTCAGGTAGGGTAGAACAGGACGTTAAAATTGCTGCAAAAGCTGGTGCAGACATAATTGTTGTTGATGGTATGCAGGGAGGAACTGGAGCCGGTCCTGAAGTTGTTACCGAACACTCAGGAATTCCTACAATCCAAGCAATACTGGAAGCAGATAATGCTCTTAGAGACATTAATTTGAGAAGCGAAGTGAATCTTGTAGCTGCAGGAGGTATACGTTCTGGAGCGGATGTTGCAAAAGCTATTGCGTTGGGTGCTGATGCAGCATATATTGGAACAGCAGCCCTGATATCATTAGGTTGTAAAGTATGTCAAAGTTGTAGTAAAGGAACCTGTCCTAAAGGTATAGCTACACAAGACAGATTATTTAGACGCAGATTGGATCCGGTTCGAGGTGGAAATCAGCTTGCAAATTATATTAAAGTAATGACTGAAGAAGCAAAAATGTTAACTCAACAAGCCGGAAATACTGATGTCCAAAAATTGGAAAAAGAAGATTTAGTAGCTTTAACAATGGAAGCTTCACACATTACCGGAGTACCATTGGTAAGATCTGGAGTATAATACCTGCAATATGCCTACAAATTTAAACTTGAATTATTTAACTTCCCTAAAAAGAGAAGAATAATTAAACTTCTCATTATACTATTTTTTTTTGAATAAGCTTTCTAATAGCATCTACTCTATAATCATTTGATAATAATAATTATATTAAAAATAAACTTAACAATAAAAAAAAATAATAACTGTTAATCTTTAAAAACAAATGATGAAAATGGAGATGATTTGAAAGGGGTGATTAGAGGAGAATTCAAATAATTTAATCCAGTTATTAAATTACAATAAGAATCACCCCAGTTTTTTGTTTTCCCTTTTTTTTAACTTTCTTAAATTTTTTATGAAATATTTAAAACCCTTATGCACCAATTATGTGGAATTAATGATTATATATATAAGTATTTGTCACGTTCATAGTCGAATACTTGTATTCTGTAATCATCCCATTCTGCACGTTTTATTTCATGGAACTGATTGTATACATAGTCACCTAATGCATTTTGTACTACTTCGTCTTCTTCCAGTTCATGGTAAGCTTCCCATAAACTTGTTGGTAATGTATCGATTCCCATATCTGCTAGTTCTTCAGGAGTATGTGCAAATGCGTTGAATTCTGTTGGATCTCCAGGATCCATTTTATTATCCAGTCCATCCAATCCTGCTTCGAGTAATACTGCAAATGCCAAGTAAGGATTACATGATGGATCTGCAGATCTGCATTCAATTCTTGTTCCAATTCCTCTTGAAGCAGGGATTCTTAATAGTGTGGATCTATTTTTTAGTCCGTATGCAATATAACATGGTGCTTCATATCCTGGTACTAAACGTTTGTATGAGTTTACTGTTGGGGATAGAATTGCTGATAATGCTTTTGCATGTTTTAATAATCCTCCGATGAAGTATAATGCTTCTTGTGATAATTGAGTTTCAGTATCTGGATCGTAGAAAATATTTTTTCCATCTTTAAATAGACTTTGATTACAGTGCATTCCACTTCCGTTTACACCAAAGAATGGTTTAGGCATGAAAGTTACATCAAATCCTAAATTATGTACCAATGCTTTAATAGCTTGTTTGAAAGTGATTACTGCATCAGCTGTTTTTAATGCGTCTGCAAATCTGAAGTCGATTTCGTGTTGTCCGGGAGCTACTTCGTGGTGACTAACTTCTATGTTGAAATCTAATTTTTCTAGTCCCAATACAATTTCCCTTCTTATATCGGTTCCTTTGTCTAGTGGTTCTACATCAAAGTAGTCAGCTTCATCTGCTGGTTTATAACGGCCTTTTTCGTCTTTATCCAGGATGAAGAATTCTGGTTCTGGACCCATGTTGAATTGGTATCCTCTTTCTTCAGCTTTTTTCAATGATTTTTTTAGTACTCCTCTTGGATCTCCCTCGAAGTGGGTTCCATCCGTATTATATACATCACATATGAATCTACAAGTTCCTTTATCTTCTGGTCTCCATGGTAATGATGAGAAAGTACTTATGTCTGGTTTTAATAAGAGGTCACTGTTGTTAATACCTACAAATCCTGGAACGGAAGATCCGTCAAATAATAATCCATCGTCAAGAATATCTTCGATATCTTCAGGTTTTTTTAAGGATACTGCCATGCTTTTAGGAATTCCATGAATATCTGAAAATTGTAATCTTAAAAATTTATATCCGAATTCATCTATTTGTTTTATTATGTCATCTAGTTTGTCGTCTTCTGTGGACATGAATTACACCTTTTTTTGATTTTAATATTAAAGAATAATAAGTTATAGGAGACTTTTATTCGATTTTTTTGTTAATATATACTAGTCGGAAATATGTTTCCTACTTCCTACTTTGAAAATCATAGTATATAAATATTTT
>JAZUCJ010000070.1:0-12849 GCA_045639105.1 Methanosphaera sp.
TTGGTTATTCCGATATTGTATATATTTATTTTAAGATATAGTATAGTTTTCCATGTAATTTTCAATTAAGCTTTAGATATGATTAAGAATTATTTATTTTGTTTTATTGGCAACTTCATATAATACTGCAGATTATTTAACTGTTTTCTATAAAGTCCTCAATCAATAGGGAATAAATGCTGATGTCACTACCTATATCTTCTATTTCATCCTTTGAAAACCATTTTGCCATTAAAATCTCTTCACCATCCACCCGAATCTCACCAGAATCATACTCTGCTTTAAAAGCACACATCAAGGAATTTGGAAACGGCCATGATTGACTTCCCATATATTCAATGTTTTTAACATTTATTCCAACCTCTTCTTTAACCTCTCTTCTGACTGCTTCTTCTATTGACTCTCCCATTTCCACAAATCCTGCTATTAAAGCATAACGTACCCTTGTATCATAGTTGTGTCTGGCCATTAAGAGTTTATCTTCTTTATGAATTGCAATTATTACGGCCGGTTGAATTTTTCCGTGAAAAGTTGTTCCACAGTTTGGACATATTAATGCCATACTATTGTCTTTTAAATGTGTTTTTGTTCCGCATTTTCCACAGTATTGGTTTAACATATACCAGTCGTTTACTAATATTCCCCTGGTTGCTATTTGATAAGTGTCTTTATCCATTTCATAAACTTGATGTAAATGATAAAAATTATCCGCAGCATCTACATTCACTACAAAGCAATCATGCTTTTTATACGTGCCTATGTATAAAATGAAATTAACTTCAAAATTTGATAGATAGGAATGTGTAACTAGTGGAATTTTTCCATCTTCTGTTAAGAATAATTCACGTTTATCATTGAAGATTAGGTAGTATGAATTATTTTCATTTATGTAATCATCATCAAAAGCTATGCTATAATCAGAGTATAGATATTTTTCTATCATGATAATATTTTTTGATTCCATAGTTATTGAAATTTCCGAATGGCTCTTGAAAAAGTAGCAAAACTTTTATTAATACCCCTTTTTTTTCTTTTAATAAAACTTTTAAAATAAAATATACTTTAAAAAACAAAGGATTTTTCAAGTAAATCATATAAAAGATTTAAATAAGTGTTATTTTTATATTAATTTAATAAAAAAGTTGTTTTATTGAAAATAAAGAAGTACAATGATTATTTTAAAAAATAATTGATTTTCTTACGAAAAAATTAATATAAATTTAATGGGGTTTTACTTTTGTATTCAAGACAGGAAAAATATATAATCAGCACAGGTGCACTGGCAACGGTAATAGTAGCATTCCTACTTAATGCAGCACCAGTAGCTCTACCATCGATTGCCAAATCCTTTGCAATGAATAACATACTACAAAACTGGGTTGACACGATATACCTGCTATCAATTGCAGTTTTCTCAATTCCATGCGGAAAAATATGCCAAAAATATGGATTAAACCTAATGCTTAAAATCGGATTAATAATATTCTTCATTGGAACATTGGGTACTGCAGTGAGTATAAATGCAAGCATGATACTGATATTCAGAATAGTTTTAGGAATAGGTTCTGCACTACTCAACGTAGCATCAATTGCACTAATAGTAGAATCAATGCCCGAAGATAAAAAAGGACCTGCACTAGGTCTTGTTGTCGCGGCAGTATACGTTGGAATAGCATTATCTCCAATATTAGGCGGAATACTGATATATAACTTCGGATGGCAAAGTCTCTTTATTGCAACACTGCCTGCAATAGTAATAAATTATTATCTATCACATAAAATAAAAAAAGAATGGATACACACGGACAGACACAAATTCGATGTAACAGGAACAGTACTATATAGTATTGGAATAATACTGTTTATCTACGGATTTACAAGAATTCTGGAAAGCAGTGGTCAGATACTGACAATAACCGGACTAATCCTATTAGTAATATTTGGAATATGGGAATTAAAAAGCGAAAATCCAATATTTGAAATGAAACTATTTAATAATATAAGATTTGCAGCCGCCAACATAGCATGTTTATTCAGTTACTTTGCAACATTCATGATGATATATGTTTACAATTACCATTTACAGTACATAATGGGAATGAATTCACAAACTGCAGGATTATACCTCATAATTACGCCAACAATAATGGTGATCATGTCAATAATCAGCGGTATTTTAATAAAAAAATACAAAGGAGAATATCTGACGGGTTTTGGTCTAGGCATTCTTGCAATAGCATTCCTATCATTACTTACCCTTAGCTACACCACAAGCATAGAATTTATAATCATGGCAATGATATTACATGGTATTGGTTATGGTTTATTCTCTTCACCAAATACAGTGCTAATTACTACAAGCGTACCCGAAGAAGAAACATCAAAGGCATCAGCATCATTATCCGCCATGAGACTAATTGGTCAAACCGTGAGTTTGGGAATATTTACCAGCGTATTTGCAATAGTTATGGGTAATGTAATCATTGAAGCAAAATATTATGATTTACTAATACACTGTTCTCATATAATTACAATGTTGGCAGTGATATTTGTAGTAATCGGTGCTATAATATCTTTCTTTGGCCTTAAAGGAATTAAGGATTAAAAGAAAGCTTAACCACCTTCAAAAATTTTTTTTTAAAATTTTAATTAGAAAAAGAAAAAATAAGAGATAGAGTAAAGTTTTTGTTTACCAATCAATATCAAATGTTGTGTCAGATCCACCATCTGAACTAGAACCACCTGAAGAACCACCGGATGAACCTCCAGAAGAACCACCGGATGAACCGCCTGATGAACCTCCAGAAGAACCGCTTGAAGAACCACCGGATGAACGACCGGATGAACCAGAACTTCTAGAGCTTGATGATGAGGATCTTCTAGAACTTGAACTTGATGAACTTGATGAACCTGAACTACTTGCTCTGTTTGATGAAGATACTGTTTGACCATTAGAGGAATCGGAACTGCTTGAATCATCATTGTTATTTGTAGTAGTATCAGTACTTGTTAAATCGGAATTGTTTGTCTCGTTTTCTGTTGTGTTATTAACTTCCAGTGTTATGTTACCAGAATCTGCCGGGTTACCATCTAATTTTATAAAAGAAGATGCAGCAACAAGACAGCCTATTAAGATAAGTGCAAGAACTACACCCAATATCATTTTTTTAGCTTGTTCTCTCATTTTATTTATCACCCGTTATGTGTTTTGATAAAGTTATTAATTAACCATGAGGATATACTAATATCTGATAATAGTATATCTATTTCTTCTGGTTTAAACCATTTTGCATGAATTATCTCATCACCATCAACATTTATTTCTCCACTGTCATAGTCTGCAATAAAGCCTAACATCAATGAATTCGGGAATGGCCATGATTGACTTTTCTGGTATTGTAAGTTTTTTATCTTAATACCGACCTCTTCCATAACTTCCCTATACACGGCTTCTTCAATAGATTCTCCCGGTTCAACAAATCCTGCTATTAAAGAATATCTGTTGGTTTTATGATAACTATGCTTTGCCATTAACAACTTTCCATCCTTGTTAATTGCCACAATTATTGCAGGAGATATTCGTGGATAATGCATCTGACCACATTGTGGACAAATCAGCATCATATCCTTTTTATCTATCACAGTCTTTGATCCACAATTTCCACAATATTTATGTGATTTATACCAATCACGAATCAGCACTGCTCTTGAAGCCATTTGATAATTATCATGACTGATTTCATATAATTCGAATAATGTATGAAAATTTTTTTCACATGACGTGTTTGCAATAATTACGTCCTTATCCTTAAATTTTCCAATATATAAAGTAAAATCCGGATTAAATTCTTTTAATTGTCTTTGATTAAATAATGGAATTTTTTTATCATCTGTCAAGTACAGCTGACGCTTGTCATTAAAGATAAAACAGTATGCATCTTGATTTTGTGTGAAATTTTCTTTAAAATCAATAGAATAATTTTCATAAATATTCTTTTCTATCATAAATTAAATTTTTGTACTTTATCACTTATATTAATATGTAATTTTGAATAATGAAAAAAATAGTAAAAAATAAGGAAAAAAAAGAATAATTTTACATTTATCCCTCGTTATAAACTAATCCTATTGCACGTGCAAGTACGACTACAAGATAGGATTCAATTACTATGGATGATAATATTGCTCCAATAAATGGGATGAGTGATACTATACCGGATATTAATCCTATTACAAATATTGTGATTAATAATCCTATAATGAATAAGATATAATTTCCCCATCCTATGCTTGATATTTTCTGAATAACATGTTGAATGTTAATTGCTTCGATTATATCTCCTGTTTCTGCTAGACGTGCTTGAGCGATAATATATAATAATGCAAAGAATACAAACAATACGAAGGCTATTATTGCCACAATAGCTATACTTATAAACAATGCATTAGTAACATCTGCAGGTACAGTGCTTAAAATACTTGAAGCGGATGAATTTGTTAATTGTGTCGTGTTGAGTGCTAAGATAAATTTCTCAGTATTTGAAAATACGCCTGCAATGATTGAAATAATAAACACTAATATTGCCGGGATAATGTAATATACAACTTCAACAACAAAGTTTTTTAATCCGTCAACAAAGTTTTTAACCGGATCTATCATTGGAATTTCAGATTCGCCCTGTATAGTTGCCCTAACTATTGATAAGTTTATACCCAACAATAGTATTGAAACAATGAAAGTTAATATATTTAGTATGAGTGAATAGTCAGGATATAGTATGGCTAATTGTCTGAAAATACCCATTATCAATGTTACTGCTGCAACCATTACCCAACATCTGTAGTCTATTAGAGGATAGTTTATTGCTTCTTTAATGATATTCATTACATCCATGATTTTTACCTCCATTAATTCATTTTTCTTTAATTGAGTTTATAATACTATTGAATACTCATATGATATTATGTTTTTTAGTAGTATATACTTTTATGATAATAAAATCATGAAAAAAATGTTGAAAAAATAATGTATATTCATTTAATGAAAAAAAAAGTTTGTGAGGGGAGGAGTTTTACAATTCGTTTCCACAGTTTACACAAATATTTACATAATCCGGATTTGAATATCCACATTTACTGCATTTTTGAAGCTTTACTCCAGTATCTTCATTAACAGGAACGTTTTCATTATTCTGATTAATATCCTGTTGAAAATCAATACTTTCTGTATTATCTGATGATTTAAAGTCTTTTACTTCATTATTTAACTGTTGATTTTGACCATCCTCTATCGGCGTGTATGGTTGCTGAAATGCCATTTGTGAACTTGTCAAATTTCGGTCCCTATACAATAAAGCATAAGCACGATATGAAACTAATTCAATGTAAGTGTATAATAGGTACATTACAAGGATAGTTCCTAGAATTGGTATAATACTAATAAATGATCCGAGCATTGAAAGTATACCTAATATAACATTACAAACTATGATAACTCCAAATATTTTAAGTAAACCTATCTGTTTTCCTATTTCATATATGCTTGTTATATCAATGGCTGCAGAGATGCTGTTTGTTTCTGCTAACCTGCATAAGGCAACTGTTAATAGTAATCCGATGAAAATCATTGCGATAAAAAACAATAGAAATATTATTAAGATTATAAATCCTGAATTTTCTCCGAAGACCGAGATTACTGTGGAAACAACTATTATGAAAACTATTACTGGAATTATTACATAAAGAAATGATACTATGAAGCTTTTTATCCCATCTACAAAGTTTTTTAATGGTTGAATATCCGGCAATAAATCAGACGGTTGGATTGTTTGTCTGATTACTGATAATCCAATACCGCTCATCATTATTGAACAGATTATAGCTATTAACATGAAAAGTAATGTTGTAACAATGAATGTTGAAAATAATGGTGATGATAGCATAGCTTCACTTGATACATCTGTTAATGATGATAAACCGGCCATCTGTAAAATAAACAATGTAGCAAATATTGCTATAACTAAGTTAGGAATTCCCAGAATAAGGAATTTTTTAAAATCTGATAATGGATATTTCAATGAATTTTCTATAATGTCACTAATCTCCATTATTTTTCACCTCTAGATAAATTAAATAATTATATATTATGTATGATTCTATTTAATTTTAATTCATAAAATCATCTAATTGTATCTCATATTATTTTTCAATAGAATTATCTGATAATATGATAAGTTAATTTGGAATGTAAAAAGAATAGTTTAAAATAATAATCGAATTTAAAAGGAGATTATGTGGAATAGAATAAAGAATTCTATTCATTATAAAGTAGTTTTATTCTGCTTTGACTACTTCTACGGTTGAGCTTGTTTCTGCTGCTGCAAAGTCGTTGTTACCATTGAATATTGCGGTGATGTTGTTTGTTCCTTCTTTTATCATTTTGAAGGTGTGTGTGAATACACCGTTTTCATCAGTACGTAGTGTTTTAGGACTGCCGTTAATGGTAATTTTTACTTGAGCGTTAGCTATTGCTTTGCCGTTTGCATCGGTTAATTTACCTGTGAATGTGGCGTTGTCACCTTTGGTTACGCTTTCGATTGGGTCAAGTGTTATAACTGCTTCAGCTTTAACTACTTCTACTGTAGTTATGGCTTCTGCTGCTTCGTAGCTTGTACTTCCTGCGTATGTTGCTGTGATTGTGTTTTCGCCTACTGTGTTCATTGTGAATGTGTGTGTGAATCTTCCTTCACTGTCTGTTTTCAAGGTTTTGGTGTTACCGTTTATGTTAAGTTTTACTTGGGCATTTGCTATTGCTTCACCGTTTTCGTCTGTGAGTGTACCTGTGAATGTTGCTTTGGTTCCTTTTACAATGGTATCCAGTGGATCGATTGTGATTTGTGTGGATAATGCTAGTGCTTCTACTGTAATTGTTTCGGTTGTTTCTGTGTAGTAGTTGTCTCCTTCAAATGTAGCGGTAATTGTGTTTTCTCCTATTTTTGTGAGTGCGTAGTCGAATGTGTATGCTCCGTCTGCATCTGTTTTAAGAGTTTTTCTACCGTTGTTTATGAGTAATCTTACTACTTTGTTTGCAAGTGTGTTGCCGTTGTGATCTGTGAGTGTACCTGTGATTGTGACTGTTTCTCCTTTTTTAACTGCTTCAATATCTTCGATTGTGATTGTTGTATCTGCTTTTGCTACTTCGAATGTGTAAGTATCTTCTGATTCCTGGTATTTGTCACTTCCTGCGTAGATTGCTGTGATTGTGTTTTCACCGATTACTGTTGCTGTTGTTGTGTATTTGAATTCACCGTTTCTTGTTGTGACGGTTGTTTCTTCATCATTGAATATTATTTTTACTACTTCATTAGACAAGCCTATTGCTTCTTCGTTTACAAGTAATCCTGTGATTTCTATTTCATCACCATATTTTACATCGCTAATAGGGTCAATGGTTATGGTTGTATCTTTTGGTTTGTTTTGTTCTTCTAGTATTTCTATTACTTTGTCTAATGCTTGTTCTGCCATGTCAAGAGCAAGTTCTAATTCACTTACGTTATATTTAAGTTCATTTATTTGTTCGTTTGCTTCTTCTAGTGCTAATTGAGTATCTGCTAAATCAGATTCTGTTTCTTCTAAATCGGATTCGAGATTAGTTATTTGGTTATTTAATGTATTTATTTCTTCGTTTGCTTCTTCAAGTTCTGCTTGAGCATTAGCTAGTGCTGTTTGATTACCGGTTAGAGCTGTTTCTAAGTCAGCCACTTGATCATTTAACTCTTCAATTTCAGCTTCAGCATTAGCAAGAGCAGTCTGGTTACCAGCTAGAGCAGCTTCTAAGTCAGCCACTTGATCATTTAACTCTTCAATTTCAGCTTCAGCATTAGCAAGAGCAGTCTGATTACCTTCTAAAGCAGCTTCTAAATCGGCCACTTGAGCATTTAAATCATCGACTTGAGCCTCAGCATTAGCAAGAGCAGTCTGATTACCGGCAAGAGCAGCTTCTAAGTCAGCTACTTGAGCAGCTAATTCTTCGTTTTCAGCTTCAGCATTAGCAAGAGCAGTCTGATTACCGGCAAGAGCTGTTTCTAATTCGGCCACTTGAGCATTTAAATCATCGACTTGGGCTTCAGCATTAGCTAGTGCTGTTTGATTTCCAGCTAGAGCTGTTTCTAAGTCAGCTACTTGATCATTTAACTCTTCAATTTCAGCTTCAGCATTAGCAAGAGCAGTCTGATTACCTTCTAAAGCAGCTTCTAAATCACTCACTTGATCATTTAACTCTTCAATTTCAGCTTCAGCATTAGCAAGAGCAGTCTGGTTACCAGCTAGAGCAGTTTCTAAATCGGCCACTTGATCATTTAACTCTTCAATTTCAGCTTCAGCATTAGCAAGAGCAGTCTGATTACCGGCTAGTGCAGTTTTATTAGCTTCAAGTTGTTCATTTAGTGTGTCAATGTTTTGTTCTAAGAGTGCTATTTGTTCGTTTGCTTGTTCTAATGCAGTTTGGTTAGCTGCAAGTGCTGTTTCGTTAGCGGTTAATGCTTCTTGAAGATTGTTTATTTGTTCTTGAAGAAGTTCATTTTCTGCTTGAAGTTCTTCTAGAGCTGTGATGTTGTTGTTTAATGCTGTTTCGTTGTTTATTAAACTTTCGTTTAATTGATCAATGATTGTTTGTGGATCTTTTTGTACTTTTAGAACTATGTCAATATCTGATTCAAGATAATCGTCTGTTTCTTCAAATTTGACGTTGAATGCATATTCTCCTTCAGTTAATTCGGTGTTTTTATATACTTTACCTGAATTTATTGTTCCTGTAATGTCACCAGTAAATATTAACTGTTCATTGGATATTTCGTTGTTGTTTTCATCGAGTAATGTGAATTCTATTGCAACTTTACCTTCGATATCATTTAAAATATCGTAATTTATTGTTGGTTGTGGTTTTGGCGCGATTACTTCAAGTTCACCGTTTATTATTTGAATTGAATCAAACTTATCTGTACCTGCTTTAATATCTAATGTGATAGGATATGTACCTCCAGGGTAAGTTGCGTTGATTGTTTTATTTGCAATTCCACTGAATCCGTATATTTTTCCGTAAAGAAGAGTGTCTACATAACTTATTTCTTCATCATTTAATGTTACGGAATAATTGAAGATGTTACCTGCTTTGAATCCTATGAGGTTACCCATATCATCAGTTAATTTAAACTTAAGATCTACAAATTGATCTTTATCGGTAGTTGCATCTTCTGCTATGAGTTTTGCATCAGTGTATATTTTACCAGTTCCGGCACTTGTTAGTTCAAAGTATATGTCGGTTCCGTTTTGAGCAATACTTCCTGTAATTATATTATTATTTAATATGATGTTTGTGTTACCATTACCTACTGTAATTGCACCGGCTAAATCTGTTACGGATGAACTACCACTTTGGGAAGGTTGTACTCCGTTGTTAGTAAAGTTAGAGTTTGTTACTGAGATATTTGCATTGTTACCCATTACATATAATACTCCTGCTTTACCTGTACCTAAATTATCTGAGAATATACAATTATCAATATTTACTGTATTGTAATTTCTACTGCTCATTACTGCAATAACTCCACCTGTGGTACCAGAATTGCTTGTGAAATTGGAATTTTTAATATTTACTTTCCAGTAGTTTGAATTAATTCTTATAGGTATCCATGTTGCTTCGTTGTTAGTGAATACTGAATCTGTAATATTTAAACCAATTCTAGCTTGTCCTGTTGCTGATGGACCGATTATAGCTCCACCTTTAAAGTTTTTAATAGTGGCATTGTTTATTGTAATATTTGAGTCAGCAGTTGCTCTAATCATTTCAGCATAATTTGTTTGAACATTATCGAATGTTACATTATCAAATACTGTGTTGGCTTTTGAGATAATCATAGGAGTACTATCTTCAAGAGTACCTGTAAATTCAACATTTTTGAAAGTAACGTCATTGTTAAGTGTGAAATTACATCCATCGAATACTGCCTGTGTTTCACCTGTAGTAATGGTTAATGGAATGTTAATGTTCATTTGTCTGTTAGTGAATGTTCCATGGAATTCAAGTTCACTACCTGATTCTACAACGTCTGCCTTAGGTGTTCCATCTTCATTGAAGTATTGATCCCATGTTTCATCAGTTAATGGTGGTAGTACTGGTTGACCGATTACTTCAAGTTCACCATCAACTATGTTAATTGAACTAAATAAGGAAGCACCTGTTGTGATAGCTAATGTGATCGGGTATGTTCCTTCAGGGTATGTTGCATTGATTGTTTTTACTGTGCCGGTATTGGCATCAGTTACAATAGTCTCTTCATTGATTGTGGCTGAATATCCGAATACTCCTGATTTGAATCCTAGGAGGTTTCCCATATCATCAGTCAATTTAAACTTAAGATCTACAAATTGATCTTTTTCAGTACTTGCATCTTCTGCTACAAGTTTGGCATCAGTATATACTTTTTTAACTGCTTCTAAGTAAACGTCGGTTGAATTTTGTGCAATACTTCCGGTCATAATATTGTTGGATAAATAAAGATTATTGTTTGATGGTTTAATGTAAACTACACCTGCTAAATCTGTTCCGGCTGTTGTCACTCCATTATCTGTAAAGTTAGAGTTTTTAATTGTGATATTTGCAGTATTACCTTCAGAATATATTACTCCTGCATTACTTGGTGCAGTATTTCTTTCAAAGATACAATTATCTATGATAACCTTATCTCTTAGTTTACTTGCTGCGACTTGAACAATAGCTCCTTTTTGTTGTCCTACGTTATCTGTGAAGTTTGAACCTATAATATTTACTTCCCAAGTATTACCATTTACATGGAAAAGTGAATATTGTCCGCTGTTGTTTATAAATTCTGAATTTCTGATACTTATACCAATATTTGCCATAGTTGTTCTTACTATTGCTGCTGCAGTACAGTCTTTAACTAAACAGTTTTCAAATCCTACACTACCGCCTGAATTTCTTGGATTTATCATGTTTTGACTACCGGTTTTAACTCCATCAATTGTAGCATTTTTCAATTTAAGATTAACAGCGCTAATATTAATAAGATTTAGGTTACCAAGATTACCTGTAAATTGAACATTTTGAAGTGTTACGTCAGCAGTGATACTGAAAGTACATTTATCAAATACTGCCTGGTTTTCACCTGTTGTAGCAGTTATAGGAATATTTAATACAAATTTTCTAGAATTGAATGTACCGTCAAACTGTACTACATTACCTGCATCAATAGTTCCTTCAATTATGTTACCGTTTGAATCGAAGAAGTTGGAATATGTTTCATCCGTAATTAAGATAGTTTCAACAACTGGTTCCGGTACATTTCCTGATAATGTTACTGAACTATCTGCACCTGAAGCTATTGATATGGCGGCATCTCCAGTAAAGTCACCTGCTACAATATAATTGTTTGTTATCGTAGCATCAGTAGCTGCTGAAGTTAAACTTATTCCAGGGCTTGTACTACTTTCAATGTGGTTGCTATCAATTATTACATTTGCCTTTGATACGGATACTTTTCCATTAACTGTGTTATTTGTGAAGTTTACGTTTGCTCCACTAATGGTAACATCACAAAATGTATTGTTATATGCTTGTACATCAGCACCACTAATGGTTGTTTCTCCACCATCGTTAACAACATTGCCTGTAGCTAGACATCCTTTAGGAATAGATAATGATACACCGTTGATTAATGTATTATTTATGAAAGTTCCGCCTGTTCCACCTTTTGCTCCTCCTCCAGTAGCATTTATTATGTTATTTTCTATTCTTGATCCAGGAGGTACGCTATAAAGTGGTTCACATATTCCTCCACCGTTTGGAGTGTTTAATGTACAATTTAATAGATCATTATTTTCGGCATATGTAAGAAGGTCGGCTGCATACAAGTCTGCAAATCTATCAGGTTTGTCTTCGATATTGAATGGATTGTTTAATGCAACTATGTTTCCTACATTTCCATATCCTTCAATTAATGTATTTTTTATAGTACAGTTACTGGATATTGTTAATGCAACACTGGTACTTCCACCGTTGTCTTGTGTGTAAATGTGGCAACCGTCTAGGGTAATGTTATTGGAATATCTGATTGCACTTTGTCCTGTTCCAGTTCCTACTCTCTCACCATTAACTATCATGGACATGTTTGAGAAGTATACGTTTTCTGTATCATAAACCCAAAACTGTGTGTTGTCTAAATATAATCCTGTGATGTTAGATCCGGATGCGCCTCTATTTACCACAAATGCTTTTCCAGGATCTCCAGGAGTATATGAAACACCTGATGAGTGTAAACTAATCACTGCATCTTGTGTTGATGAGATGATGTTAACTGGTTTACTTATTATTATTGAATGTTGTTTATCAATTTGTCCTTGGAAGTCTAGTGTATCTCCTTCATTAACTTGGTCTGAGAATGTATAGCCACTTCCTCCAAATATTTGATCAACATTGTCGTTATTTACAACTATTGAACTTGCCGTTTTTTCACTCTTTTCAGAGTTGACTGTGTTTGTTTTTTTAATATCTTTATTATCTACGTCGATTGTTTGGACACTGTCCTCAACTTCTGTTGTGGGAGTGTCTGCAATTATAGGAGTATCAGTTGCGTCGTTATCTATATCGGCTGCTGTGGCAGCTGATATTCCTATCGTTGCGATAAATATTAGGGTAAATAATAAAAACATTTTTGTTTTATTACTTGACATTTAAATTCCACTATAATTTAATTTTCTTTCAAATTCAATACAATTTAATACTCTTATAAATTTAATTCAATTTTAAATTATTTTTAATAATTTGAAAGATAA
>JAZUCJ010000071.1:0-19730 GCA_045639105.1 Methanosphaera sp.
TAATATTATAATATAATAATATATTATTTCATTAATCATAAATAGATTTTTAATTAAGTTCTAGAAATAAATGTGAAGAATAATGTTACCAGGTTAATTGCTAAATATATATTGTTATCAGTAAACTTATTTTTTAAGTAATGCTTCGAAATCATATACACGTTTTTTAATTATTTTTAACCAGATTATTTTTTTTAAAATTAATACATTAGTATAAATCTATATACTATTAATTAAATAAAATATAATAGAAATAGTGATTTAATCTAAAGTTATATTTTCACAATAATATTTTTTTTTAATCAAAAAGGTGAATAATAAAATGTTTGACAAAATCTTAATCGCAAACCGTGGAGAAATAGCAATACGAGTTATGCGTGCATGTAAAGAACTTGATGTAGATACTGTGGCAATTTATTCTGATACTGATGAAACAGCATTATTTACCAAATATGCTGATGAAGCAAAACCACTTAACTCATCAATACTAGCACAATCCTACTTGGATATTGATAAAATAAGGGATATTGCATTAGAAACCGGAGCCGATGCAATTCACCCTGGATACGGATTCTTATCAGAAAATCCTGCATTAGGTGAAATGTGTGATGAAAATGGCATAACCCTAATCGGACCAAGAAAAAATGCAATAGAATCAATGGGAGATAAAATCACATCAAAACAATTGATGCAAAAAGTAGGAGTTCCAACAGTACCAGGTGATAAAGAGGGAATAACCGATATTGAAGAAGCTAAAAAACGTGCAAAGGAAATAGGTTATCCAATTATCATCAAATCTTCTGCAGGTGGTGGAGGAATTGGAATGAGAGTAGTTTATGAAGAAGATGAACTTGCCCGTGCAATAGAAACTACTCAAAACCTTGCCCAGTCAACATTCGGTGACGGAACGGTATATATTGAAAAATATATTGAAAGACCAAGACACATAGAATTCCAGGTATTGGCAGATAATCATGGAAATACTGTACACGTATGTGACCGTGAATGTTCTATTCAAAGAAGACACCAAAAATTAATAGAAGAAGCACCATCACCGATTATGACAGAAGAATTAAGAGAAAGGATGGGTGAATCAGCAATCAAAGCAGCTAAAAGTGTAGACTATAACAGTGCAGGTACTGTTGAATTCATGTATTCCAATGGTGAATATTACTTCTTGGAAATGAACACCAGGATACAGGTAGAACACCCAATTACCGAGGCAATAACCGGTATTGACTTAGTAAAACAACAAATTAAAGTAGCATCAGGAGAAAAACTTGAATACTCACAGGATGATATACGCGTAAATGGTCATGCAATTGAATGCCGTATCAATGCAGAAGATCCTTTAAACGATTTTGTACCTAGTCCCGGCAGATTGGTTGGCTACCGTTCTCCTGGCGGAATTGGTATAAGGATGGACAGTGGAGTTTATACCGGTTATACCATACCATCCATCTATGATTCAATGATTGCAAAATTGATTGTGCATGCTAACAATAGGCAAGAAGCAATTGCCCGTATGAAAAGAGCGTTAAATGAATTTATTGTTGTTGGAGTTCCTACAACAATTCCATTCCATAAGGCATTAATGAATAACAAAAACTTCCAAGAAGCAAAATTACATACAAGCTTCATAGAAGAAAACAAAAGAGACTTACTGGCAGATATAGAACAAGTTGTCAAAGAGGATGAAGAAAGAATCAATGATTTAAACGCTACATTCTTGCCAAATAAGAAAGTTGCTGCTATAAGTACTAGTGTAAATACATATATGCAAAGAATTATGGAAGATCAAAAAAAGTAATCATCAATTACTCCCTTTTTGATATTTTTTATTAATTGTTTTTAAAAATAATTAATTCAATATTTGGCAGATATATTTAAAAGTTTTTATAAAAATCTGTTTTTAGTAAACTTCATGAAAAAATTATTATTTAACTTTTTCAATAATCAAAATCTTTTTTTATACCGATTAAAACGGTAAGTTTATATATAGTTATAAAGTAATATATAATATAGTATTCCAACTGATAAAAACTTCCTATAAACTAATATATGTTTTTGAACAAATTTTTTATTATGGAAAAATTATCAATATTCGTGCCGAATAGTTATTTGGCCGAATCAAAAGATTCAAAAATAAGAACATATAAAGTTGGCTTAATAGGAAGATATGCTGCTCTATTTAGGGCTAATAATATAGTTATTTACAATGACAATTCAGACGGAGGTAGTAGGGATGATGCTCTCTATATGAAAACTATCCTAGAATACATGGATACACCTCAATACTTGAGAAAACAAGTGTTTCCGATTACACCGGAGCTGAAGAATGTAGGAATACTTCCACCACTTAGGACACCACATCATCCTTCATCAGATGATCTTCAAGTAGGAGATTACAGAAAAGGATTGACAAAAAAACGTGTTCGTAAGGGCACAATGGTCGATATTGGTGTAGACCAACTTGCATTATGTAAGGAGAAACTAAGTGTCAACAAAGTACTAAGTTTTCGTATTGAAAAGTTAGGCAAAGAAATATTAATAGAACCTGATGAACCTGAGAGTGTTTATTGGGGATATGAAGCAATTACTAGTGACCGTAACCTCTATGACAGCATAACCATGATGAAACAAAAACCTGATTTGGTAATTGGTACATCAAAATATGCTCCTAACATTAATTCTATTCTAGATGAGGTTCAATCAAGCATTCAACAAGCCACTCATGTAGCTATTTTATTCGGAGGACCATACTCAGGAATAAACAGCTTAATAAATGAGCGAAAGTTAGATTTTGAAATAAACACTGTTCCTTGTCAGGGTACTGAAACAGTTAGGACAGAAGAAGCAGTGATTAGTACATTGTCAATATTAAACATATTGCTACAACAATAGTGCTTTGTTACTTATTAAAAATAACTTGTAAATAACACCATAAACATTAATAATTTTAAATTTAAGGAGAAGAAAACATGACTAGACATCACCAACCAAGAAAAGGATCGGTTGCATTCAGTCCACGTAAAAGAGTGGCTAGAGAAACACCTCGTGTAAGTACCTGGCCTGAAGTTGAAGAGACTGGACTGCTCGGATTCGCAGGATACAAGGTGGGCATGACCCACGTGACGGCTCTGGACTCTAGGAAAGGTTCTCCAACAGAAAACATGGAATTATCCGTTCCATGTACAATATTAGAGGCACCACCTTTAGTAGTGTTGGGAATTAGAGCTTACACAAAAACTACATACGGATTAAAAACTTTAACCGATGTGCTCGCAAACGATAATTTAGACGATGAATTATCAAGAAAAATATCTGTTCCTAAATTCGAAGATATCGAATCAAAATTAGAAAACTTAAGAAACAGAATCGATGAAATTGATGAAGTTAGAGTTCTAGTTCACACTAAACCAAAACTTACCAGTGTGCCTAAGAAAAAACCAGAAGTTCTTGAATTCGGAGTAGGTGGAAAATCTGTAGAAGATAAATTAGAATATGCTATAAGTGTATTAGGACAAGAAATTACACCTAAAGATGTATTTGAAGAAGGTGAATTCACTGATGCAATAGCAACCACCAAAGGAAAAGGTGTTCAAGGACCAGTAAAAAGATTCGGTGTAAGAATCCAATATGGTAAAGCAGCACGTAGTGGTATTGAAAGACACGTAGGTTCTATCGGACCATGGACTCCAAACAGAACCATGTGGACCGTTGCAATGCAAGGTCAAATGGGATACCATAAAAGAACAGAATATAACAAAAAACTCCTAAAAATAGGCGATGAATCTGAGGTTGACTTAATAAACCCAGATGGTGGATTTGTAAAATATGGATTAGTTAAAAACAATTACATAATTGTAAAAGGTTCATTACCAGGACCTTCCAAAAGATTAGTTGTTTTAAGAAAAGGAGTAAGAAATGCAAGTAAAGATGCAACAGCTCCTGAAATATCTTACATAAGCACAACTTCAAGACAGGGAGTATAAATTTAAAGAGTGATTAGTATGGCAAAAGTAAACGTTTATTCATTAAAAGGCGACATCACCGAGGAAATTGAGCTCCCAGAAATATTTGAAGAAACATACAGACCTGACGTAATTAAAAGAGCTGTAATTTCAATTCAAACAGCAAGAATTCAACCATGGGGAGCAAACCCAATGGCTGGTAAAAGAACTACAGCAAAATCAATGGGTTCAGGTAGAGGAGCAGCAATGGTACCTCGTATAAGTGGATCATCCAAAGCAGCATTCGTACCTCAAGCAATTGGTGGTAGAAAAGCTCACCCTCCACGAGTAAATACTATTTATCATGAAAAAATCAACAGAAAAGAAAGAATCTTAGCAATCAGATCTGCAATTGCAGCTACTGCAAATAAAGATTTAGTATCCGAAAGAGGACACCAAATTTCTGAATTAGATCAAATTCCTTTTGTTGTAGATGATGAATTAGAAACAGTTAAAACAACCAAAGAAACTCGTGTAATCTTTAAAGATTTAGGTATCATGGATGATATTGTAAGAGCTAAAAAAGGAAGAAAAATTAAATCTGGTAAAGGTAAACTAAGAGGTAGAAAATACAGAACACCTAAAGGACCTTTAGTAGTTGTTGGCAGTGATCGTGGAATTAGTTTAGGAGCAAGAAACCATGCTGGTGTAGATGTTGTTGAAGTAAACAACGTTAACGCTGAACTACTTGCACCTGGTACTCACGCTGGAAGATTAACTATTTACACAAAATCTGCAATCGAAAAACTTGGAGATTTATTCCAACAAAATAGGAGTTAGTTATTATGGATCCATATTCAGTAATAATAAAACCACAATTATCAGAAAAAACCATGAATCAAATTTACGATGAAAACAAAATAACATTTGTGGTTCGCAGATCTGCTAATAAAAGAGTAATTAAAGATGCTTTCAAAGAGTTATACGAAGTAAATGTTCTTGCAGTAAATACTCACATTACTCCTAGAGGAGAAAAAGTTGCTACTATAGAATTAGAAGAATCAGAAGCTGCAGAAGATATCGCAGTTAAACTAGGAGTCTTCTAAGTAGAATTTAATTAGGAGGATTGATTATGGGACATAGATTAATTATTCAAAGAAGAGGTCGAGGAACTCCAACATACCGTAGTTCATCACACAGATTCAGAGGAAAAGTATCATACCGTTCATATGATGCACTAGAAAAAGAAGGAAGTCTTAAAGGATTAGTAACTGATATCATACATGATCCAGGACGTTCAGCACCAGTTGCAATAGTTAAATTCGATAACGGTGAAGAAAAATTAGTTCTTGCACCAGAAAGTATTGCAATTGATGATGAAATTGAATGTGGAATTTCTGCTTCAATTGAACCAGGAAACACATTACCATTAAGTGAAATTCCTGAAGGTACTCCAGTATTTAACATTGAGAAAAACCCTGGAGATGGTGGAAAATTTGTCCGCTCTTCTGGTACATACGCATCTTTAATCACACACGATGTAGGTAAATCAATGATTGAATTACCATCCGGTGAATTAAAAGCATTCAACCCAAGAAGTAGAGCAACTATCGGTGTAGTTGCAGGTGGAGGAAGAAAAGATAAACCATTCCTTAAAGCTGGTAACAGGTATCATGCACTCAAAGCAAAAGGTAAGAAAATGATGACTGTTAGAGGTGTTGCAATGAACGCAGTAGACCACCCACACGGTGGAGGTAACAGACAACACCCAGGAAGACCTACTACTATCTCAAGACATGCACCTGCAGGTAGAAAAGTTGGTTCCATAGCAGCTAAACGTACAGGTAAAAGACGATAGAAGGAGGCACTTAATTGGCTCGTAAGATATTTAAATTTAGAGGATACACACTTGAAGAACTTCAAGCAATGTCCTTAGAAGAAGTAATAGAACTATTACCTTCAAGACAAAGAAGATCCTTAAAAAGAGGATTTTTACCAAGACAAGAAAAAGTTCTTGCTAAAATGGAAAAAGTTGATATTGAAAACAATAATGGAAGACCAGAAGTTATCAAAACACATTGTCGTGATATGATTGTACTTCCTAACATGGTAGGATACACATTCGGTATCTACAATGGTAGGGAATTTGTAGAAGTAACAATTAAACCAGAAATGATCGGATGTTACTTCGGTGAATTCGCACAAACACGTAGTAGAGTACAACACGGAGACCCTGGTATGGGTGCTACAAGATCATCAATGTTTGTACCACTTAAATAGATAGGAGAAATTCATATGGCAAAGAAAAACACTTACTCATATCAAGCTAAACCAGATGAAAAAATAGCAAAAGCATCAGGTCACAGTTTAAAAATTTCTCCAAAACATTCAGTGGAAATTTGTAGAACTATTCGTAACATGTACTTAGAAGATGCAAAAGCATTTTTAGAAGATGTTATTGAGAAAAAAACAGTAGTACCTTTCAAAAGACACAATAAAAAAGTTGGTCACAGAAGTGATTTAAAAGGTTGGCCATCTGGTAGATACCCAGTTAAAGCAGCAGCAGCTATACTAAAAGTATTAGAAAATGCTGAAGCAAACGCAGAAAATGAAGAATTAGATGTAGAAAACCTTAAATTAGTTCATGCATCAGCTAACAGAGGGGTTATCATAAGAGGTTGGACTCCAAGAGCATTTGGTAGAGCTAGCCCTTCAAATACACCTACAACACATATTCAAATCGTATTGGGGGAGGCCTAAGAACAAATGATTGAAAAAGATTTCGTTAAAGAAGGATTAAGAAGAACACGTATTGATGAATATCTTGAAACCAAACTCGAAAGAGCAGGATATGGTGGAATGGATATTCAAGTTACACCTGTAGGAACAATGGTTATTGTTTATGCTGAAAAACCAGGTATGGTTATAGGTAGAGGTGGAAAAACTGTAAGATCAATTACCAAAACTCTTCAAAACAACTTTGATTTAGAAAACCCACAAGTTGAAGTTAAAGAAGTCAAAGTTCCTGAATTAAACCCAAGAATCATGGCACACAAATGTGTATCAATGTTACAAAGAGGAATGCAATTCAGAAGAGTAGCATACGCAAACATTAGAAGAATAATGAATGCTGGTGCTCAAGGGGTAGAAATTACAATTTCTGGTAAAATAAGAGGATCAAGATCCGCTTGTGCAAAATTCCATGACGGATACATTAAAAAATGTGGAGAACCTTCAACCAAACACGTAAAAGAAGGATTTGCTACAGTTACTTTAAAACCGGGTGTACTCGGAATTTATGTAAGAATCATGCCACCTGAAGTAATTTTACCTGATTATGTTGAAATTAGTGAACCTGAAGATTCTGGCATCGTTGAAGAAGCTCCAGAAAAAACTGAAACAGTTCAAAGTGAAATTCAGGAAGAAATCACTGGTGAAGACATATTAGAAGAACTTTCAGAAGAAGCTGAAATCGAAGAAATTACTGAAGACGAAGACGAAACTAGCGTATTAGAACAACACGTTAAAAAATTCGAAGAAGAAATAATTCCTAAAATCAAAGAAAGTATTGATAGCTTAACTTCAGATGAAGAAAACATTATCAATAAACTACATGAAAAAGAGGAAATATCATTCTTAGACTCTTCCAAATTCAGTGAATTAAAGGAAAAAGTGAAAGATATTCATTTAAAATTACATAAAGTGGATGAATAAACAATACATTCAAACTTAAAAGAATAACGAGGAATCACTATGGTTATTTTAAGAAGTAAAGAAATTAGGGAATTAAGTCCATCTGACATGCAAGCTAAACTTAATGAACTTCATGCTGAGTATGATACATTAGTTGGTAAAGGTGCAGTAGCTGGAGTTGATAATCCTGGTAAAATTAGAGAAACTAGAAGAACTATTGCCCGTGTTCTTACTATAATGAATGAAAATAAACAACAGGGAGAATAAGAATAGAGATGAAAATCTGTGAAATATGCGGTCTTCCAGAAGATCTATGTGTATGTGAAGAAATAGCACGTGAAGTACAAAAAGTTAAAGTATATACCGTACGTCGTCGATTTGGTAAACTTATGACTATAGTTGAAGGAATTGATGAACACGATATAGATATACGTGAGTTAACTAAGACACTTAAATCAAAATGTGCTTGTGGTGGAACTGCTAAGAAAGGTCAAATTGAATTGCAAGGAGATCACAAACGTAAAGTAAAAGAAGTATTAGCAGGTATGGGTTTCTCATCAGATACGATAGAAATAAAATAGATTAATCTAGAAGATTCAGATAACAATTCAATATTACATGATATTGAACAGGGAATAAAAATTCATTATGTGAAGTTTTATTATGATAACTCCACAAAACGTATTTCGACACGAATTCATAGGATTATCTGTTGAAGTTACAGACAGTAATCATGAAGGACTAATAGGAATACAAGGAATAATAATTGACGAAACCCGAAATACTATAAAGGTAGATACGGGAGTCGAAGAGAAAATTATCCCAAAGGCAAATGTAACACTATTGTTTACATTACCGGATGGTGATAAAGTTTCAATTGATGGAAAAGTTATTTTAGCCCGCCCTGAAGACCGGATAAAGAAAAAATTTAAAAAAATTAGGTGAAAGTATGGTAGGCATTAATGTTAAACAACCAGAAAACGAATGTCACGATCCTAACTGTCCATTTCACGGTGAACTCTCTGTCAGAGGTCAAATTATAGAAGGAACAGTTACTAGTGATAAGGCAGATCGTACAATTACTGTAGAAAGAAGTTTCTACAAGTATATTAATAAATTTGAAAGATACGAAAAAAGAAATTCAAAAATACAAGCACACAAACCAGATTGTATTGATGTTAAAATCGGGGATTCTGTTAAAATCGCAGAATGCAGACAATTAAGTAAAACTAAACACTTTGTGCTAGTAGAAGTTAAAGAAGGAGAATAGATAAAATGAAAGCATTAACATCAAAAGTCTCCAAATCACTTCCTATCGGTGCTAGACTTAAATGTGTAGACAATACCGGAGCACGTGAAGTTGAAATAATTTCTGTAAAAGGATTTAAAGGAGTTAGAAGAAGACTTGCAGCTGCAGGTGTAGGTGACATGGTAGTTATTTCCGTTAAAAAAGGAACTGCTGACATGAGAAGAGAAGTTACAACCGCAGTTGTCGTACGTCAGAAAAAGGAATACAGACGTGCAGATGGTCTCAGAGTTAAATTTGAAGATAACGCAGCTGTAATAATTACAGAAGATGGAGTACTAAAAGGTTCAGAAATAAGAGGACCTATTGCAAAAGAAGCTGCAGATCTTTGGCCTGCAATTGGTAGTGCTGCAAGTATAATCGTATAAGGGTGAAAAATATGTCAAAACAACCAAGAAAACAACGTAAAGCGTTATATACAGCTCCACTACATAAACGTCACAACTCAATGAGCGTACATCTTTCCGATGATTTAAGAAAAGAGTTCAACAGAAGATCATTCCCAGTAAGAAAAGGGGACGAAGTTGAAATCGTACGTGGTGACTTTAAAGGAACTGAAGGAAAAGTTGAAGGTGTAGATCTTAAAAATTACCGTGTACTTGTTGATGGTGCATCCAGCCAAAAACAAGATGGTACAAAATTATACCAACCAATTCACCCATCAAACTTAGTTATTACAGACATTTATTTAGATGACGAAAGAAGAAACAGTGCATTAAATAGGAAGGTATAATCATGGCAAATATGGGATCAAGAAAACATTTAAAAAGATTCAAAGCACCTAAAATGTGGCCTATCCATAAAAAAGAAGAAACATGGACAACTAAATCAAGTGCAGGACCACATGCTTTAGACAAATCATTACCTTTAGTAATGATCTTAAGGGATATTTTAGGAGTAGCTGCAAACACACGTGAAGCTAAAATTATATTAAACAATGGTGAAGTATTAGTAGATGGAACTCCAAGAAAAGACCACAGATTCCCTGTAGGTTTCATGGATGTTGTTTCAATACCAAAAATCAACAAATACTACCGTTTAATACCTGACCACAAAGGAAGATTAGTACTAAAAGAAATCGATGAAAAAGATTCTACATTCAAATTAGTAAGTATTGAAAACAAAACCACAATCAAAGGCGGAAAAACTCAACTAAACTTACATGATGGTAGAAACGTAATTCTCGAAGAAGATGATTACAAAACAAGTGATGTTTTATTGTTAAACATACCAGAACAAAAAATATCCGATTCAATTAAATTCGAAGAAGGTTCATTAGGATTAATTACTTCCGGTAAACACACCGGTGAATTAGGTAAAATCAGTGAAATTAACATCACAAAATCTTCAAAATCAAACACAGTACTAATTGAAACAGATGAAGGTTCATTCTTAACCTTAGCAAAATACGTATTTGTCATAGGTACAGATAAACCAGTCATATCATTATTAGGAGATGACTAATCATGAATGTGATGGAAAAACCTTACATTGCAAAAGCAACAATCAACATTGGTGTTGGTGAAGGTGGAGAAAAATTAACAAGAGCTGAAGCATTAATAGAATCTCTTGTAGATCAAACTCCTGTAAGAACATACTCTAAAGTAACAAACCCAGAATTCGGTATTCGTAAAAAACAACCAATCGCATGTAAAGTTACTTTAAGAGGAGAAAAAGCTGAAAAAATCATTTCTATGGTATTAGCAGGATTAGAAAACAGACTCAGAGCTTCTCAATTCGATCAAGAAGGAAACGTATCCTTCGGTATCAGAGAACACATCGATATTCCTGGCGTAAGATACGATCCGGATATTGGAATTTTCGGTATGGATGTATCTGTTACTTTCCAAAAACCTGGTCACAGGATTAAAGAAAGAAGACTCAGACCTAAAAAAATACCAAAAGCACAAAGAGTTACAAAAGAAGAATCAATGGAATTAATGAAAGAAAAATTCCAAGTTACTATCGAATAGAAGGTGATTATTGTGCCAAGAAAATACGGAAAAGCAGCAAGAAAATGTAGTCGATGTGGAGATCACTCAGCAATAGTAAGAAGATACGGCTTAAACCTTTGCCGTCAATGCTTCAGAGAAATAGCTCCAAAAATCGGATTTAAAAAATACAACTAAAACAGGAGTGTTTATAGAATGTCTCTTATGGACCCTCTTGCAGATGCTTTAACAAACATCAGAAACAATGAGTTACAAGGTAATGCTACTGCAACAATCAGACCAGCATCAAAACTCATTGGTCATGTTTTAAGCGTAATGCAAAAGGAAAATTATATTGGAAATTTTGAATTAGTAGACGATGGTAAAGCTGGAATATTCAATGTAGAATTAGAAGGTAACATAAACAAATGTGGTGTTATCAAACCTCGTCATGCTGTAAAAAACGATGAATTCGAAGATTATGAGAAAAGATACTTACCAGCAAAAAACTTCGGTATTCTAATCGTAACTACACCTCAAGGTGTAATGACCCATCATGAAGCTAAAGAAGCTGGAATTGGTGGAAGATTATTAGTTTATGTATATTAGGTGAAAAAATGGTTAAATTAGCAAATATTACAGAGATAATCCCTGTTCCTGAAGATGTTACAGTAACAGTTGAAGCAAACAATGATGTTACTGTAAAAGGAAACGGTGGAGAAATTAAGAGAAACTTCAACCATAACAATATTACCGTAACAAAAGATGATGACAATGTTACAGTTTTTGTAGCATTCCCAAACAAAAAAGATAAAGCTATGGTCGGAACTATCAAATCACATATCACAAACATGATTTATGGTGTAAAACATGGTTTTACTTATAAAATGAAAATCGTCTATGCTCACTTTCCAATGACCGTGAAAGTTAAAGGTAAAAAAATAACTATCGACAACTTCCTTGGGGAAAGAAGTCCACGTGAAGCAAAAATTATTGGTGATGACGTAAAAGTTCAAGTTAAAGGTGACGATGTAATAATCACTGGTATTAACAAGGAACATGTAGGTCAAACAATGGCAAACATAGAACAAGCTACCAAAATTAAAAGACGTGACCCTCGTATTTTCCAAGACGGTATTTATTTAGTGGATAAAAGACAGGAAGAATTAGAATAAGTATTTATGAGAGGTAGTTATTATGGCTAGAAAACCAACTTTCAAAAGACAAGAATATTGGAGATACAAAAAACTTGGTGACAGTTACCGTAGACCTAGAGGTAAACTAAGTAAAAGACGACGATACCAAGCAAGAAAACCTGCAATGGCTAGAGTTGGATTTAGATGTCCAAAAAATACTAGAGGATTACATCCTTCAGGTTTTAAAGATGTATTAGTAGAAAATGTTGAACAAATCAAAGCTTTAAATCCTGAAACTGATGCAGCAAGAATCGCAGCAACAGTAGGAAAAAGAAAAAGACAGTTAATTGTAGCAATAGCTAAAGAAAACGGGGTAAAATTATTAAATTAAGATTAACAGATAGTAATGGTTCATTATTTGAATACATTATGATAAATCTTAATGAGTTTATTTTATATATAGGAGGATTTTCATGAATCTTACCACACAGAAAAAATTAGCTGCAAAAATACTTAAAGTAGGAGTTAACAGGGTTTGGATTGATCCAGAACATATGGAAGAAGTTTCCAGAGCAATCACAAGAAACAGTATTAAAGCTTTGATTAATGACGGAGTTATTAAAGCTAAACCTGTTAATGGTATAAGCAGTTACAGAGCAAAACATAATGCTGAACAAAAGAAAAAAGGTAGAAGAAGAGGCCATGGTAGTATCAAAGGGGCTAAAAAAGCAAGAACTCCTAAGAAAGATGCATGGATGAGTACCATTCGTTCTTTAAGAGTTGTTCTCAAAGACATGCGTGCTAACGATGAAATCGATAGAACTACATACCGTAAATTATATAATATGGCAAAAGGTGGAGCATTTAGAAGTAAATCATACATGAAAACTTATGCAAAAGACCACGGAATGCTTAAACAAACGGGGGAATAGATTATGGCACGTGGAGCAACATACAAAGTACAGTTCAGAAGAAGAAGAGAAGGAAAAACTAATTACAACAGAAGATACAAATTAGTTGATCTCGAAAAAACTAGAATGGTTGTTAGAATTACCTCAAATCACACCATAACACAATTAGTTAAAATTGGAGAAAACGGGGACGAAACATTAGTTTCAGCAACATCCAAACAACTAAAAGAATTTGGTTGGTTAGGTAACGGTAAAAACACATCTGCAGCATACTTAACTGGTTACTTATTCGGTAAAAGAGCACTTAGTGAAGACTATGATGAAACAATATTAGATATCGGATTACAACCAGCAATTAAAGGTACTAAAATTTACGCAGTACTTAAAGGAGCTTTAGATGCAGGATTATACATACCACACAACGAATCCATTTTACCTGACGATTCAAGAATCAGAGGGGAACACATTGCACAATATGCAGAAAACATGGATGAAGAAGAGAAAAATGCAAAATTCGCAAATTACATAAGATGTGGATTATCTCCTGAAGAAATACCAGATCATTTTGAAAGCGTTAAAAATAAAATAGATGAGGCAACACAATGAGCAAAAGATCAAATAGATCAAACAACAAGAATTCTACTAACAAGTTCAATGTTGAAGCATGGGAACCAAAAACAGAACTTGGTAGAAAAGTTAAAGAAGGCGAAATAACTGATATTGATCAAATATTAGACAAAGGTCTTCCTATAATGGAATTAGAAATTGTTGACGCACTATTACCAGATCTTGAAGAAGAAGTTATGGATGTTAACCTTGTTCAAAGAATGCATAAATCTGGTAGAAAAGTTAACTTTAGAGTAATTGTAGCAGTTGGAAATAAAAACGGATATGTGGGATTAGGTCAAGGTAAATCACAAGAAGTAGGTCCTGCAATCAGAAAAGCTGTAGATGATGCAAAATACAACCTTATAAAAGTACGAAGAGGATGCGGTGACTGGGGTTGCGGTTGCGGAAGAAGACACACAGTACCTTACAAAGTAGAAGGTAAAATGAGCAGTGTTAAAGCAACACTTATTCCGGCACCGGCAGGAGTAGGACTTGCAATTGGTAACGTTGGAAAAACAATTCTCTCATTAGCAGGTATTGCTGATGTATGGAGTATGACCAGTGGTCAAACACAAACAACCATCAACTTTGCAGGTGCAGTATTCGATGCTCTTAAAGCATTATCTAGTGTAAAATCAAGTGAACAAGAACTTAAAGCTCTTGGAGTAATTGATTAAGTGAGGTTTTTATTATGTACGCAGTTATAAGAATTCGTGGAAGAACTGGAATTAGAAAAAACATTGCAGATACACTTGATATGCTTAATCTTACAAGAATCAGTCATTGTGTTGTAATTCCAGACACACCAAGTTACAAAGGAATGTTACAAAAAGCAAAAGATTACATCACATGGGGTGAAGTTTCTGAAGAAACTTTCAAAAAATTAGTTTCCGAAAGAGCAAGACTTCCAGGTAACAAAAGAGTTTCCGATGAATATGTTAAAGAAAACACTGACTATGAATCATTAGACGATTTGGCAGTAGCAATTCTTAACGGTGAAACAACTCTTAAAGAATCTGGTTTAAAACCAATATTCCGTTTAGCTCCTCCTAAAAAAGGTTACGAAAGTACAAGAAAACCTTATTCCGAAGGAGGTTCACTTGGTTACAGATCTGAAAATATTAATGAATTACTTGAAAAAATGATTTAAATTTGCAGGTGTTATGAATGATAAGAAAAACTAAAAAAATCAGAAAACTCCGAGGTTCAAGATCTGTAGGTGGAGGATGTACTAAAAAACGCCGAGGTGCAGGACATCGCGGAGGTCGTGGAAACGCAGGTTTAAACAAACACCACAAAACTTGGATGGTAATCAATGATCCAAAACACTTTGGTAAATATGGTTTTTCACGTCCAACAAAAACTATTCAACAATTTAAACCTATCAATCTTTCAGATATTGATAACAATATTGAAAAATATTTAGCTGATGAAGTAGCTGTAAAAGAAGATGGACAAATTGTCTTAGACGTAACCGAATTAGGTTACAACAAAGTATTAGCAAAAGGTTCATTATCTAATGCAATGATTATTAAATCACCTAAATTTTCACAAAGTGCTATCACTAAAATTGAAGAAGCCGGCGGTATAGCTGAAATAATATAAATGAATATTTAAGGGTATAAAGAAATTTTATATCCTTCCATAGGAGTAAAATATGTCATCACTAGATGTTATAAAACCATTTTATTCCCTTTTACCTCAAGTTGCTAATCCTGAAAAAAGACTTGGGTTTAAAGAGAAACTTAAATGGACAGGAATAATTTTAGTATTATACTTCGTATTAGCAGAAGTATCATTATTTGGTCTAAGCCCTACGGCTGTGGATCAATTCGCACAGTTAAGATCAGTTATGGCAGGTAGCTTCGGTTCAATCCTTACATTAGGTATAGGACCTATAGTTACTGCATCAATTGTTATGCAGTTGTTAGTTGGTGGTAAACTGATAGACTTAGATTTATCCACAACTGAGGATAAAGCTGCATTCCAAGGAACTCAGAAATTACTAGCTATAATATTCACTTTGTTTGAAGGTGCTGTTCTTGTATTGACAGGTTCTTTACCTCCAATAAGTGGGGATTATACATTAATACTTATATTACAAATGGTTCTTGGTGGTATATTAATAATTTATATGGATGAAGTTGTAAGTAAATGGGGATTCGGTAGCGGAATCGGATTATTCATTGCCGCTGGTGTAGCACAAACAATTCTTGTGGGTTCATTAAATTTCCTTCCAACTGCAGCATCATCAGCTCCTGCAGGTAGAATACCTGGATTTATATATTCATTAATGACTGGACAACCAAACTTCAGTCTATTAATTCCTGTAATAGCTACAATCGTAGTATTCTTAGTTGTAGTATATGCAGAGAGTATGAGAGTAGAAATTCCATTATCTTATGGTGGAGTTAAGGGAGCAAGATCAAAATATCCTCTTAAATTTGTGTATGCTAGTAACATGCCTGTAATTTTGGTAAGTGCATTGTTCTTGAATGTACAATTATTTGCAGGTTTGTTCCAATCAGTAGGATTCCCAATTTTAGGAGAAGTATCACAAGGTCAAGCAATTAGTGGTATTGCATATTATTTAAGCACTCCTTCAAGCATATCTGTTTTATTCACAGATCCGTTGAAGGTTCTAATCTATGCAATAGTATTTATAGGATTATCAATTCTATTTGCTTTACTATGGGTTGAAATTAGTGGAATCGGTTCAAAACAGGTTTCACAGCAATTGTCCAATATGGGTGTACAAGTACCCGGATTTAGAAGTAGTAAAGTTCAGTTTAGAAGAATAATGGATAAATACATCCCAACAATTACAGTACTCGGTGGTGCATTCGTAGGTTTACTTGCATTTGCAGCAGACCTTACCGGTGCATTAGGTGGAGGTACTGGGGTATTACTTACCGTAGGTGTTGTTTACAGATTATATGAAGAAATTGCAAAAGAACAACTTATGGATGTAAACCCAATGTTAAGAAGATTCTTAGGTGACGAATAAGATTATTAAAAAATAGTAAAAATATAAATATTTTTACTTTTAATAATTTATTAAATAATAAATTTAAATAATATTTGAAGTGATTATAATGAACATAGTAGTACTTGCAGGAATACCTGGTACTGGTAGTACAACAGTATTAAATAAAGTATTAGAAGAAATTGACTATGTAAACATCAATTATGGAAATGTCATGTTTGATATTGCACAAGAAAAAGGATTAGTTGAATCAAGAGATGACATGAGAAAATTAGATCCTGAAATTCAAAAGCAAGTTCAACAACAGGCAGCTGTTAAAATCCATGAAATGGCTGAAAATGATGATGTGATTATTGATACACATTGTACTATTAAAACTCCAAAAGGATTTTTACCAGGTTTACCAATATGGGTATTAGATGAACTCAAACCAACACAGTTTATTTTAATCGAAGCTAAACCTAGTGAAATCATGTACAGAAGAATGAATGACCCAACTCGTGTTCGTGACATGGAGTATACTGATGAAATAGATTTACATCAGGCAATGTCAAGGGCAACAGCTATGAGTTATGCAGTTCAAACTGGAGCAACAGTAGCTATGGTACAAAATAACGATGATGGATTAGAAAAAGCAGTATCTGATATAGTTGATATTTTATCCTAGAGGATTTAAAAATGAGTTATTTAGATTTTTTACTTAATCCATTGATTAGTTTGGATCCAACACCATCCAATCCAATCATCACAATATTCATAATTGCAACGATTATTGCATTCTTTATTGTGTTATTACAAAAATTGTTAATAGATTATGATAGGATGGCGGAACTTCAAGCTGAAATGAAGGAATTACAAACTGAAGCCCGGGCCGCTCAAAAGTCAGGCGATCCAAAAGCATTGGCTAAAGTTCAAAAGAAACAAATGGAATTAATGCCAAAAAATAAGGAATTAATGATGATGCAGATGAAACCATCATTCATTACCATAATTCCTATTATGATTATCTATTATGGTATGATTGGTAATCATGCAATAAGTCATGTGATAATAAACATTGCATCCAGTCAGTATTATTTGTTATTAATACCAATCTGGAATATATTTTGGACACAATCAAATCCATTGACTATAAACTTCTTCGGATGGTACATTCTCTCATCATTTGCAATGAGTTTTGTATTCAGAAGAATGTTCGGTTTAAAAACAATGTAATTCTAAAAGATAACTATTTTATGTTATCAAAAATATATGTAGTATTAAAGAAATTATTAAGAGTATATGAGGGAAAATACATTTGCTTAATAATTAATATAAATTGATAGGAGGAAATACAATGTCTGCACCTAGATTTAGAACAGGAACATTCAAAAAAAGAGTAAAAAGAGTTCCTGGTGGAAGAAGAGTTGTACACTACAGTAAGAAAAAACCTTCTAAACATGTATGTGCTAAATGTGGAAAAGTTTTAGATGCTGTTCCACGTGGAAGACCATACCAGATTAGAAAATTATCTAAAAATCAAAGAAGACCAAACAGACCTTACGGTGGAATGTACTGTACTAACTGTACAAAACAATTATTAAAAGAAGAGGCAAGATCATTATGATTATTACAATCGGTGGACTCGCAGGTACTGGAACGTCAACTGCAGCCAAGAATTTATCGGAATATCTTAATATCCCCTATATTTCGGCGGGTGATGTTTTTAGACAGCTAGCAAAGGAACATAATATGACTGTGCTGGAGTTTAACGAGTTTGCCGAGGGTAATGATGAAATTGATATAGCTTTAGACAAACGACAGGCAGAAATCGCAAATGATGCGGATGACTTGATTGTCGAAGGTCGTATTTCAGCATTTTTTGTAGATGCTGATTACCGTATATGGCTTATGACTCCTGATGACGTTAGAGCAGAACGCATTAGTTACAGAGAGGACAAAAGTCTTGACACGGTTATTAAAGAAATTAAAGAACGTACTGCCAGTGAAAAGAAAAGATACCAGGAAATTCATAATATTGACATAGATAATTTTGAAATCTATGATATTATAATTAACACAGGTACTTTTGATGAACAGGCAACGTTGGATATTATAACTAAATGTATTGAACAAAAATAAATAGGTGAAATAAATGCCAGCAATAGAAAAAGGAAGAGTATGTGTTAAAATCGCAGGAAGAGAATCTGGGAAAAAATGTGTTATAGTAGATGTTATTGATGAAAACTTTGTAGAAATCGTAGGAAACGAAGTTAAAAACAAAAGATGTAACATTAAACACTTAGAACCAGTGGATGAAACTGTTGAAGTATCTGATGATATTGAAGCAGTTAAAGAAGCTTTAGCAAACATATAAGTTTAAAGCTTTTTTATCACTTACTTATTTTTTAACCCCCCATTCATTTATCTTTTTTTAAATTTTTTAATATATTAATTGTCATATTAACGTTAACGGTGATAATCTATGAAAATTATTGGTATTAATAGCAGTCCTAGAAATCTTAGCAATTCGAGAATTGCATTGGAAAAGGCTCTTGAAACGGCAGAAAACAGGGGTGCTGTTGTAAAAATTTATGACTTAAACAATATGAATATTAAAACTTGTCAGGCTGATGAATACTGTGTTGAGCATGAAGGTGTTTGTGCATTGGATGATGACATGCAGGAAATATATGATGATATTAGGGATGCTTATGGAATTATATTGGCTACTCCCGTATATATGGGAAACGTATCAAGTCTTGCAAAAATATTTATTGACAGGTTATATGCGGTGTTAAATAATACTGATAAGTATAATGTTGTTGGTAAAAAGTTTTCGCTTATAGCCAGTCAGGCCGCTATTGATCCGCCGATGTATGAGTATATCAAGCATAATCTTGAAGTCAGCGTCGATATTTTTAGGGGTATAGGCTTTGATGTTGAGGATGTTGAATTGTTGATTGGTAATGCAAAGGAGGGCATAATTAAAACTAAAAATGACCAAATGGATAAGGCTGTTATGGTGGGAAATAAGATACTTCGATAATTTCTGTTCTGGTTTTTACTTAATCGATGAATTATAATCTTAGTTTCCACGAGTATTTATAAAAACACTATGCTTACCTATTTGACATCAGATTATACTTAATAATTATTATATCAATTAAATCATTTTTTTTATTAGACTTATTGCATTTTTTCTACTTTTTTCCAGATTCATTTT
>JAZUCJ010000072.1:0-2928 GCA_045639105.1 Methanosphaera sp.
AATCACTTCACCATCAAAGGTAAAAGTAACTTTACCCTGATCAACAGTTCTACCATTACTACTAGTCACATTAGCACTAACAGTAACAGGAACACCAACAGTACCAGAGACAGGATCAACAACAGTAGTAGTAGGAATAAGTTCCCTACTGATTTTTATTATAGTGCTAATACTGTCATAATTATCGCCGTTAAATGTAATATTTATATAATTTCCAGTTAGGAGGGTAGTATCATCAATAGGGTATGTGAAATTTCCTTTACATTCCTCAATTTTGAAAGTACCTATTGTTTGACTATTATTTAAATCAATTACATTAACAGTACCATTAACTAATATTGTATTGTCTGCAACATCTGTTACTGTAATAGTTACATTACTAATGGTACCTGGAATATCACTGGCAGGATTAGGTATAGCTTCTATATTTGCTTCTCTTTTTCTGATTGTAGTTTTTCCTGTATTTTCATTAGAACCTTCACTATTTTTAAAGATTATTTTTTCGTAATCTTCGTCATAATCTACATAAATTGCATTGATAATTGCATCTTCAAAAGTTTCATTGAAAGTTACGGTTATACTTGCTTGACCATTTGAAACTATTGCAGTTCCAATCACTTCACCATCTAATGTAAAGGTAACTATACCCTGATTTACAATCATTCCTGATTCATTAGTTACATTAGCTGTAATAATTACTGGTGAATATACTGTATCGTTTACAGGATTTACAACAGTAGTTGTAGGAATAAGTTCCCTACTAATTACTACATCATCACTAACTTCTTCATAGTCAGGACTACTAAACTCAGCTACAAGTGTAGTACCCTCACGAAGAGTATTTTCAGTGATAGTATAATTGTATAATCCAACACCATTGTTGATAGGTACACTTGTACCATCTATATTCACAATACCATTAATAGGTAAATCAGTATTCTTATCAGTAACAGTAATTGTAATTGTGGAATTTTTTCCTGGAATATCACTATCAGGATCAGGAGTAGCTTTTATTTCTGCTTCTCCAGGCAGTATTAAATTATCTGTTCTTGATGATGATTCTGAATCTAGATATTTTCCATTTTCATCATGATATACTGCTTTTATACTTCCAGGATTTGTTTCATTTACTGTATGATTAAATATTATACCTGTTAATTCTGCAAAACCATCATTTACTGTAGCATTTCCTATTTCTATATCATTGAAATAGAATGTAACTGTACCTTGAGGTACTGGATCATTATTTCCTGTTCCAGCCGTATTATTGGTTACGGTTGCGTTTACTTTAGTAGGAACTCCTACTTTTCCAGTTACATTACTTACAACCGTTGTTGTTGGAATTTGAAGAATTTTATAATTTTTTGTTGCAGTTGTAGGACCATATAACTGATTTCCATCATCATCTATATAAGATGAACCATTGAAATTTGCGGTTATAATTACAGTTCCTGGTTTAGAACCGGCAACCTGGTTAAATGTTCTACCAGCATAGTCGGTTAGATTTTTAACCTTTCCTTCACTATCTATTGTTCCATATAAATAATCGGTTGTTCCATCCTCATATTTTAATTCTAATGTTAAGTTTTCTCTTGGTGCTCCTAATGCAATAGTTGTTCCTTTATAATTAAATTCAACTGTTAAAGTTACATTGATATCATTTAGTTCATCAACATAAACTTTATCTAGACAACTAATATCAATTGATGGAATTAGTTGTTTAGCAGAAATATCTATAGTAATTTGTTTTTGTCTCTCTATAGGTTTATTACTGCCTTTATCACCCACATAGTCATCTTTAGTATTATTGGTTAATAATCCACCATCAATTATGAAGTTATATCCGGTGAAAGTTGAATGTTGGAACATGCAAAATATTGGGTTTTGATTATCTTCGAAAACACAATTATATACCTCGAAACTACGATTTTGAGTACCTGAAGTATCTGAATTAAAAGCATATGCGTCACAACCAGTGAAACGACAATTAATCATAGTTACAGCAAGCTGATTATGAATTTTAGCGGGCTCATCATATATTCCGGTATTGTCAATAAAATCACATGCTATGAAAGTATGTTCAAATCCTTTATGAATCACGTAATATCCATGTGAAACACCAGTAACTGTAAGATTATATAATGTTAACCGATACATATTATTAGTTGAATCAAAAAGATTATGATTTCCAGAACATGTAATTTTATATCCGTTACCATTTACTCGTAAATCACTATTCATTGTAACAACAGACGTTATATTAACATCTTCAGTCAATTCAATGATACCATTATCTGCTAATTCGAGAAATTGTTCACCAGTACATGTTGTATCAGTTTTCACTGCACGATTTGAAACCTTAGTTTTTACGATTTTATTTGAATTATTGTTTTTATCTTCTACACCATTCTGATTTATTGTTTCTTCTAATTTTTCTGGATTAGTTTGTAATGTGTCTTCAGTTAAACTAACTGATTCATCTGAATAGACGTTTGAATTGGTTTGTTCAACATCTTTCGAAACCACATTATAATTATTTGCAGTTGAGGTTTCCAAGTCAGCATCAGCAGCTGCTGAAACAGCACAGCAACAAATTATTGTGATAAACATTACAAATAAGAAACAGAATAATTTCTTATTCAATCTCATGGTTTTCCTCTTAAATTAATATTTAATTTAATTTAACAACTGATTTAAAATATGAATTTTATTAATTCGTATTATAAATCTTTTAACAATAATTTATTAATATAATTTTTTTTAACCATTACTAAGTATTGTTTTAATCATTTTATTGTAGTATTTGATTGTATGTAATGATTAAAAAGATTATATTTACTGTTTATCTGTCTTTTTAGAAAAAAATACATTTAATGCACTTTTTCTAATGTATTTATTAGTTATTTTAATATAAATTTCTATTTTTAT
>JAZUCJ010000073.1:0-22740 GCA_045639105.1 Methanosphaera sp.
ATAATCATTTTTACTAATTATTTTCCATTAATTAGTATATGGAATTGGAATGGTAAATTATTATTAATTTTGAAAGATATATTATATATTAACGAAAATTATTTTTTTACATTTTAATTTATTATAAAAAGATTATTAAATTGATTATTATGGCAATACATCCAATAGAATTCCGATATGGTACTCCAGAAATGAAAGCCGTATGGGAACAGGAAGCAAAATTACAAAACATGTTAAAAGTAGAAGCTGCACTTGCAAAAGCAGAAGGAGAAATAGGTTTAATACCTAAAGAAGCAGCAGATGAAATTAACAAAAAGGCTACAACAGAATACGTTAAACAAGAAAGAGTAGATGAAATAGAAAGAGCAACAAATCACGATATCGGTGCACTGATGAAAGCACTTGAAGAAGTATGTGATAATGGTGCCGGAGAATACGTACATTACGGATCTACAAGTAACGATATTATCGATTCATCACAATCATTACAACTAAAAGATTCAATAGAAATAATTCGAGAAAAAATTATCAAATTGATCAAAATATTAATAGACCTTGCCGAAGAACATAAAAATACCGTTACAATCGGTCGTACCCACGGACAACACGCCCTGCCAACAACGTATGGCATGAAATTTGCAATATACATAGATGAATTAACTCGTCAAATTGAAAGATTAGACCTTACAAAAGAACACGTATGCGTTGGAATGATGACCGGTGCAGTTGGTACAACAGCAGCATTGGGTGAAACGGGTTATGAAATTCATATGAGAGTTTCTGAAATACTTGGATTAAATCCGGTACACATATCCAACCAAGTTGTACAAAGAGATAATCATGCAGAATACGTGATGACACTTGCAAACCTATGCAGTACACTTGAAAAAATGGCATTAGAAGTTCGTAACTTACAAAGAACGGAACTTTCAGAAGTAGGGGAAAAATTCGACCCTGAAAAACAAATGGGTAGTAGTACCATGCCACACAAAAGAAACCCTATTACTGGAGAAAGAATTTGTGGTGTTGCAAGAGTTGTTAAATCATACGTTAACGCAGCATTACAAAACAATCCATTATGGCATGAACGTGATTTAACAAATTCCTCATGTGAAAGAATTATTTTACCTGAATCTGCAATTTTAACGGATTACATCTTGAATTTATCCATAAAACTGTTTACAAAACTTGATTTCTATGAAGAAAATATTGAACGCAATTTAAATGCAAGTAACGGATTGGTAATGGCTGAAAGATTCATGTCCAAACTTACCCAAAAAGGCATGGGAAGACAAAGTGCTTATGCTCTTGTAAGACGTTGCGCAATGGATGCCTATGCTGAAAATACTGGTTTACGTGAAATGGTATCCAAACAAGATGAAATTCTTAAGTACATGAGCATGGAAGAAATTGATGAAACTTTAGATCCTCACACGTATCTTGGAAGTAGCACCAAATTTGTCGATAATGTAATCGAATATGCACAAAAATTTATTGAATAATTACATTCACACATCTTCCCCATCTTAATTTTTTCTATTATTTTTTTATGGTCTTATTTTAAAGTATAAATTTATAATCAATGAAAAAAATATATTAATAACATAAGGTAATAATAATTATTATAAGAAAAAATAAATAAAAAAAAATAAATTACTATAATTTTTAAAGAAAAAAATATAACGAGGTAATACACATGCAACAATTTTCAAGTCAAGGATATGACAGAGCTTTAACCGTATTCAGCCCAGATGGACGTTTATTCCAGATTGAATACGCAAGAGAAGCAGTAAAAAGAGGAACAACATCAGTAGGTATTGTATCAAAAGATGGTGTAATATTTGCAGTAGATAAAAAAGTTAAAAGCAAACTTGTGGTACCTACTTCAATCGAAAAAATTTTCAAAATTGATGAACACATCGGTACGGCTTCAAGTGGATTAGTTGCTGATGCAAGAAGACTTGTTGATATTGCAAGAAGACAGGCACAAGTAAACAAATTACAATACCATGAACCTATATCAGTAACAGGTCTTGCCAAATACATCGGTGACTTAGAACAAATGTACACCCAAAGCGGTGGAATAAGACCATTCGGTATTTCACTAATTATCGGTGGAGTATCAGATGGCGAATGCCGAGTATATGAAACAGATCCAAGTGGTGCATTAGTAGAATACAAAGCAACAGCAATCGGATTTGGACGTGAAAAAGCATTAGAATTCTTTGAAGAAAAATATGATGATGAAATATCACTCGATGAAGCAATTGATTTAGCCATTGAAGGAATCTACAAAGCAACTGATGGTAAAGTAGCAGAAGACAGTGTAGAAATTTCAGTTGTAGATAAAGAAAGTGCAAAATACAGAAAATTAGACGCTGAAGAAATTGAAGTTTACTTAAACAAAGTTCTTGAACGTAAAGAACAAGAAAAGAAAGAAGCTGAAGAACAAGCTAAAAAAGAAGCAGAAGAAAAAGAAGCTAGAAAAGCCGAACTCAAAGCTAAAAAAGAAGCTGAAAAAGCAGAAAAAGAAGCCGAATCTTCAGAAGAAAATGAAACACAAGATGAAGAAACTTCAAGTGAAGATGACGAATAATCTTCACAAAAACCCCCCTTTTTTTATAAACGCCCATTAAAAAACTATTTTTATATAATAATCAACCTTTCAAAACATAACCCCATTTTTCAAAAATAAATAATCATAACAAATATTTGTTATAATTTATAAACTATTACATGAATAAAGAGAAACTTAAAAAATATAAAAAAATTATTCATGACAATAGGTGAATGAAATGGTAAATGTTGACGATGCAGTTATAGCACGATTAGAAAGTTATGGCGAAAGATTTGAAATTTTAGTAGATGCTGAATTAGCTGCTGATTATAAAAGAGGAAATGACATTGAAATAGAAAAAGTTTTAGCTGTTGAAGAAATATTTAAAGATGCACATAAAGCGGATAAGGCATCTGAAGAAAATATGGAAAAAGCATTTGAAACAACAGATCCTTTGGAAGTGGCAGACATAATTATTAAAAAAGGAAACATACAAATTACTGCCAACCAAAGAAGAAAAATGCAGGAAGAAAAAACCAAACAGGTAATTAGTAAAATTTCCCAGGAAGCAATTAATCCACAAACAAAACTTCCACACCCACCTCAACGTATTGCAAAAGCAATGGAAGAAGCAAAGGTCCATATTGACCCTATGAAAACTGTTGAAGAACAAATTGAACCAACAGTAAAAGCTATCTTAACAAAAATACCGATTAGAATAGAAAAAGTTCAGGTTGCCGTGAAAATTCCGGGAACATATGCCGGCAAATCATATTCCGTAATTACACAGTACGGAAAATTAATTAAAGAGGAATGGGAAAACGATGGTAGCTGGATTGGTATTGTAGAAATTCCTGGTGGTCTTCAAGATAAATTTTACACGGAACTAAGTGGTTTAACTCACGGTGAAGTTGAAACAAAACTTCTTTAACCAAGCATGTAAGAGTGATAACGATGATGTTCGTAGATAACAAACAAATTGTTTTACCTGGACATTTATTATCAGATAGTAATCTTACATTAGGCAGAGGAACTTTTAGAGAAGACGGAAAAATATACTCCAATATGACTGGAATAGTTTATTTAGAAAGTGAAACCATTAGTGTAATCCCGTTTAAGTATACGTACAAACCAAAATATGGTGATTTAATTATTGGACGCGTAACCAGTTCATCTTATTCCTCTTGGACCATAAATATTAATAGCACATACCAAGGATATTTATCAACTTCTGAGCTATACGATAAAAATGAGCAGAATATGAATCAAATCATCAACATTAAGGATATTTTATTGCTTAGAGTGGCTCAAGTTGATGAAATTAATAGGGTAAAGTTAACTATCCGATCACACGGTTTAGGTAAATTTAATCAAGGTACAATTATCAGGGTTAAACAACCGACTGTGCATTTTTTAAGTGAAGAAAATGCATTTCTTACAAGTATGATTCAAGAATATACCTGTACTGATATAATAATTGCTAAAAATGGATTAGTATGGATAAATGGTTTAAAGGAAAATGTTGAAAAAATAATTAAAATCATTGAAGAAATAGAAAGCCAGCCATTTAAACATAACTTAATTAAAATCGTTCAGTCCAAAATTATGAACTTATGATATGATGGAGAATAAACATGAAAGAACAATTTACTAGAAAAGATGGACGAGCCTTTAATTCATTACGTACAATAAAAATGGAAGTAGGAGTATTGAATAATGCTGATGGTTCCGCATATATTGAATGTGGAAAAAACAAGATTTTAGTAGGAGTATATGGGCCAAAGGAATTATATTCAAAAAAGCATTCAAAACCTGATGGTGCCGTTTTAAGATGCAAATATAATATGGCTCCTTTTTCTGTTTTAGAACGTAAAAGACCCGGACCTGATCGTAGGTCAACAGAAATTTCAAAATTAATTTCTGAAGCTATCACCCCGGCAATATTTCTGGAGAAATATCCTAGAAGTTCTATAGATATTTCAATAGAAGTGTTAGAAGCTGAAGGGGGAACCAGATGTTTGGGTATTGTTGGAGCCAGCCTTGCACTTGCAGATGCTGAAATACCCATGAAAGACTTGATTAGTGCATGCGCTGTTGGAAAAGTGGACAATCATATTGTTGTTGATTTGTCCGAAGAGGAAGATCAGACCGGAGAAGCAGATATGCCTGTTGCGATAATGCCGAGAACTGGTGAAATAACATTTTTACAAATGGACGGCAATTTGTCAGTACCTGAATTTGAAGAAGCATTACAACTAGCCTTTGATGGATGCTATTATATCAACCAACTACAACAACAAACCCTACTTAAAAAATACGGAGGAGAATAAAAATGGTAAATATTCTCTCGGAAGTGTCCAAAGAAAAAATTTTTGACATGCTGAATCATGAAAAAAGAATTGATGAAAGAGATTTCATACAATACAGGGATATCCGTATCCAAACCAATTATGTGAGTAAAGCAGAAGGTTCTGCCATGGTATCCATTGGTGGAACAACTGTACTTGCAGGAGTTAAGGCACAAATAGGATCACCTTTTAGTAACTCACCGGATAAAGGAATTATCATAACAAATACGGAGTTACTTGCCATTGCCAGTAGAAATTTTGAGTATGGTCCTCCAAACAAGTTTGCTGTAGAAATATCCCGTGTAGTTGACAGAGCAATTAGGGAAGCTCCTTTACTTGATTTGGAAAAATTATGCATTATTGAAGGCAGTAAAACCTGGAAACTGCATGTTGATATAAACATTTTGGATTATGACGGTAATTTAATGGATGCTGCTTGTTTAGCTGCAGTCAGTGCATTATTAACAACCAAAATACCTACCGTTAAGTTTGTTAATGATGAAGTAACCATCGATACCGATCATTTACAGGGATTACCTATTAAAAATAGGAGTGTTTTATGTACCGTCGTTAAAATAAATGACCAGTTAATAGTTGATCCCCTTTATGTTGAGGAAACGCTGATGGATGCTAGCTTATCCATAGGTTTTAAGGAAGATGGTACGTTGTGTGCCATTCAAAAATGTGGATTGGATATTTTGAGCGTTCAAGAGGTTATGAAAGCCATGAACATTGCATTTAATATGAGTAGGGAGTTATTTTCCATACTTGATAACATAAAACAATAAGTATATATTAGATAAAATTTAAAGATATTATATAGTTATATTATAAGGATGATAGATTTTAGGTGTCTATTACTTTAATTCCGAAATAATATTATTTTTAAAGCTAATTATTTGAAGTGCAGCAGGTAAGCTGTTACTTTCTTTAGTAAATGAATACAAATGAAGAGTGATGTTCATATAACATTTTTATAGGTTTTTGTTGGTGAATAATGCTCTAATTGTTTATTATCTTCAAAAATATTTCAGAGATTATGGAAAGATAAAATAATATTTTTAATATTAACTTAACGGAAGGTGAAAAAATGGTAAGAAAAAGTAAAGTTGGATCTACTGGACGTTTTGGTGCTAGATATGGTAGAAAAGCTAAAAGAACTGTCAGAGATATTGAAGACAAAATGCATGCAAAACACGTTTGTCCTAGATGTGATAGACCAGGAGTCAAAAGAACACACGCTGGTATCTGGAAATGTAAAAAATGTGGTAACGTATTTACCGGTGGAGCATACATTCCAAGTACACCAATGGGAAAAGTTGCAAAACGTAACATTAAACGTATCGTTGGAGGAGAATAATCATGTACAAATGCATTAAATGTGGACAAACAGTTGATATTAAAAAATATTCTGAATCAAAATGTCCCAAATGCAGATACAGAATTTTATTCAAAGAAGTACCAGTAGTAAAACGTACTATTAAAGCTCGATAAGTATTTTTACTATTTTTATAAGGGTTCTCCCTTTCTATCCTTTTTATTAACTATTTTTATATAATTTTACATAAGAGAAATTAATATGTTATTTAAAATCAATTCTGAACTAGTTATATCAACTAGTAGAAAACCATCACAGATTACTAGAAGATTTGCTCAATTTTTAAAACATTATTTTAATGGAACATACATCAATAGGGGTAAATCCAGTTTTTCCAAGGTTGTTAACCAAGCAAAACAATATGAAAATGCCTTTTTGATTATGATTACTGAAACAAAAGGCAATCCTAGTAGTTTAAACATATATGATTTGGAAAATGATTCAGAAAATCCGGTTGGAAGCATTTATATTACAGTATCATTACCTCAAGAGAATAATAAAGTCAACACCGGTGATGAAATAATAATTATTAATAAATCTTCAGACTTTGAGGAATTCCTATCCGAATGTGAAGTTATTAAAACTGATGAAAAAATTAAGGAAAACTGTATTGTAATACAGGATGATGAAAAATTCATTAGTGCAAGTTTTTTTGATAAAAAAGGAGAAGATACTAAATATAAAATATACATTAAAGGTTTTAAAATCAGTGAATAAGCATGTGGATGATATAATGACGGAAAAAATATTGAATAATATTGAAACTCTTTTGAGCATTGAACTAGATTCGGCCGGTGATGCTGAAATAGTTTATAACTCAATCAAGCCGGAAGTAACCTATGCTCATAATGAGAGGTCTACAACAGAAATTGAATTAGATAATAATACCATTATTATTAAAATTTTTTCCAATGATGTTGTTTCATTACGTGCTTCCATAAATTCATATGTAAGATGGATAAAATTATCCACAGATATATTAAAAATTTAATAATAATTAAAAAGAGATATTAGTATAGTATGAAATAATAATTTTTACGTTAATTATATTCTTTATAAAAATAAAAATTTAGGTGATAATATGGATATTCAACAAAATGTTCAAGAACAATTAAACCAATTCCAACAAGTACAACAACAAGCTCAATCAATTGCTATGCAAAAACAGACAGTTTCATTACAAATAAATGAAGCAAAAAAAGCTTTGGATGAGTTATCAAAAACAAGTGATGACCAAGAAGTTTACAAAACTGCAGGTCCATTACTCATCAAAACAACAAAAGCAGAAAGTGAAGCAGAATTAAAAGACAACATAGAAATGCTTGAAATCAGACAAAAAACCATTGAAAAACAGGAAAAACGTATTTCAAGCAGACTTGAAGAATTACAGGCAAGTCTTCAAACAGCAATGAGCCAAATCCAACAATAGATTATTAATAGTCTATTGTTATTTTTTTTTAACCACCATAAGCAATAAACTAATTTTAAATCTTTAGGAGAAATTAAATTGATTCCATTAACAGATAAAGAAGTTGAAGAAATTATTGAATTAGCATATTCCACTAGTGAAAAATATATCTTAAAACATGTGAACAAAAAAGATTTTGAAGACATTAACATTACCATTAATCTGCTTCGTGGCGAAGACAACTTTGACATCGACATAGACATTGATTTGGATAGCGATGCCAGACTACCTGATGACTTAGCACAGACTGCCGTTGACTTAAGTTTGAATGCTGTTGATGAATATGTTGAAAAAAGAAATAATAATTTAGATTGATATGATTATACCTGTATTTGATGTTAAAAATAATGAGTGTGTGAGTGGAAAATCTGGAAAAAGAGATACTTATACGAAATTAAATAGTGTTTTTGGAGAAGATCCTATTGAAATTGTAAAGAATCTTAAAAAGGCTGGTGCCTCATGCATATATGTTGCTGATTTGGATAAGATTGAAAATATTGGAGACAACTCCCAGTTAATATCACAGCTTAATGATATTCTTCCCGTTTTGTTGGATAACGGTGCAAATTCCATTGAAGATGTTCAATCAAACAAAAATATCTGCACCTACTCCATACTTGCCACTGAAACTATGACAAGTATTGATGAAGCTATCCGAATATTCGAAGAGTTAGCATTTGAAAATATAATTTTAAGTATTGATATTAAAAATAATGAGTTGCTTGTTCAAAATTCAAACATCAAGTTACATGATATAATTTCATTAGTTAATCAAGTCAAACCCGACTATACAATCATATTGAATATTTCGGAAGTCGGTACAAAACAAGGAAACGAGAACGAATTTATTCAAAATATCGTATCGCAAACCCCTTACACACAACATATTATGGCCGGCGGAATAACTAATGAAAGCATGAAAAAGTACGTTGAAGATGGTATCTGTAATTTTTTAATAGGAACTGTCCTTCATGAAGGATTACTTGAAAAACATGAATGGTGAAAAAGATGAATAAAAGAATACTTGCTATAGGTCCTGTTACAAAAGATTATATTATTACACCATCCGATAAATATTTTCAAATTGGCGGAGCAATATTCTATCAAACGTTAACATTAAACACACTAAAATATGGGGTTACTTCAATTATTTCAATATCCCAAAAAGATGTAAAATTATTAGATGAAATTAATTCAGACATCAAATTTATTTTTACAAATAAAACCATGGAATATACAAACATTTATGATGAAAACTTCAATAGAAGACAAAAGGCAACACTTACAAACAATCCAATCTTTCCCGAAAACATAGACATGCCCCTGGACAATGTGAGCAGCGTACTTTTATCCCCATTATCCCCATATGACATACCTGCCGAAACAATTGCATTTTTTAAAGAAAAAGATATTAAAACAGTTCTGATTCCACAAGGATATTTAAGACAGACAGACAACCAAAACAATGTCATAAAAAGAAACTGGAAAAACAAGGAAAAATATCTGGAAAATACAGATATAATTTCCTTAGATGAAAATGAGGCAAAAACTGCATTCAATCTAAAAAATATAAGAGATGAACACATTCTTAAATTACTCAAAAAATATGCGTTGGAACAGATAATTATCACAAAAGCCGAAAGAGGATCCACAATATATTCCGAGGATAACATTTACAACATTCCGGCAATACAAACAGAACATGCAGTAGATGCCACGGGATTAGGCGATACATACATAGCAGCATACATTGCCAAATTAGAGGAAACGGGCAATATTTTTGAATCAGGATTATTTGCATCCATTGCTGCAAAAGAAAAACTAGAAAATAAAGGTCCGCTTAAAAGTAGTAAGGAAAAAATAGAAAAAGAATTAGATAAGTATAGATAATGTTACAAATGGAACTACTACTGCCAGTATAAATAGGCCTACACCAACCAGTAACTGTGTTCTATTCTCTTCCAAACCACCCGTTAAAATGAAATAGATTCCTGCTATTGCAAGAATTGTCGGAATGATTTCAGAATATAATAATAAAAATTCCATAATTTTATCTCCATTTATGTAAAGTTCCCTTTTTTTTAAGATAGTATTATTTATGAATTAAATAGGATATACACTTTATTGTTTATAATATTTTCATCAAATCAAGCAAGTTATTTATTTCTCTAACATCCTCTAAACACTCCATATCCTCAAGTATTTCTTTTTGTTCATCTGTTAGCTTAGAATTTATTAACATACTTTGCATTCCGGCATTACAAGCTCCCAAGATGTCTGCATCAAAATTATTGCCAACCATTAAAGAAGTACCTGAGGTTACTCCAAGCCTTTCCATTGCAATGTTGAATATTTCGGGATTAGGTTTTTCCACACCTACCGATTCGCTTGTCACAACATCGTCAAAGAAAGGGTACATGTCTAAACGAACAAGCTTTTCCCATTGCTTTAATTCCTTACCGTTAGTTATCAGGCCAACCTTGTAACCCTGACTTTTTAAATAGAGTAAAATGGAGAAGGTTTCAGGTTCTAATTTTAACATAGCAAATTTGGTGTTGTGGTATGTTATAATTCCGTTTACAACTATCAACGGATCTGATTTGCCGTTTATTTTTTCAACTAGCAGGTTAAAATGTTTATCGAAGTTAGAACCCTTTTCTTTAACTATCCTCATTAACTCATCATAGCCTTCATCTTCAGTACATTTAAGCCCGTTATGTACCATAGACTTTACTGCAGCCCTACGTGCAATTGCAGCAAACCCTGAAGTATCATATAAAGTGTCATCCATATCAAAAAATACTGCTCTTATCATACATATATAACTATGATTTTTGATTTATTAATAAATTTTGAAAAAAATAAAAAAGTAAGGTTGGTGGAGGTTAAAGTTTAAATGAACCGTCTAAAAGTTTTTCTTTTAGTTCCGATGAAATATCTAAAGCTCTTTTTTTATCCGATTGCCTACAGGTTACTTGTATGTTTCTTGTTTTTGCCTCTGCTTCTATGGAAATGCTGCCCATGTCAATAATTGGAATTCCTCTAGGACAAACCATAGAACAGTACCCGCAGCCGAAACAAAGTTCCTGATCTATTGTTTTCGTATCCTTATCATAGGCATTTGTAGGACAATAAAGTGCAGGTAAACATGGAATACAGTTGAAACACATGTCTGGTTCGGTAGTAGGCCTATATTCAACATCTTCCCATACACTATAGTCTACAGTGTCAATTGGCAAATGTCTTCCATGAATGTCACAGACTGGCAATGGAATATCCTTGTTTAAAACTTTAAGATTTTCCAGAATTTCTTCATCCAATACAGGAATTGCTATTGCGATTGAGTTGAATATTTCAGGACCCATACCCGTTTTAAAACCGCCACAGTAATAGGATTTCATGTCATGAATGTCTGCAGTTAACATCAGGTTAGGTTTTTCTGGCGTGCTTCTTGTTCCGTTGTCAATCACTACTCCTTCTGATCCGTTTAACAGTACTTTTGTTCCCTTGTTTATGATTTTTTGTTTTGGATCGTTTTGTAATGGATTTATTTCTCCACAACCACTAAATGTGAATGAATTGTAAGGTCCTTCCATTGGTGCTGCATTGAATATGGATTTTACTGAAACCTTATCCGGATTTGTGAATGAACTATAGTTCATGAAAGCGTTACGTGTACCTATTAACCTTGCTGTCGGCATATCATCCAGGGTTACTTTGGTGTTGAATTCGTTATCTTCGACATCTATTACTTTTACGTCGATTTGTTTACCATCCAGCAGGTCTTTGATTAAGAATCCTCCACCATAGTTTTCAATGCTTTCGCTATGGTTTGTTCCGTATAGGATTACATCCACGGTTCCCAATAATTCGTTTGGACATGGTCCAGGATATGCCGGAATTCCGTTCATGTATACTTCTTTTGCTTTGTTGAATGAACCTGGCTGTGCTATTGGTATGTGGAACAATGCTGTAGTTCCACTCATTACTCCACTTGTTCCGCATGTTATGACATCAACATCATCTATGCTAATTTCTTCATTGTTTCTTATTTTACTTTTTAATTCATCGGCGGTTAATACTACTGCTTCTCCAGAATCTAATTTGGATTGAATTTCCTCAACTGTTTTTACCATAAACTCCCTTCCAGTTCTGTTGTTAATATAATATTCCTTTAAGAATTTTTTTTTATCTTTGTTTTAGAATTATCATTATTTACTATGTAATTTATTATAAAAATAGTTATAATTTAATAGATGCTGTGACTGTTGTCCGGAGTATATTCCTATTATTTGTTTAATGCTCATAAGTGTTTTTTTTTTCAATGTTAATTGTGTTGGTGTAAATGTTTTTTAAATGGATTTTCTTAAACATTTAAATACTACAAAAATACAATATACCTGTAGGGGTATAGGTATATACCATTTATTTTTTAAGGGGTATGAAAATGAAAGAAATAATAATAAACAACATAAACTGTTTCATAGTTTTATTCATAATGATATACACGATATACTTAGCAGAAACAGCTTACCAATAAAAAAAAGAACTCTTTTCACATATTTTTTTACCAACAGCAAATAATTAAAACAATCCACACCAAATATAAGATAAAGAATAAACGAGTGAAAAGATATGAGAATAGAAACCAGAATCAGCCAGGACCTCCAAACAATAATACCAAAAAAATATGTTCAAGAATATAACCTAGAAGAAGGAGATATCGTCCAGTGGGAAGAAAAAGAAGACGGGAAAATACAGATAACCTTCATAAAAAGCAACATATTTTCATGAACTCCACACCAAAATATTTGCACAACAATTTAATTCAAAATATTTAACAATCCTTATTTTCAAAGTAATTAAATAAGCAATCTTTACAGGGTCTAATAATGAAGAAATATATCGAAAAACTAATTCAATTAATTAATTTCGAAAGAGAAGAAGAAATAAAATTAATGATAAATGAAATAAAAAAAATGTCTTCAATCGAAAGAGAAGAAATAGGACGTGCAGTCAATAATATGAGGGGAAAAAAGATAGGAAAAGAATTAGGATTTACAATTGTACAATATGGCAGGTCAAAATACATAGATACCGAAATAAGCGTAGGAGACCTGGTTTTAGTAAGTACCGGAAACCCACTTAGCAGCCAATTAAGCGGAACGGTAACAGAGAAAGGATCCAAATACATTAAACTGGCATTCAATTCAAAAATTCCACGTTGGGCACTGAAAAAGAAAGTACGTCTCGATTTATATGTTAACGACGTAACATTTAAAAGAATGGAAGACAATTTAAACAACCTATCAGTCAAAGGAAAAAATGCGCTTGAATACCATTTAAACTTGAAAAACCCCAAAAAAGCCAACGATGTTTATCTCAACTATATTGACGAATCACTCAACCCCTCCCAAAAAGAAGCCGTTAAAAACAGCCTGTCAACACCGGACTTCTTTTTAATTCACGGCCCGTTCGGAACAGGTAAAACAAGAACACTGGTTGAACTAATATTTCAGGAAGTAAGAAAAAACAATAAAATACTGGCAACAGCCGAAAGCAATACTGCAGTGGACAACCTCCTTGAACGAATAGCAGCAAACAAAAAACTTAACATTACCAGATTAGGACATCCGCAAAGAGTATCTAAAGAAAATATTTCATACACCCTAGCACATAAAGTAAAAAATCATAAACTCGGAGCAAACCTTGAAAGTTATTATAATCTAATAGACGAATATACTGAAGAAAGACAATACTTCACCAAACCAACACCACAATACAGAAGAGGATTAACAGATAACCAAATCAAACAATATGCATCCAGAAATAAAAGCAGCCGAGGAGTAAACAAGGATACAATTCAATCAATGGCCCGATGGATTGACTATAACAATAAAATTAACGACTACTATGACAAAATTAAAAAACTAGAAAACAAAATCATCAACGAAATTATTGAAGAAAGCGACGTGATAGTATCCACAAATTCTTCAGCAGCCCTGGAGAGCATCAGCAACACAAAATTTGACGTTGCCATTATTGATGAGGCTTCACAAACAACAATTCCAAGCGTGTTAATTCCAATAGCAAAGGCTCACAGATTTATTCTTGCAGGTGATCACAAGCAACTTCCACCTACCATCATAAGCGATAAGGCATATGAACTCGAAGAAACATTGTTTGAATCATTGATAGAAAAATATTCACATAAATCCCAACTACTTAACGTTCAATACCGCATGAATGAAAAGTTAATGCAATTTCCTAATTCAGAATTCTATGACAACTTATTACAGACCGATGAAAATGTTAGTGACATTACATTAGCGGATATCATAACATGTGAAGATGAAAAAGCACTTAAATTCATTGACACATCCCAGATGGAAAACAATCATGAGGAACATATAAATGATTCCAAATCATTCATCAATAAAGTTGAGGCCAAAATATGTCTTGAGTTAGCAAATCAATACCTAAAGCAGGGTGTTAAACTAGAACAAATAGGCATTATCAGCCCATATGCTGACCAGGTTAAGCTGATATCTGAAAAAACCGATATTGAAGTAAAAAGTGTGGATGGATTCCAGGGTCGTGAAAAGGAAATCATCATAATATCAACAGTAAGAAGTAATGAAAAAGGAGAGTTAGGATTTTTAACAGATCTACGAAGGTTAAACGTTGCAATCACCCGTGCAAAAAGAAAGTTGATAATTGTCGGTAATCAAAAAACGTTAAGCTACAATCCAACATACAAAAAATTAATCAAAACGGCCATGTATTAACAATACTGGCCATAATATTCTTTATTTTTTTATTCGACTATAATTACCGCTTGTTTTAATTGGCCGCAACATTATTCTGTAAAAAAAAGATAATTAGAAAAAAAAGTAATTGGTAAAAGTAATTTACCAACTGTTTATTATATCCTTAATTGCCTGGAATGCTTCTTCTTTTTTATCAAGTTGTGTCATTCCAGCACCCTGTGCAAGGTTTGGTTTTCCTCCACCTCTACCTCCAAGATATTCTCCAATGGTTTTTATTGCATCACCCATTTTAAGTCCGTTGTCTACAACAGATTGGTTTGCTGATGCAACGATGTTACCTTCATTATTTATTACCACTGCCATGTCAGATACTTGATCTTTTTCTACTAAGTTTGTTGCTATTTCCCTTAGCTGTCCAGCATCCGCATCCAATATTTGTGTTAGTAACCTATAACCATTAACCTCTTCAACGTTATCCTGTAATGATGATATTTTTGCTTCAGCCAACTGTTTTTCTAAAGCTTTTATTGTTTTTTGTTGTTCTTTCCATTCATTAAAGAACCTGTTACATGTTTTTGGCAATTGTTCGGCATCTACACCAAATACATCACTACTTTCTCTTAGAATATCATCGATTTCCTGGATTTTGTTTATAGCAGAATCTGCAACAGCATATTCTATACGTTCAACACCATCCTGCACTCTTTCAGTTCTCAATACCTTGATTATTCCAACATCACCAGTTGTTTGAACGTGAGTACCTGCACATGCCTCTACGTCCACGCCAGGAATTTCAACAACTCTTATGTCTTTACCGGGCACTATACCACCCTGGTATAATCTGAATCCGTATTTTACTTCTGCATCAGTTCTGTCATACCATTGAATATTTACTGGTAAGTTTTGTTTTACGTATTCATTGGCTAATTTTTCTATTTCCTTCAAGTCATCAGTGGTTATACGTTTGTAGTGTGAAAGGTCGATTCTGGTTTTTTCTATACCATTTTGTGAACCTGCCTGCCATATGTGTTTTCCTAGCACTTTTCTGGCTGATGCAATTATTAGGTGAGTTGCTGAGTGATTACTGGTTAAAAGATCCCTTCTTAAGGCATCTATTGCACCGGTTACTTCTTCACCTTCAATTTCGTCCAGTTTATCCACATCTTCCTTAGCAACATGATGCAGTACTATGCCATCCACTTTCTCTGCATAAGTTATGTTGAGAACTCTTCCATCTGATCTTGTAATTGTACCCTCATCTGATGGCTGACCTCCCCCTTCAGGGAAGTATATTGTTTGGTCCAGGATAATCTTGTTTGAATCTTCCACTCCAAGTACTTTTGCTTTAAATTCCCTTTGTGTTAAATCATCATAGAATGCCAAGTATGTCTGAGGATAATCCAGTTCTAATGCTTCTGTTTCCTCTTCCTCTTCTTCTTCGTGTGCTGCTGCTATTTGTGTGTAAAAATTATCTGGTATGTTTGCATCAAAGTCATAATCCTTACATATGCTTTCTACTGTTTCAGGTGGTATTCCGTTTGAGTCATAGAAATTTATCAACATGTCTGTTGGGAAGGACGTTATGTTCTCTTTTTTCAGCTTGTCTATTGAACGTTTAACCAAGTTTTTACCCTTGGTTAAGGTTGTATGGTACCTTTCTTCTTCGAGGTCCGTGATGTTTAATATGTGTGCTGCATTGTCTTTGATTTCAGGATATGTTTGACTGAGGAAGTCTAACTGAATTTTCATTATGTCAGATAATGATTCTTTAAGTCCTAATTCGTTCATGTATTTAACCGTTCGTCTTAGCACTAATCTTGCAAGATATCCTTCTTTTACGTTGGATGGAATGATTCCATCGGCCAACATGAAACTTAAACATCTGGTGTGGTCTGCAACAATATATATTGCTTCCATTGGAGCCGTTTCCTTTTTAAGTATTTCAGGGTCTAAGGATAATTTGTCTGCAACCTTTTTACGTAGAAGTTTTAGGTCGGATATGTCTTCCAAATCCATCATTCCTGCAATTCTTGCATTTTCTGATAGTATTTCCGTGTTTAATTCTACTCCGCTAAGGTCTGTAAGCTTGTCTATTACCGGACCAAATGTTGCATCATATGCTGTTGGCGTACCTTGACTTACCCATGCGATACGTTCCAATCCATAACCTGTGTCCACAATTTTTAGTGGAATCTCTTTTAATCCTTCCTTGGTGGTTGCATATTGTATGAACACTAAAGTAGCCAGTTCTACTCCATGTGCACATATTTCATATGATGGTCCCTCGTTTCCCCCACCTTTCCACCATGATTCGATGTATGATATTTCTTCAGGGTTAATTCCTATACTTACCAAGAATTCAAAACAATATCTTAGTGTTTGGTCTTTCCAGTATATTGGGTTGTCATCCGTGTTGAATGCGTGATGTGCTCCCATTGTAAAGCAGGTCATGTGTCTGCCGGATCTTCCTACATTATCCACATCATTTAATCTTATTGATGGCTGTGCAATTGTAAGAGGATTTGCCGGAGGTCTTACCATTCCACTGGTTACCCATGGTTGGAAGTCATATATTGATGCTCCTACCAAGAATACATCGTTTCTCCATCTTTTTGCTAATACAGGATATCTATCTATAGGTGTATGGTTATTGTTCTTGAAAAATTCCCTAAATTGTTTTTGAATACCCATTAAATCAAATTGTTTATTAGTAACTGGATTTCCTATAAATTCATATTCATCACATGGTGCATCACCACATGTTGATCGTTGTTTAATAGACCAAAAGGTTTGTCCACATTTACTACAAACTTGTTTTTTAAATCCTAAGTCTTCTAATTCAAAAGTCATAATAATACTCACTTAAATTATATTTGTAATGATAAAATTGTTTAGATTAAAGTTAATAAATTAATAATTCATTATAATTAAGTTTATGTTTAAAATAGTATAAAAAATTAATCAGAAAAATAAGAACCTGGAAAAAGAGAAATCATCAGCATATAAGTTTTCTTAATCTGTTAATCCAAAAAGATGTCAATAATATAATATGCATTATAAAAGTTATCAAAAAAAATAGTTCTAATTCTTAAGAAAAATTAATAGTCAATAATAAAATTAGTAGTAAAAATAGTTTTTCGTGAAGTATGATTAAAAAGATAAAAAAGAAAGGTTGGATAATATAATTATCCGAAGAGAGCACCTAAACCTGCTGCTGCAGCTTCTTCTTCTGCTTCTTCTTCTTCCTCTTCTTCTTCTTCAACTTCTTCTTCAGCTGCTGCTGCTGATGGAGCTGCTGCGGCTGCTGGAGCTGCTGATACTGCTGCTGTTGCAATTGCTTCTTCAATATCTACATCTTCTAATGATGCGATTAATGCTTTTACTCTTGCATCGTCTGCGTCAATTCCAGCTGCTGTTAATATAGCTGATACATTTTCTTCGTTAATTTCTTTTTCTGCTGCGTTTAATAATAATGCTGCGTATACGTATTCCATGTTAATACACCTTTTAATTTATATATATGTTTTTTTTATTGTAAATAATTACAATTGATATTTTTTCCTTTAAATCTTTTATATAATGAATCTTAATTTGCTATTAAGATTTGAAATTTTCCGTTTACTAGTACCTTGAGTCTATCCGAATAAAGCTCCGAGTCCTGCTGCTGCAGTTTCTTCTTCGTCTTCTTCAGGTTCTTCTTCGACTTCTTCTTCAGGTTCTTCTGTATTATCTTCAGGTGCTGCTTGAGCAGGTACTGAGTTAAGTTTATCACTTAATTCATCGTCTAATGCATCAGCACTTAATAATGATGCCACTGCTAACATTTGAGCATATGCTTTAGATAATATTTTATCAGTTGTTTCAGAAGTTAATATATTAGCATTGATAGCTAAGTTCATAGCTTCGTTTGCTGCTTTCTGTATGAGTATAGGGACAGATTTGCTGTTTACTATACCTGCATTAACTGATAAGTTAATTGCATTTTGATATGCAGTTGCAATTGTTTGAAGAGTTTCTTCTTCATCAATTTTAAGAACATCTGCAGTATATATTGTATCTCCTTCACAAACTGCTAGTAAGTCCATTCCCACTTCCATTGGATAAATTTCAAGTTTGGTTAAAACATCTGCAACATTTTTAGGTACTGGTTCTCCTTCTTGTACAACTGTTGCATCTTCTTGAACTACAATTGATCCTTTGTCAATTTTTGCAGGAATTCCTGCTTGTTGTAATTCACCAAGAATTGGTCCAGGAGGGAAAGATGTATCTCCTGCTGGAACTACAATATCAGCCGGAGCAATAGCACCAGCTTTTGCTGGAGCTTCCGTTTTACTATCTTCCAAGATTTTAAATAGTTTGAAAGGATTCATATCTGTGAAGACCATTGCTGGTTGACCTTCAAGGTAGTCTGCTAAACCTTCAACATCCTTGTTAGAGTTTGCTAATGCAATTTTAATGAAATTTTTACGTGACATTTTAAGAATTGCATTGTCACCTAAATTTTTTCTCATAGTTTGTAATTGAGGTGCTGGGATATCAGCTAAGTTTACAATACCGATGATTTCATTATTATTTGTTAACTCTTCAAGTTCAGCTACTTTTTCTTTTTTCCAATCTGCAACATGTGGCATTTTAGATCACCCTCGTTACAGGTCCCATTGTTGTTTTAATATACAAAGCCTTGATTTGTTTTTGACCTTTTTCAAGGTTTCTATCAAGAACATCTAATACAGCATCCACATTTTCAGCAATTTGTGCTTCAGTCATATCTTCGGATCCTACAATAGATTGTATAATAGGTTGGTCTTTCACTCTTATTTTAACTGTGCTTTTTAATCTTCCTAATATTACTTCTGGATTTGCACTTGCTGGGATTGGTTTAGGCATTTTTTTCCTTGGTCCTAAAACTGGTCCTAAGAATCTACCTACTGTTGGCATTAAGTCAGATTGAGCAACAAAGAAATCATAAGTATTTGCTACTTTTTTAGCTTCTGCTCTGTTTTTTCCATAAGCTTCTAATTGTTCTTTGTCAATTACTAAATCTGCACCGGCTTTTTCAGCTTGGAATGCCAATTCACCTTCAGCAATAAATGCTATTTTAACATCTTTTCCACGTCCATTAGGGAGAAGCACTTCTTCATCTAAACGGTTTTCTGGTTTGTTTACGTCTAAATCGTTGATGGTTATGACCACATCGACAGACTGTGTGAAGTTTCTCGGTTTTGATTCTTCTAAAACCTTCTTCACTGCTTCTTCAATAACTTGTGTCATTCAATTTCCTCCAAAGAACTAGATTTAAATAAATCATAGTTCAACGTGTGATTCTATGTAACTTGTACATTGTATAAAATTTTTATATTTAAAGCCTAATCGTAATTGATTAATATCATTAAATGATTAATATGTCACAATAGATTATGATTAGAAGTTTTCAAAAACTGAATCATAATCTCCATTATCGATGTCTTTTTGGGTGTCACGGCCATCTTTGCCTTCAACATTAATTCCCATACTTACGCATGTTCCGATTACTTCTTTGGTTGCATGTTTGTAATCGTTTGCAAGTAAGTCATCGAATTTCATTCTTGCGACTTTAAATGCTTGTTCAACTGTGAAATCAGCTGCAACTTCTGTACCTGGTTCGTGAGAACCACTACCAATACCTAGTTCTTCAAGAACTAATGCGGTTGTTGGTGGTGTACCTACAGATATTTCAAAGTCTTTTGTATCCATATCTGCTGTGATTTTTACTGGTACTTTCATCCCGCTAAAATCAGCAGTTTTTTTGTTGATTTCTTCAACAACTTGCATCATATTAATACCTAATGGACCTATAGCTGGACCTAATGGTGGTCCCGGTGTGGCTTTTCCACCTTCCACTAGGATTTCAATAGTTTGACTAGCCACTATTCAGCCTCCTTTTGTATTAATCTGATTTGGTCACCCTTCACAGTAACAGGAATAGGAACTGCCGCTTCTATTAATTCAAGCACAACATCCTCTTTTGTTTCATCAATTCTGACTACTTTTGCTTTTTCATCCTTGAATGGACCGCTTGTTAGTATAACAATACTTCCTTTAACAATGTTTGACATTGCCGGTTCAGGGTTCAAGAATTTTTTAAGCTCTTCAAAAGCCATGTCACCTTCGACTAAACCCCTCAAATTAGGAACTTTGAGTGCAGGATGCCTCATATCTAATGCTTGGGAGGACTCAACAAAAATGTAACCTTGCATACCTTCCGGAGATAAAATTGCTTTTATTCCAAGGTCTTCATGTTTAACACTTTGTGCTAATAGACTTGCCACATTTTTTTCTTGTCCTAATGCTGCTCTCATTGCATAAAACATATTTTCACTTTTTATAATTGATTAAATAGTATTTAATTTTATTTGTATCAAATATTAATAAATAATATTTTTCTTTTGTTTTTGTTGTTTGTTAATGGTTTGATAAACTTTAGATCTAAGAGTAAAATAATACTTGTGATAATAAAGCAATTATGAATCCAATAACACCTATAATAAGAATACCAACTCCAGTAACTTTTGCTACTGTTTTATATTCGTCGGCATCAGGTTTTTTTGCGACTCTTAAAACTCTTTCACATTGTTTTAAAAAACCATAAATTGATTCTTTGTTTATATTCATATTACTACCTGCATTAAAAATTCAAAATGAGAAAATTTAAAACCTAAGATAGGGATCAACTATATATATTTATTTTAGTATTAATAAACCTTTGGTTTTTTAAATTCTAAAAATTAAAAAAAGTTTTAATGTTGTTAAAAAAAAAGTATTAAAAAAAGAAATTAATGGATTCTAAACATTTTCACATTTAGAATACATCATCTATGAATCCTTCTAAATCAGTTTCAGGTGTAGCTCCAGTGGATTCTTCTCCGCCTCTACGTTCTGATTTATATGAGTCATCTGAACCAAGTATGCTTGGAGAAGTTACGCCTGCAACAACGATTGTTGTTCTAACGGTGCTTGCAAGATCATCCTGGATTTGTGTACCCCAAATAATGTTTGCATCAGGATCAAGTTCGTCTGCAACAATTTGTACGATTTTCTCAGCTTCATTTAATGTTAAGTCGCTGCTACCTGATATGTTAACAAGTGCACTTTTTGCTGTAGAAATATCTAAATCTAATAATGGGCTGTTTAATGCTTCGTTTACAGATTCTATTGCACGGTCACCTGTATCTGATTCACCCATACCAATCATTGCCATTCCGCTATTTTCCATTACACTCTTAATATCAGCAAAGTCTAGACTGATTAATCCAGGTTTTGTGATTAATTCTGTGATACCTTTTACTGCTCTTCCGAGTAACTCATCAGATACCATGAATGCTTTGTTAATTGGTAAACTTGGTGCAACTTCTAATAATTTATCGTTAGGTATTACGAGAACTGTATCTGCTGCTTCTTGTAATTTTTCAAGACCTTTTTCAGCATTTTCTCTTCTTTTAATTCCTTCAGCACTGAACGGCATTGTAACAACAGCAATTGTTAATGCTCCTGCTTTTTGTGCAATTCTACTTACTACAGGTGCAGATCCTGTTCCTGTTCCTCCACCGAGTCCACAGGTAACAAATACCATGTCTGCTCCTTCGATTTTTCTTTTAATTTGTTCTTCACTTTCTTCGGCACTAGCTTCTCCTACTTCTGGAACTCCACCAGCACCTAATCCTTTACAAGTTTCTTTTCCGATTAAGATTTTATCGTTGGATTTACAGAAGAATAGATCTTGTGCATCTGTGTTAATAGATATTGTTTCTGCTCCTTCAATTCCAATTTCACCTAATCTGGAAATAGTATTGTTTCCTGCACCACCAGCACCTATTACAAAGATTTTTGTTCTACTTTTGTTTATAAGATCTACTAATTCGCTGTTTATGTCATCTAAACTAGCACTAGAAAGATCTGGTACTTCTGGCTCATTAGCTTTTGAATCTTTTAAGCTATCGTTTATTAGAGATTTCACTTAACACCCTCACTATAGTTAATAACAGTTCTATTTGTAATTATTATTAATTCAATATAATATGTTCAGTATTTGTTTGTTTCAAAACTAATTAACAATAAGTTATTATTGAGTAATTCGTTTAAATATTATTGTTAATTAGTTGATTTTGCTAATAACAAACATATTAACCAATAATAGCTTATATGATTAATAAATTTCTTAATCTTCAGAACATTATTTTATT
>JAZUCJ010000074.1:0-3681 GCA_045639105.1 Methanosphaera sp.
CAATGATGGTCTCAGGCCTAAAATGGTTAGTGTTCGTTTACTTGCTGATGGTGTAGAATATGCTGTTGGTATTGTTGCTGGTGATGATTGGACTTATACTTTCTCTGATTTACCTGAATATAAGGATGGTAAATTAGTAGAATATACTATAGAGGAAGTTGAAGTACCAACAGGTTATGTAGCAAGTGTTGATGATTTAACAATAACCAACACACACACAAGCATAACTAAAAACATTACAGTAACCAAGTTTTGGGACGATGACAACAACAATGATGGCATCAGACCAGAAAGTGTAACAATACACTTATTTGCTGATAATGACGAATATGCAACTGCAATCTTAACTGAAGATAACGATTGGACTTACAAATTCAACAATTTACCAGTAAATAAAGACGGAAAAACAATTGAGTACACAGTAACTGAAGATCCTGTAGATTCATATAATGTTTCAATTACAAACATAGGTGATGAATTCATAGTAACAAACAGTTACAACATTACCAGAATCAATATAACAGTTAAAAAGGTTTGGATTGATGACGACAATAATGATGGTCTCAGACCAACTAACGTAACTGTAATATTATACGATGATGGTGAAGTAGTAATGTCTGCTATTGTAAAAGATAGTGATGATTGGACTTACACGTTCTGTGATTTACCAAAATACAATAATGGACATGAAATAGAGTACGTAATTGATGAGTTTCCGGTTGAAGGTTATGCTGTAGTCGTTGACGGATTAACAGTCACCAATACACATCACATAATAACTAAAGATATTCCTGTAACTAAGGTTTGGGTTGATGACAACAACAATGATGGTACAAGACCTGAATCAATTACGGTAAACTTATATGCTGATGGTGAAAAAATATCTTCAATGACCATAACAGAATCTGATGATTGGAAAGGAATATTCAAAGATTTACCAGTTTACAAAGCAGGTAATGAAATTGTTTACACAATTGTTGAAGAAACTGTTCCTGATTACAGAGTTTCATATGAAGACAATGTGATAATTAACACTCATGACCAAATCAATACTTCCATAACTGTAAAGAAAATTTGGATTGATGACGACAATAATGATGGTGTAAGACCTGATAGTGTGTCTGTAAACTTATATGCTAATGGTAACAAAGTTAGTTCAATCTTGTTAAGCTCCAATAACAGTTGGACACATACTTTTGATAATTTACCAAAATATGAGGATGGACAAACTATTATTTACACAGTAAAAGAAGAATCAGTAGAAAAGTATACAACAACAATTACTGAAGATTCAAATTATTTCGTAATTACTAATACACATGACGTCGAACTAATAAATCTGACAATTAATAAAATTTGGGATGATAAAGACAATTATTATGGCAAACGTCCAGTTAATATAACAATATATGTATTTGCTGATGGTGAAAACATTTATTCAGTTACTTTAAGCGAGGATAATGATTGGACACACGTTGTAACAGGTTTACCTAAATACAATTCCGGTAAACTAATTGATTATGATGTTGATGAGGTAAACATTACCTATTATCATTATTCCATTAAGCCAAATGATGAATATTCATTCACCGTAACAAACACATTAAACAATGTCCGCGTATTTAAATGGGCTTGGAAATTAATTGGAGACAACGGAACATACTATGTACCTGTTGAAAAAGAAGATAAGGTACCTGCAGACAGGATTGTTGTAAGGAAAAACACCAAGTTTGCAGCCAAAACTAAAGGAATTGGCAAATATCAGCCAAGACACAACATACCTAATAAGAAGAAAACTTCCTGGAATAAAAACAATGGAAAAGAATCTTCTATGCGTAAAATAAGTTGGCAATGGTATCGTTTATACATTTACCTGTATAAGGAATACTTCTATGGAAACATGAGTTATAGTGATTTTGTTGCTATTCTTGAAGAAAATGGTATTCAAATAGATCAAAGTAATGCTTGGGATTCCAACGGAACTTTAATCTTTGAATACGATACTCTTGAAGAAGTACCAGATTCTATTGGATTACACGATAATGGTGGACACATTAAAGATTCTAGTGATAGAGTTGATAAGTATAAACCTCGTAGTGATTCTGGAGTCATAGATTCTGGTGAAGTTGTTGCAGAAGTTGTTGATGTAGAAGAATAATCTACAACAACGCTTCTCTTATCCCATTATTTTTTTTTAAAAGTTGTGCTTAAAATTTCTACGTAAAAAAACCACATAAAATAAAAAGAGTTTCAATGCATTGGAACAATACAAAATAATAACCTATTTTTAAATAAATTCTTTAACATTCCTTTGATAAAAATACTATTTTTCACAATAATTAAGGGAATCCGACAAGAATCTAGTTTTTTCATGACTATTTTTTATAAATTATTTATGATAAATTATTTTTTATAATGTTACATATACACTTAATGTTTTCATATCCATAAATTTTCATCGTATGTTATCTAAATAAGAAACAACACCAATAATTTTATAAGAACTATCTTTTATTTGATATTTAATTTGGTGTGTATTTAATTAAATTAATTCTGTAAGCTGTTCCAGATAGCCTGTCTAGAACTTGGAAGTAAAAATCGTGAAAAAAATGTAATTCTTAAATTTTAAAAAAAAAGATATGAAGGGAGATAAAATTTTTGTTTAACTGCTTTTAATTAGGTAGAATACCCCATAAGCCAATGCAACAGTCATTATTGCACCTATTATAAGACATGCTACTCCAACTAATGGATTTTCTTCCATTCCTTCAAGAGTATAGTCCGGCATAATAGGACTGATAACCTGTTCTGCTTCCAAAGCTTCAGGATTTATATGTTCGGCTGAAGCTTCTAATCCATCAGGATCGCCTGAAGCTAAAAATGGTGATAAAAGACAGATTATTAATGCAATAACAAATATTCCAACATATAATTGTTTATTATCTAAGTTCATAATATCACCTGTTCCAAGCTAATAAGTCTGGACGTACTGAGTCAATTCCTTTAATAATTATTACAGTAATGATGGCTTCAATAAATCCTATCATTGCATGGTATCCTCCCATGTAAAACAATCCAAGGTCTAATGGGAAAGTTCCGCTCAATGCCATTTCAACAGCAGCTACAAGTGATGCTATGAAACAGCCGGCCCATGCTGCAACAAATATACTAGGGTATAGTCCAATCTTATCTTTAAGTCCTGTAAATCCGTAGTAACCTACGAATCCACCAACAATTGCCATGTTAACAATGTTTGCTCCTAAAGCAGTTATTCCTCCATCTCCGAAGAACAATGCTTGTAGTATTAAAACCACACTTAATACAATTATTGCAGCATATGGACTGCAGAATATTATTGCTACGAGTGCTGCACCTAATAAGTGTCCACTTGATCCGAAAGGTACAGGTAAGTTAAATGATTGTATTGCAAATATTCCTGCTGCAAGAACTGCCAGTAATGGTATGTATTTTTCATCTAAATTTTCTCTACTCCATTTTGTTGAAAAGTATAATGCTATTATTGCGATAACATATAGTATTACACATAATGGAATTGAGATAAAACCATCAGGTATATGCATAATCTCTTTTTCTCCTATATTTTTTAATCGATATTTTAGAAAAGTAATACTAATTTTAATTTTATTATTATTTTCTTATATAAAAATATTTTTTTTATAC
>JAZUCJ010000075.1:0-23322 GCA_045639105.1 Methanosphaera sp.
TGAATACTCTTTGTCCGCGTCCGTCAATTGTTTGACCGTTACCATCAATCGTAAGCACTACCTCCCGAGTATTCCATTCTATTGTCCCTGTGTTAACGTATATTCCTTCTTGTAATTGGATGGTGTCAATATTTTGGGTATTTACTGAATTTACAGCTGTCTTTAGTCCATCATAGTTGTTTACTTCATATGTTCCTGCTTTTTTAGTGTTGGTATCGGTTGTTTTCTTTTGTATACTCTTATCTGTTTTTTCAGCCATACCATTACTTGTACTCTCAATATTTTTTTGACTTTCATCAACTACTTCAATATCTTCTATCATATCTGCATCCTGTGTTGTTATACCAGTATCAGTACTTACACCAATATCCTCGACAGAATTATTGGCATCTGTAGCAGATACTGCCGAACAACATATTAATGCTACAAATATTATTAAAAAGAACGAAACTTTACTTCTACTTATCACTTCTCTCCCCCAATAACAATTATATATTCAATAGCCAAAAAATAATAAAAAAATGAAAAAAATCTAATAATACAATTCATTTTCTAAAAACATCATAGAAAACAAAATACATATTAAAGAATTTATCATTAATTATTACAAATATACTATGATAAAACCTATATTATAAACTAATATATATAATTACTTAAAGTATTATCCAAGCACCAGAAAAGGAATAAAAAATAACATTTATCATATTAAATTAACCTAACTTTTACTATAAATAGGTTACATGATAATAATTTTTCTCTGGAAGGTACGAAAATTGATATTCAATAAAAAATATGACTGATACCATGTTGGATGGGGAAATGATCAAATATGTTCTATTTATAGGATTATTATTCAATATCTAATTCACATTTGATATTTATTTAAAAAAATAAATCAAATTAAAATAGATTATATTATTTTTCTTTTTATTCCTTTTTAGGATTTCTTAGAATTATTTAAAAGTTAATCCGGGTTTAAATGCATCATTTTTTTTATTACCCACTTCAAAATAATCATATAAAACATCATCATATACTATTGGATTAAGTAATTTCAACGAAATTTTTCCGTTTTCATCAAGCACATCCTCCTCAGCTACAATGTTAACTATTTCCCCAGTTATCTGGGTATGACTGCCAACGTTTTCAACTATATTAACTACTCTGCATTCGACAGATACCATTAATTCATTGATTATTGGTGCATTAACATTTTCACTTTTTCTTGTTGTCCAAGATATATTATCAAGTTTATCTTCATCATAACCTGAAAACATGCCCAGATAATCTGCTTCTGCAATTTGATCTATGTTAGGAAAACCCAGAACAAAGTCTCTAGTTTGAAGAATATCATTCAATGTTTTTCTTTTGGCCGTGGAGTTGATTGCTATCATGACACAGGGCGGGTTATGGCTGCACATAGTAGCAAATGCGAGTGTACATGCATCCGCTTTTTCATATTCATCATATGCGGACACTATAACTGCAGGTGCGGGATACATTATAGCTCTTGGTTTAATATTTACTTTTTTCATTTTAATCACTAATACTATTTTGATTATAATATCCTATAAATTATTATTTATTCAAAAATTTTTGATATAATATAATTTTTAAAGTATTTTTCCTTTTTTTAACCTATAATTAATTATAAATACTATTTTTAACATATCATTATTTTTATAGCTAAAGGAGTCGTTATTATACTATCAAAAAAGGATGAATTTATTTTTGGTTTTAAAAAAGCTATACCCATCACATTAGGATACATTCCTATGGGTATTGGTTATGCCGCCTTGGCAATTAAGGCTGGTCTTACTCCTTTACAAACAGTAGGATTTTCTATACTGGTCTATGCAGGTGCAGGGGAAATCATAGCAGTTACAATGCTATTAAACGGTGCGACAGCATTGGCAATTATTTTAACAAATTTTGTAGTAAATCTAAGATATTTTGTCATGAATGTTTGCGTTTATAATAAGATAGAAAAAAGTTCACTTTTGGTAAATGCATTGTCCAGTCATTTAACAACCGATGAATCATTTGCCATGTTTTCCTTAATGGACGAATCATCAATCTGGACATATATCGGAATATCCTTAACATCCTGGTTATCCTGGGTATTGGGTGCTGCAATTGGGGTTTTTGTACTTGATTTATTGCCTGTTATAGTCACAAACAGTTTCAACATTTCATTGTATGCATTATTTGTTGCAATATTAATACCAAACGTTAAGAAAAACTATAGAATAGGGTTACTGGTTATAATTACGGGTGTTATAAACATACTCTTGCAGAATATTATTGGAAACTGGTCCATAATAGTGTCAACATTATTAGGTGCATTAATTGGAGTATACCTGATTAATGACGCTTATTTTTTAACAGATAATGGGGGGATTAAATGAATACTGCAGACATGGTAATACTGGGCTGTGCTCTGGTAACCTTTATTCCAAGATTAATACCAGCTATATTTGTGGGACAAATAAATTTTAATAAAAAAACAGAGAAATTTCTTGATTTAATTCCTTATACTGCATTAAGCGCTCTGATTATTCCGGGTGTACTGACTGTAGATAATCAATTATGGTATATTGGATTGATAGGTGCATTAGTTGCCGCAGCTTTAGCTTGGAAGAAAGTTCCTTTAGGAGCAATAGTAATTTTAACGGTAATAATTTTAGTTGCAGTTTATTCTATTGTTCCTCTTTTTTAAACTATTTTTTTGAGAAAGATATTTATTTTAAAATGAGTTAATAGTATAATATATTACAATACTATTTATGGACAGGGTTTCATGGAATCTGACAATTATTCTCATTCAAAAAATTTTTCAATTATTATGGATGATAAAAAGTTTATCATTGAAGACGTATTAATGGATGAATACTCCCATATATATGATTCAATAATTGAAGAGGGATTTACATTAAATGTTGGCGATTGCAATATTTTTAATGAGATAATATTTAATGAAAAGGTAGTTGGTTTTGCTACGTATACCTTAGCAAACAATTCGCATCTTGTCTTGACAAATATATACATATTACCTTCTTTTAGGGGAAATAAACTTTTTAACAAGGAATTATCACATCTTTTTGAAGAAGGATATGTAATCAGTATACACCAGCCAAGTAAAAAAATTGTGGAATTATTAATTGATTATGGGTATGCTGAAAATATTAACGAATCATTAGTTGTCAGTGCCATTAATTTCAGCGTAAATAAAATGGATATGATTTCCAATACCGAAGTTTCAAATAAGGATTTTAACATAACCTTAACTAATTTATATGATTTAAAACTTTGTGCAACATTACTCTTTAACATTGAAAATAATGAAAAATTTGAAGTTTATTATACAAAAGTATCTGATTATGATAAAAAAGTAATATCAAAGGATGTTAGAAACAATATCGGTGAAGACTATTTTAAAAATATAGTTAACATATTAACAAGAAGAGATCTTGAAGTTGAAAGAAGATTGTTGTTGTTAAGAAACAATTTGCCCTCCGAGAATTTGGAAATAAAGGAACTGTTTTCATCAGATTTGGCAGATATTTTCATGGATTATGTGAAAAAAGGAGCGGTAACCATTGATGAAATTAAAAAGATTAAACAGCAGTTGTTCATAGATTTAACCAGAAGCAGTATACGTAAACAGTCCATTCCTACACGATTAAATTATTTGGTTTCAAATTATCATAATGCTAAAGAGATAGATGAAAAGGTTAAAAATCCCTGCCCGTATTGTAAGGAAGAATTGGATTATTCGCAGAGATATTGTATTAGTTGTGGTTATGATATCTTCAATGATATGAAAGTCAAGAATAAAAGCAGATTCTTATATAAGGAAGTATTAAAAGAAAAATTGTCATATAAGCACTCAATAAACAATATCGTAGAAAAAAATGATGAATTTGGAGAAGATTATCTTATTACATTAGCAATGTGTTATATTATAGATAATTTAAACATAAGAAACCATTATGAAATATTTGACTTGGCCGCAAACAAATATAATTTAACCGGTCATGATTTAAGAAAAATAATGGCTAAAAAGAAGTACATAACATATGCAGTTGAAGAATCGGACTGGTTTGAAGAAGCCCAACAATTCAGCGTTTCTGAATTAAAGGAAATATTATTAAAAAATAACATTAAACAATCAGGTAATAAAAGCGATTTAATAGAACGAATACAACTGAACGTTTCCCTGGATAAGGTAAAATCCAAGGTTCCAAAAATAACCAAATCCGGATATCAATTTAAGGAAAATAGTTTACCGATATTATACCATAACAAGTATTTGGAAAAATATGTTTATGAAGAATTTGAAAAATTTTACAACAACAGTAAAAAAACGTCAATAGTTGATATAACTATTGATTTTCTGGAAAAACACATAGAAAAGGCGATTAATACTAGAAATCATAACCAGTTAACTGATTCACTCAGGCTACAGTCCATGTTATATGCGGATACTCAGGATATAGAGGAAGTATTAAGAATTGAGTTAAAAATATTTCTAATAAACATTAACATGTTATACGTAGATGATGTTTATTATGATTTTTATGAAGCAATAGATGAAACTACATTCAAGAATCTTAAAAAATTACTCTATGAATATGATTATGACGAAATGCTCTTCATATTAAGTTTAATATATCAGGAATTTGATGAAAAAGACATGAATATTGGTATGGAAGAGCTTGAAGAAGTACTGCATAAAGTATATACTCAGAATAATGTGCATAACCTAAATTATCGTATTAAATACGATCATTATTCAAGTATAATAAATATTGACACGTTTACAAAACCCAAAAAACAGACAAAAATAAGATCATTGGATAATTATCTTTAATATATCAAAATCATAACAGTTAAGTTTAAATAATGTAATGCTTATATTATCTTTAGTATAAAAATGATGTGAACATATGCAGATAAGTGAAATAATAAAAGATTCCATAATTTATCCTACAAAAAGTATTAAATCCTCCTCAATTTTCATGATTTTAGCAACACTTGTGGGAATAATATCCGTAATTGCTTTTAATCTTGAAGTATTCGAAGGAAACTTAAACACGGGAATAAAAATAGGACTGATAATACTTGTATTAATATTATCCTTGTTGATGTTCTTTCTAACACAGGGATACTCATTGGATATACTAAGAGAAAGTATTCAAAAAAGCAACAAAACACCAAATTTCAGTATTTCAAGACAGTTGGCTAATTCAAGAAAAATATTGCTAGTAAATGTGGTTTATTTCATACTACCATCAATTATATCCTTCTTTTTAGGAGTAATTCTACAATTATGGATAGTTCCTCTCTTAGGAGTATTTATATCAATAGTATTCTTCCTAGCTACAACCATGGCCGAATGTCGACTGGCAAAAACTGGTAAATTAACGAATGCTTTAAATGTATTTGGTACCTTAAATGATATAAATGCTATAGGATTTGGAAAAGTATTTTTAACCACGTTAACAGTTATTCTTGTCATGATAATGAGTTTAATAATTGTTTTGGGCATCTCCTGGTACTTTGCTTCACAAATGTTAACTTCTGTGATAATAAGTATTCTCGGAGTATACATGTTATTTTTCTCTAAAAGAGCAATAGGTTTACTATACTCTGAAAGATAAAACATTACCCATACCTTTTTTTTCTAAATTAACTAAATTATTCTATTTTTTTAATAATTAAAATATTGATTCGGCTATCTTCTTAATTAAAATATTTATTAAATCATTTTTTCAAATATATATTTATGAAAAGATTTTACATTTTTGACTTTGATGGAACATTAGTAAACACATTCCATGATTCTGTAATAGCATATAATGAGGCGTTAAAACAACATAACCTACCGGAATATCCTTATGAATCATTAGATGACATTGATTATACCGATTTTATAAATAATATGACAGAGGATATGCAAATACTGAAGTTATATTCTAAAATCTATGAAGAAAGTGAAAAAAAGCATACTTTACCATATGAAGGGATAAGCACGGTTTTAGAAGAATTGCTCAGACGAGGAAACAAACTTGCAATATGTTCTAACCGTAGCCAGGAACAATTAGAAAACTATACTAAAAAGCTATTTTCCGGTATAAAATTTGAATACGTTGTAGGATACACTCCTGATGCCGGTTTTAAACCAAATCCGGAAGTAATGAACAGGATTTTGGACAACATAGACTATAATAAGGAGGAAATTGTTTATGTTGGTGATAAGAAAACAGATATTCTCACAGCAAAAAATGTGGATATTGACGTAATAATAGTTACTTGGGGTCAGGGAGAACCTGAAGCATACACGGATGATTATCCTCTAAAAGTTATAGATAATGCATGGGAATTGTTGGATTTTTAATACTTTTTTTTCATCACATTAATTAATTTCCTAAATTAAATATTATATCATGTTTAGAAGTATGAGAAGAATAAAACAACAGCTCTCACGAGATGAATGCATTAAAATACTGCAGGAAGAAGCCAGGGGTATCTTATCTGTTTTAGGAGAAAACGAGTATCCATATGGAATACCATTAAACTATGTGTACCATGACAATAAAATAATATTTCACTCAGCATTAGAAGGACACATGTATGATTCGATAAGAAAACATGAAAAAGTATCATTTTGTGTAATAAATAAGGGTGAAAAGGTTGAAAACCAATGGTGGTACATATTTAAGAGTGTAATACTCTTTGGAAAAATTAAGGAAATTACGGATGAAACCGAAAGAAAAAATAAGCTAAGAATTTTAGGAAACAAGTATTTTCCATCAGAAGACTACACTGAAGATGAAATCACTAAGGCATTTGAACGTACACTTGTATTGGAAATAGATATAGAACACATGACCGGAAAAACGGTAACTGAAAAGTGATTATATGTTATATGAAAAAATAGGTAATGATTGGGATAATTTTCTTGAAAAGGAAAGAAATTCTCTGTATTTTCAGAAAATGAACGTGTTTATAAAAGAGGAATATGACAATAAAGTGATTTATCCTCCAAAAGAGGATATATTCAATGCCTTTAAGTTCACACCATTATCAAATGTTAAAGTTGTAATATTGGGACAGGATCCATATCATGAGCCTGGACAGGCACATGGACTGTCCTTTTCTACGCCAGAGGGCAATCCAATCCCACGATCTTTATCAAACATTTTCAAGGAAATTAACAGTGAATATTCCTATGAAATACCGGACAATGGTTGTCTAGAAAAATGGGCTAAACAGGGAGTTTTTCTATTGAACACGGTGTTAACTGTGGAAAAGGGTAATGCAAACTCTCACAGCAAATGTGGTTGGCAGAAATTCACAGATAACGTAATCCGGTATTTAAATAAACAGGACCAGCCAATAGTGTTTATGTTATGGGGAAAACAAGCTGAAAAGAAAATGGAATTGTTAAACAACGACAATCATCTGGTATTAATCACATCACATCCAAGCCCGTTTTCTGCAAGACGTGGATTTTTGGGATGTGATCATTTTAAAGAGGCCAATAAATTTCTTAAAGAACATGATATTGATGAAATTGATTGGAAACTTTAATTAAAATTACAAGTTAGTGGACAATTCGTGGATAAAAATGGTAAAGGAGTATATGGAACAATCAAATTCCTAATAAACAATGGATATGCAACGGTAAAACAGATATGAGGGAGTATTCTCATATGATTATACCACAACCAAGGGGGGAGAATTGGAAATATTTGCAAACTATCTGGAAAGCACAAGCTATCTATCATCAAACAGTACAACCACATACACGGTAATAAATCATAAACTTCCAATACTAAGACGAGAAAATAAAGTAATATTCTCTTCTTTACCTATTATTTTTTTTATTATTTTTTTTCTTAGTTTAGTACAGCTATTATGAAGAATAATTAAACAACTGTTTATTGATATAATTCAACTATAAAGTGAACTCCATCAATTTCTCATAATTCATTTTTACTAAAGATTAATTAGTTAAATATTCAAATCTAATTCTAAAGTAACAGGGCAATGATCAGAACCGTAAACTTCATTTAGAATTGTTGCGGATTTAACTTTATCTTTTATTTCCTCGTTAACATAGAAATAGTCTAATCTCCAACCAGCATTACGTTCTCGAGCTTTTGTTCTGTAACTCCACCAGGTAAAATTATTTTCTCCCTCATCAAACAAACGAAACGTATCAATAAAGCCTGCTTCTTCTAATTTATCCAGCCAAGCTCTTTCTTCAGGCAAATATCCACTTTTTCCCTCACAATTTGCAGGATTATAAACATCTATCGGATGATGAGCAATATTGTAATCCCCTGTAATTACAACATTTTTTCCATTATTTTTTAAATCAACCACTATATCAAGTAAAGCATCACAGAAATCCACTTTATAATCCAGTCTTTTAGCTTCCATTCCACTGTTAGGGAAATAAATGTTAAACAAGACAAAATCAGGATATTCTATTTTTAAAACTCTTCCCTCTGCATCCAACTCTTCAATTCCTAATCCTTGTGTAACGTTTACAGGTTCAATTTTGGTATATGTGCCCACACCACTGTAGCCTTTCTTCTCTGCTTCATTGAAATGGGTGTCATAACCTTCAATATTCAATAGCTTTTTAGGAATTTTACTCATTTCCGCACGAACTTCCTGAAAATTGATTATGTCAGCATCCGTATTATCAAACCAATTCCAAAACTCTTCTTTTTTACTTACGGCTCTTATTCCATTAACATTCCATGATACTAATTTTATTGACATATTCTTTTTCCTTATAAATTTTTTATAATTACCTATATATTTTTTAAACGATTTATCTTTTTTTATTTAAATCAGAACATATTTTGTTAAAACAATCCTTAAATTGAAAATATTTTAATATAATTATGATATTTAGTATTATTTTTAAGAACTAATAAATGAAATACATAAATATTTAAAAAAATAAAATATTATTTAGATAGATTAGATTATCTATTCTATTACAAAATTTATATATAAATTACATGGTGTTTTTAAATGAAAAAGATAGGAATTTTAGTAGGAGTATTAGTACTAGCTCTAGCTCTTATTGCAGGAGTAAGTGCTGATGAATCTGCAGCAAACGACGACACTACTTTAATTGTTGGATTCGATGCAGAATTCCCTCCTTATGGATACAAAGCAGAAAATGGATCCTATGTAGGATTTGATTTAGACTTAGCACAAGAAGTATGTAACAGAAACAACTGGACTTTCAAAGCACAACCAATCGATTGGGATGCTAAAGACAGTGAATTAAATTCAGGAACCATTGACTGTATTTGGAATGGATTTACAATAAATGGTAGAGAAGACCAATACACATGGTCAAAACCATACATTGACAACAAACAAGTAATTGTCGTTAAATCTGATTCTGGAATCAACACAATTGACGACTTAAAAGATAAACAAGTTGAAACACAAAAAGATTCATCTGCATTACACGCACTTGAAGGCGACAACAAAACTATTGCTGACAACTTCAAAGAATTAGTACAGATTGCTGATTACAACACAGCATTCAACGACTTAGAAGCTGGAGCATGTGATGCAATTGCTATGGATATTGGAGTAGCAAAATACCAAGTAGACAAACACGGTTCAGACCAATTTAAAATCTTAGATCAAGAAATATCCTCTGAACAATACGGTGTAGGTTTCAAAAAAGGTAATGACGAATTAAAAGATAAAATTCAAGCTACTTTAGATGAAATGCAAAAAGATGGAACTATTGCAAAAATAGCAGAAAAATATGCTGATTTCGGAGTTCCTGGTTCATTAATTACCGAATAATTATTTTAAATTAAAGGCGAATAATATATGATATTAAGTACAGTTATATCCCAACTATGTGAAGGAATGGTAACTTCAATTGAGATATTCTTACTTACTTTATTATTCTCCATTCCTCTAGGACTACTTATTGCCGGAGGAAGGATGAGTAAATTTAAACCTCTACAATGGTTAATGAAAGTATATATATCCATTATGAGAGGTACTCCATTAATGCTACAATTAATTGTAGTGTTCTTTGGACCTTACTATATTTTTGGAATGACTTTATCACCTGAGTATAGGATGATAGCAGTTATTATTGCTTTTTCAATTAACTATGCAGCTTATTTTGCTGAAATATTTAGAGGAGGAATTGAATCAATTCCTAAAGGTCAGTATGAAGCAGCTCAAGTTTTAGGGTATAATAAAATCGAAACATTTTTTATAATCATTTTACCTCAAGTTATAAAAATTGTATTACCTTCAATAACTAATGAAGTTATTACACTTGTAAAGGATACATCTTTATCATTTGTAATAGCAGTTCCGGAAATGTTCACAGTAGCAAAACAAATCGCAGCAGCTGATGCATCAATCAGTGCATTGTTAGTAGCTGGTGTGTTCTATTACGTATTCAATGTATTGGTTGCATTTATAATGGTACGTTTCGAGAAACGTTTAAGTTATTATGATTAGGGGGAATATCATGAGTTTATTAGAAATAAAAAATCTTAAGAAAAGTTTTGGTGACAATGAGGTTTTAAAGGATATTTCTCTTGAAGTAAATAAGGGTGAAGTTTTATGTATAATCGGACCTTCCGGTTCAGGTAAATCCACTCTTTTACGATGTATAACCGAGCTCGAAACCTATGATAGTGGAGAAATAATATTTGATGGAACATTTGGATTGGTATTCCAAAACTTTAACTTATTCCCACATCATTCAGTGATGAAAAACATTACTCATGCACCATTGAAGGTTCAGAAAAGAGAAAAAAATGAGGTCTATGAAGAAGCTAGAAGTTTACTTAAGAAAATGGATTTATCAGATAAGGAAAATGCGTATCCATGCGAATTGTCTGGTGGACAACAACAACGTGTTTCAATAGCAAGAGCTTTAGCAATGAATCCTGATATACTATTCTTTGATGAACCAACATCAGCATTGGATCCTGAATTAACTGGTGAAATCTTAAAGGTTATTAAGGATTTGGCAGCAGAACACATGACAATGGTAATTGTTACACACGAAATGAGTTTTGCAAAAAATGTTGCCGATACAATCATATTCATGGATGATGGATATATAGTTGAAAACGGAACACCTGATGAAGTATTCTCTTCATCAAACGAGAGAATGAAATCATTCTTAGGAAAATTTTACGATTAATTATTTTTTTTTATTACACAAGATTTATTCTTGTGAACAATTTCTCTTTTTAAAATATTATTTTTCAATTTCCACGCATTTTAACAACTTTTATATATTCTTTAATTCAAAAATTATGTATATAAAGTGATTTAAATGACTAAAAAACTTATAGCATATTTCTCTGCAAGTGGAGTAACTAAAACAGTTGCAGAAAAAATAAAAACAATAACTGATTCTGATATTTTTGAAATAGAAGCAAAAGAAAAATATACTCCTGCAGATTTAAACTGGAATGATAAAAATAGCAGATCATCCATTGAGATGAACGATAAATCATCCAGGCCCGAAATAAAAGACAAGATAGATGTAACAGGTTATGACACGATAATTTTAGGTTTTCCGGTATGGTGGTACACGGCACCCACAATAATAAATACATTCATTGAAGAAAACAACATAAACAATAAGGACGTTTATGTTTTCGTAACTAGTGGAGGTTCCGGAGTAGACGATTCATTCAATAATCTTAAAAATGAATATCCCTCAAATAACTGGAAAAAAGGAATTAAACTAAGTGGAAATGAATCAGAAAGTACTATTAATGAATGGTTAAACGGATAATATTCTTTATTGATGGTGTTTATATGAAAAAAGTAAGAATTACAGTTATCCGAAAGGCACAATATGATGATTTAATTGAAAAATATGAGAATCCTATTGAACATGCCTGTGATATGGAAGAGGGCATGGTTTACATAGCAAATGGTTGGCAAAGACCCGAAAATTTCTGTGAAAGTGCATGGGAAACAATTTCACCATTTGTCATGACATTGGCTTATGGTGGTGAAGATATCTATGATGGATGGATGAAAAATAAAAAATCCGCTATGATATCATGCAATGATGGATTCAGGCCAGTTAGCTTTTATATTGAAGCTCTTGATGAAGATGCCGAATAATATGACATATTTAACAAGATTCTTCATAAGTATGGGTAAACTCATAAAATATATTTAACAGATATGATATTATGAATCAAACAAATAAATTAGTTAACAAAATTAAAGATTTAGAAATTGAACAATCCAACAAAGAAAAAAACGGGGAAGCTACTGAAATTTCTAAAAGTCATTTAACGGAAGAAAACCTTGATGAATACCTTGAAAAAGTAGAAACTGATGAACATTCAAAGGAACTATTGGAAAAATATTTGGCAAAAAAATCAAAACAATAAATTAATCACTTATAATAGTTAATGTGGGATTTACAATGAAATATGACTTTGATACAATAATAGATAGAAGAAATACCAACTCTTATAAATGGGATTATTATGATGCACAACTACCAATGTGGTTAGGTGATATGGACTTTCAAACATCACCTGAAATTATACAAAAATTGGAAGAAAGAGTTCAACACGGTGTATTTGGATATCCCATAATTCCTGATGAATATTTCCAATCATATATCAGTTGGTGGGATAGAAGACATGGTTTTAAAATGAAAAAAGATGAACTGCTTTTTTCAACAGGCGTAATGCCTTCCATGGCCAGCATCATAAGGGAATTCACGGGAGAAAATGATTCTATACTCCTACAAACACCGGTATATAACTATTTCTTCAAGGTAATCTTAAACAACAATAGAAAAATCATAGAAAACGAGCTAAAATATGATGGAACGAATTATTCAATAGATTTTGAAGATTTGGAAGAAAAGTTATCCAATGATTCTACAACCATGATGATACTTTGTAATCCACATAATCCAATCGGGAAAATATGGACAAAGGAAGAATTGGAAAAAATTGCAAATTTATGTAAAACTTATGATGTTCTATTGGTTTCAGATGAAATTCACTGTGATCTGGTAAATCCCTCCAACGAATATACGCCAGTAAGTACTGTGGGTCAACCGGATAATATCATAACCTGTTTGGCTCCAACAAAAGCCTTTAATATTGCGGGAATACAAAGTTCAGTAATTCACATTCCAAATAAGCAGTTATATGAAAAAGTTAAGGTTAGGCTGGATTTGGAGTATTCCTCACAAATAAACGTATTTTCCATTGTTGCAACAATAACGGCATTCAACGAGTCCGAGGAATGGTTAAATCAATTGAATGAATACATTTATCAAAATAAGTTAATTGTGGATGAATTTCTGAAAAAAGAGCTTTCAACTATAAAATTAGTTCCATCTGATGCAACGTATTTTTTATGGTTGGATTGCAGTGAAATTAAACTTGCATCCGGTGAATTAAACGAATACATTAATAAAACAACAGGTTTATTCATGGTAGCTGGAAAACATTTTGGAGAAAATGGGGATAATTTCCTAAGACTTAACATAGCCTGTCCAAAAGAATTGCTGATTGACGGATTAAACAGACTAAAGGAAGCAATAAACACTTTAAAAGAATGAAATTATGGCTATGCGAGAAAAAACCAATAAAAAATATACCCCCTCATTATTATTCTTATTTTTTTCAATGCTTATTATGGAGATTAAAACTATGAAATACGATTTTGACACGGTTACAGATAGAAAAAATACTAGTTCAGCAAAATGGGATTTTTTTGACACCCAATTACCTATGTGGGTAGCGGATATGGATTTTAAGGTTGCACCGGAGATGATTGAATCATTGACAAACAGGGTTCAACACGGAATCTTCGGTTATGCAACAATTCCCGACGAATATTTTAATTCATATATTAACTGGTGGAATACTAGACATAATCTTAAAATGAAGAAAGAGAATTTACTTTTTTCAATAGGTGTAATGCCATCAATATCCAGCATCATAAGAGAACTTACTGAAGAAAATGATGGCGTACTTATACAAACACCAGTCTATCATATATTTTTCAAGGTAATACTTGATAACAACAGAAAAGTTGTCGAAAATCAACTAATTTATGATGGAAAAAAATATTCGATAGATTTTGATGACCTGGAAGAAAAGTTATCCCATGACAAAACCACCATGATGCTACTTTGTAATCCACATAACCCCGTAGGAAAACTATGGAACAGGGAGGAATTGGAAAAAATTGCAGGCTTATGCAGAAAACATGATGTAATCCTAATATCGGATGAAATTCACTGTGACTTGGTAGATCCCGGAAAAAAATATGTGGCATTAGAAAGCATATTGGATGATAAGGAGAATGTAATCACATGTTTGGCACCAACAAAGACTTTTAACATAGCAGGCATACAAAGTTCAGTAGTACACATTACTAACAAACAATTGTATGATAGAATAAATTACAGATTACAATTGGATGATTCATCTCACATAAACGTATTTTCCATAGTTGCAACAATCACCGCATTTAATGAGTGTGAAGATTGGCTAAATCAATTAAACGAATATGTTTATCAGAATAAATTACTGGTTGATGATTATTTGAAGAAAGAATTGCCAATGATAGAATTAGTATCATCGGAAGCAACATATCTATTATGGTTAGACTGCACTAAGATAACATTAAAATCCAAGGAATTGACCGAGTACATTAATAAAACAACAGGCTTGCTCTTGTCGCCGGGAATACAATTTGGTCAAAATGGGGATAATTTCCTAAGACTTAACATAGCCTGTCCAAAAACGTTGCTTCTTGATGGATTAAACAGGCTTAAGGAAGCAATAAATAGTATGGAATGATTAATCAGTATTATTCAAACAGATATCATACCCTTCTTCCACTTTTTTTATTTCCTTTTTTATTGAAAAATTATTCAATTAAATATTTTAATATTAACTTACAAAATATTTAACAAATAAGTCATAGATGGGGAAAATCAGAATGTATACAGATGAATCAATATTGATTGGATGTAATGATGATACATGTGTTATGTTACCTCCAAAATTAGCAAACAGACACGGAATAGTAGCAGGTGCAACTGGAACAGGAAAAACTTACACGTTAAAAGCATTAGCCGAATCATTTAGTGATATGGGTGTTCCAGTATTTGTTGCAGATATGAAGGGAGATTTAGCTGGTTTAGCAAAAGCCGGAGAAGCTAATGAAAATGTTACTAAAAGAGTGGAAAAATACGATTTACAGTCAAGAGGATTTAGTTTCAAGGGATATCCTGTCGAATTTTGGGATTTGTTTGGAGACAAAGGATTACCAATAAGAGTAACCATTTCACAGATGGGACCGATACTGTTATCAAAAATATTAAAACTAAGTGAAGCTCAAGCAGGAGTACTTAACATAATATTTAAGGTAGCCGACTCCGAATCATTACTGTTAATAGACATTAAAGATTTAAAATCCATGATTAATCACGTTACGGAAAATAGGGCTAAATATGAACCTGTATATGGTGCTATCGCTACAAAATCAGCTAATACGATTCTACGTTCATTGTTAACTTTAGAAGAACAGGGCGGTAATAAATTCTTTGGCGAACCGGCTCTAGAATTAAATGATTTCATGCAATGTGACGATAATGGTAAAGGTATAATTAACGTATTTGATTCTGTAAAATTATCCTTAGCACCCGATTTATATTCAACCTTCCTGTTATGGATGTTAACAGAAATGTTTGAATCCATGCCGGAAGTTGGAGATCTCGAAAAACCAAAATTCGTATTCTTCTTTGATGAAGCACACCTGCTATTTGATGATATGAATCCAACATTCCAGAGAAAAATTGAGCAAATAGTACGTTTAATACGTTCCAAGGGAATAGGATTGTATTTTATTACACAAAGTCCAACAGACATACCTGATGAAATATTATCACAGTTGGGAAATAGGATTCAGCACGCTTTAAGAGCTTACACACCTAAAGATCAAAAAGCTGTTAAGGTAGCTGCAGAAACCTTCAGGGCAAATCCAAACTTTGATACTGCAGATGAAATATCCAATCTGGGAATAGGTCAAGCGTTAGTATCCGTTTTAGATAAGGAAGGAGTGCCTACAGTAGTAGAAAAAGTAGATATTATTCCACCTCAATGTTATAGTGGAGCAATAGAAGATTCATATAGGGAACAGATAGTTAATATCTCCCTGTTGAAGGACAAATATATGGAAGCATTTGACAGGGAATCAGCTTACGAAGTATTACTTCAAAAAATCCAGCAAGCACCTGTTCAGCAAATGGAACAAAATGAGGTTATTTATAATCAACAACAAAACATGCCGCCTCAAGATTATCAGCAGGCAGACAATACAAATTATCAAAATCAACAACAAATACCTCAACAAGAAGAACAATCCGGTTTCAAAATAACGGATGTTCTTAGAGATACCATGGATAACATGGATACATCAACAACAACCAAAAGGGGCAGAACTACTCAAAGAGCATCAGGAAAGTCTGAAATTGAAAAAATTGCATCCAGTGCAGTAAATACTGTTGTAAGAGAAGCATCCAGACAAATTATTAGGGGAATATTTGGTCAAATTAAACTAAAATAACTCAGTATATTTTGTTGATTTTCCTTTAGACTTCTCAACAGGATATTTTTTCTCATTTTTTTCTATTTTTTTAAGCATGATTTCTTTTACGTCAACGTTCATGGTAATTGCCATAAGATAAGAGTATATGAGAACATCCGCCAATTCCTCTTCTACACGTTTTTTATCATAATTATTGTCCCATTGAAAGTTTTCCAATAATTCTCCTGATTCTATGGATATGGATTTTGCTAAATTGTCTAATGTTTGAAATTGTTTCCAGTCACGGTCATCTCTAAATTTTATAATTTTTTCAATTACTTCGTCCATGCAATCACCTAGATTATATGTCATATCAGAATATAATATTTTCAATACCCAAATTTTAATATTTGTTATTTACATATCATAATATAAGAATTTTTTTAATGATAATTATATTATTAATTTTTTTAGATATTAATTGTATTATTTTACAGGGATTTTATGGAAGAACGTTCTAAATTAGACTTTAATGATGTATTCAATACTTTACAGCAAAACCTATTAGATATGGGTTTAAGGAATAATTTACTTAATTTTAAAGAAGTTGCTAGAACCATTCCTATTGTTGATGTAAATCTCATGGATTTATATGATTCACTTGTCATAAACAAGAAAAAGTTATCTTTTCTGCCTAAATCATCATCTAAGGGTTCTGAAGATGAATTATGGTCAATACCTGTTGAATCTGATGAACAAGAGGAATTACAATTACAGACCACCTTAACTGAAAAAGAACTTCAAAAAAGATTGTTTTCATTATTCCAATATTATAGGACAAGCGTACAGGATTTGGGTTATAACAATCTTTTTTTAGCTTTAGGTTTTGTTGAATGGAAACAGCAGAAGGATAATTCCACTCATAAAGCACCATTAGTATTAGTTCCGGTAGAACTATCAAGACGTTCAGTAGGATCCCCATTTAAAGTTCAATGGACTAGGGAAGATATCTCTTTAAATTTATCACTAAAACATAAGCTTCAGGAACAAGGAATAATATTGCCTGATCAAAGCAGTATAGAATCTAAAAACGATTTGGTTGAGTATATTGATAAGGTAAAAAAAGCCATTGAATTCAAGCAGGGATGGAACGTTCTCAGCCAAATCTACATAAGTACATTCAGTTTCAAGAAATTTGTAATGTATAGGGACTTGTCAATAGAAAACTGGGATCATATCGAAAAAAGTGAAATAGGCAGATTATTCGGTTTAAGCGAAGTTGATAACTTTGATTCATTTGATGTTAAGTCTATTGACGAAAACGTAAATCCTATAGAAACATTTAACGTGGTTGATGCCGATTCTTCCCAGATTGCCGTGATAGAAGATGCTAAAAAGGGTCATAGTCTCGTTGTAGAAGGACCACCAGGTACTGGAAAGTCTCAGACAATTGTGAATTTAATTTCCGAATTACTTGCCAACGAGAAAAAGATATTGTTTGTAAGTGAGAAGATGGCTGCACTTGAAGTTGTTAAAAAAAGAATGGATAGTGTGGGATTAGGAAGTTATTGTCTCGAACTACACAGTAACAAAACAAGAAAAAGGTCATTTCTTGACGATTTGAACAAATCTCTTCTAAAGGAGAAGGTTGAAGTAGAGGATTATGAGGATTATGAAAAACTTCAACAATCAATCAGTAACTTAAATGAGTATAGGCAACTTATCCGAACAAAATACGGGGATACTAATCTTTCAATTTATGATTTGATAGGATTGTATGAATACAAATACCAGGAACTTGAAAGAATTGGTCAAAGAGTTTATAAATTTAATTTACCAAGTCTCAAGAAATGCACTCCACAAAAACGCACACAACTAATATCAAACATAGATGAAATTGCAGAAATATACAAATTAATTAGCCCTATTAAGGACAATCCATGGAACTATACCAACATTGATTATATTTCACCGGATGATATAGATAACATCAATTTTAAATCGTCTGAAATAGATAGTCATATGGAACATATACAACATGATATAGAAGAGTTCAGCCAAAAAACCAATCTACAAAGACCAACGAAATATGGTGAAATTAAAAAGTATATCCAACAGGCAAGATTATCCTTATCCGATCAAGATTATTCATCTGAAGATGAAAGACTTAAGAAAATCGTTGATTCAATACAGGAATATCAGAACTCTTTCAACAATAACATCAACATAGACAAAATAGATGACATAGAATCAGTAAAGGACAGGTTTGATGAATTACTCTTACAGGTAAATTCACATGAAATCTCTTCAGAGATAATGTTCCACCATGAAACACAGGTATTGCTCTCCAGAATTAAAGAAGCATATAAATCAAGAGAGGCTTCTCCGGTTAAAAGAGCATTAAATGATCCGGATATTGTTCAAAAATTCTATCAATTCAAAGCAAACAAGGATTCATTCACCAAATTCATGAATAAGGATTATAAACGGTCTAAAAATGAACTAAAAAGTTACTACTCTCAGGATGTAGATGACGATACGATAACAGAAGATTTTGAAAATCTGTTAAAATGGAATGATGACGTCAACGCAGTAATTAACACGGTACTGCCATACTCTTCATCCAATAATTTAACTGCAGAACAAATAATCTACGAATTGGAAATATTGATAAATCTCTTCGAGGAAGTAAATGAAATAAATTCCAAAATATCTAAGATTTTCAAAAAAGATTACTTTAAAACATTAGATGATCTGGAATACCATGTCAACCTCTTATATAAACAAAAGCAATTAAAGAAATTCATTGATGAAAACGAATCCGTTGCAAAAAAATACTTTAAATCATGGAATAATGTTGAAACAGACTTCTCCCAATTGGTAAATGAATACGAAGGCATATCCAAGTTCGTTAAAGATGATAATTCCAACAAGGTAGTAATTGATAAATTCAGTAAGGATGAACTTAAACAGATAATTGATGATTTAGAGGTTAAAGCCGAGGAAATATCCGAAGATTACAAGTATCTTAATTCATTGTTACATTTTAAAAACAAACTCAACCAGAATAATATTAATTCAATAAAACTGGAAGACTTTAACAGCATCATTCAGGGCATTACAGAAAATATACGTTCATTAAGTGATTGGAGTCAATTTAACACGTATTGTTCCCAATTTAAAAATGATTATACGAAGGACATAATTAAACTTGTTAAGGACGATAAAATTAAAGCAGAAGCAATTGTTCCATTGTTTGAATTTAACTTTGCCAACAACATATTAATCGAAGTGTTTAAAAAACATGACATACTAAAGAATTTCAATTCAAATATCTATGAGAAAAATATTCAATTGTTTAAAGACCTGGATGTTGAAACAATTAGTCTTAACCAGTACAGGGTAAAAGAGATTTTGGATAATAAAAGGCCGGATTTATCCATAAGTATTGCTCCAACTTCACAGTTGGGTATACTTGTTCATGAGATGAATAAAAAACGGAATCATAAGTCAATCAGGCAAATATTAAAGGAATGTAATAATATTGTAACTGATATTAAGCCATGCTTGCTTATGAGTCCATTGTCCATTGCACAATATTTGGATACGAAGACCTTTGAATCCTACTTTGATTACATAATATTTGACGAGGCAAGTCAGGTAAAAATAGAAGATGCAATAGGTGCATTGTTAAGAGGAAAACACTATATCATCATGGGTGATACAAAGCAATTACCTCCAACTGCATTCTTTGACGTTGAAACAAACGTTGAATCTCAGGAAGCAGAAGAAATGCATGTGCAGGATGTTGAAAGCATTCTTCATTTCTGTAAAACTGTACTGCCTTACAGGATGTTAAAATGTCATTACAGAAGTAGACATGAATCATTAATAGCAGTTTCAAATCTGGAATTTTATAACAATGACCTGTTTATTTATCCTTCTCCAATAATTAATTCGGATGATCTGGGTCTTAAACTGGTATATAATCCAAGCAATATCTATGATAAGGGAAAAAGTAGACAAAACAAGGGCGAAGCCAAGGAAGTTGTTGAATATGCCTTACAACATTTTGCCAGGTATGGTTTTGGAAAAAGTTTAGGTATAGGAACATTTAGTGTTGCACAAAAACAGGCAATTCTGGAGGAACTGGAATTAAGGCTTAAAGAAAATCCGGAATTCGATCCCTACTTCAATACCACGGGAGACAAGGCTTTCTTTGTTAAAAACATTGAAAACATTCAGGGTGATGAAAGGGATGTAATGTTAATAAGTGTAGGTTACGGATTTGATGAAACACATAATCTGTCCAGTAATTTCGGTCCATTAAACAATGATGGTGGAGAAAGAAGGTTAAACGTATTAACAACACGTGCCAAAGAAAAATGCATAGTTTTTGCTAACTTTAAATCTTCTGATATGAAAGTTTCATTAAAATCACCTAAAGGTGTACAGGTACTAAAAACTTATCTTTACTATGCAGAACATGGTAAGTTTCCATCAAATTTCATGGAAGAACAGGAATTTGATTCACAATTTGAACAATCAGTTTATAATTTCCTGGTGAAAAAGGGATATAAAGTTGAGAAAAGAGTTGGTTGTTCCGATTACAGGGTTGATTTAGCAGTTTTAGATCCAAGCAATGAAGATGAATACATACTTGCAATAGAATGTGATGGTTCTGATTATAATAACGATGCATCTGCTAGAGAAAGAGATAGAATCAGACAGAATATGCTGGAAGGATTAGGCTGGAATTATCATAGAATCTGGTCTACAGACTGGTATCATAACAGACAGAACGCCAGACAAAACCTGATCAAAGCAATAAATGATGCTATAAAAACCAAGGAAGACAATATCAAAACGCTTGATGAAGTTAACACGGAAACAATTATTGTCGATAAAGTTCAAGAGGTAGAAGACAAAACTGTTGTTGATGATGTTAACATTCAATCTGAAAACAATTATTTGCAGGATGCACAGGAAGATATCCGGGATAATGACTCGGTGCAGGAGGATAATGACTCTGTGCAAGATGTTGAGGACCTGGATGATTTTGATAAAATATTCCAGGTATTGGATGAAGAAGATTCTGATAACGTAGACATTATGGATATAAAAGAAATAAGAGGAGACAATACTTCTGAACCGGATGATGATTTTGAAGTCATGGAAGAAGTAAAAATAGAAGAAACGCTTCCATTTGATAAAAAAGAAAACAAAAAACCTGAAGAAAAAACATCCAAAAAAGAAGAAACATCCAAAAAAGAAGAAACATCCAAAAAAGAAGAAACATCAGTTGAGGATAAAGTAAAATCTAAGGTTCAGGTTAAGCAAACAGGAATAGAAAAAGTTTCCACAGAAAGTGATTACACATATTATGAAAACAGTATTGAATGTGATGATTTCTATAGCTTGAACAATGATGACGTGATTAAAGTTATTGAAAACATAATCAATACGGAAGCTCCAATTCATCGGGAAGAAATATATAACAGGTTAAAAAAAGTATACGATGTTAAAGCAACTAAGAAATTCAAATTAACGATAGATACGATGATTTCCAAGTTATTACAATCTTCTCATGAAATCTATGTTAAAAATAATTATTATTACATATTTAAAAAGGAAATAGTTGTTAGAAAAAGAATCAAACCAAATATAGATTACATATCTGATGATGAGATTATAGAAGCCATAACACAAGTTTTAGTACTTAATAATTCCGTTAAAATAGATCAATTGGCAAAACTGGTTTCAAAACTATTGGGCTTCAAATCCTTATCTGCTAAAACAGCTAATAAATTAAATGAAGTGATTAGCTTTTTAAGATTCTCTGAAAAATTGGAGATTGATTCAAACAGTATTGTAACATTAAAATCCCAAAAATAACACTTTTTTAGGTGTTAAACTTTTTATTATTTTTTTTGAAATCCTTTTTTGGCAAATAAGTATAATCTCTTTTTTTTAAGTATTTATAATCAAAAAAATAGTTTTTGATATATGGAGTTACCATATATCCTCCTTAGAAGAATTGTTGAATAACAAGAGGTAATGAATTTAGGATTGATTGAAAACCTAATATGAATATGGCTAATCCACCAATAAATTCAATTACACGTGCATATTTAATAGCTATTCTGGTACCATAAGTTCCAAGTAATAACCAGAAGATAACTGCTATTAATGTGAGTATACCTAATGTTACAGGATCTACTCCTTCAACAGCACCTTGTGATGAGAGCACTAGGTTTTCTATGTTTCCAAATATTAATAATCCTAGAAATTCTTTATAATCGTTTAATGCCATAAAATCACCTAGTAACTATCATCTTCATTATATCTGAATGCTCCAATCATGGAGTCAAGACCTAAAATGAGGATTGCGAGTCCTCCAATTAATTCTATAACACTAGAATAAGCCATTGCATAATTTGTACCTACAGTACCTAGAATAAACCAAAATGCAACACATATTATACTTAAAATTCCGAGTTTTATAGGATTTGCTCCTTTTACCACACCATGTGATGCAAGTATTAAGTTCTCAATATTTCCAAAGATAATTAATCCTATAAATGGAATAAATTCTTCTAACATTATTTACACCTTTTCTTATTTCAACAATTCTATTTTTATGCATTTTTTCTAGATAATTAACATATTTCCATGAATATGTTATTGTTATGTAATTTTAGT
>JAZUCJ010000076.1:0-20617 GCA_045639105.1 Methanosphaera sp.
AGTATATATAAAACTAATCCGCACGTGATAAGTACACAACGAGGGTCCTGATAAGTAATAAAACAATTATGAAAAATTTATGTAAAAATAAAAAAGTAATACTCAAGTATGTCAAAAAAAATAATTTTGTCGGACACTCATTAAATAAAAAAAAAGAGTGATGGTTAAAAATAACCGGGTTATGCTTTCAGTTGCTTAATCTTCTTCTTTAATTCATCCCAGAACAATATTTCTTCCCCACAACCTGATATTATGATATACTTATATTCTGAATTTTGAATTAATTCAAGTATCTTATTAATTCTTTTTTCAAAGTCAAATTCTACCTTGTATAATTCAATATCGTACTGATTTTTAATTTGATCATAGTATTCTTCAGCTATTTCTGATGAAACTCTTCCAGGCATCATAACCAGTTTATCCGGATTTAATCCATTTATGGACAGGCAATGATCTTCAAATATTTCTTCCTCGTTAGCATCGGGCGTTGTGTATATGAATTCGAATTTATCATCAATATAATTTTTCATAAGCAATGCATTTACTTTAAGTGCATCACCGTTATCTCCCTGTCCTACTCCGATGGTTTTATCGCCTACTTCCAGTATTTCAAATCTTCCCGGAGGTATAGGAATTTCATATTCTTTGAAGAAGTTGATGATGTTTTCTTTTATGCTTTCACTCGTAGAAAATGCTGTGTACGTGGCTATTGTTGCTAATACGTTATACAGGTTATGCATACCTATTAATGGCAATTCCATATCCAATGTATACTTTATCATATCCTTTTTATGATAATTGTATGAATCCACGTCAACAGTAATGGAATACTTATTATTTTCCTGCACAAATCTTGTCAACTTTACGTTAGGTTCCTGTCTTTTGAAGCCGCAGCTACACTCATAAACTCCCCTTTGACCAAAGTAATGTTTTGTATAACTTAATGGGCTATCACACTTCGGACACATCACGTCTTCCTCTTCAAAAGAATCCTCATAATCCTCCAATTCCAATCCATAGTATACAACATGATTATCCTCTTGCTTGTTGAGTCCGATAAATGTCGTGTTTGGATCGTCCGCATTGGTAATTAGCACACCGTCATGCATGCTTTCAGACAATAATGTTTTTGCCCGGACATAATCCTTAAACGGATTTTTTACTCCCGCTACTTGAGTATGTTCCCTTGAAATGTTGGTGTATACAACTCCTATAGGTTGCATTTGATTACAAACCAAATCCGGGGTTCCATGCTGAATGTCCCTGATACCATATTCAAAAACGCCCATCTGTGCCTTATTATGCAGTAAACCTGTTGTTAATGAATAAATAGTGTTGTTGCCAACAGATGTGGCTAAAGTCAAATCATTACTTAAAAGACTGATTATCATTGTAGTGGTGGTTGTCTTCCCATTAGTACCGGTTATTAAGATGGATCCTATGTCAATTTGATTTTGTGATAACTCGTGTAATGAATCTTTTCCGGCAACATTTAAGTAAAGTAAACCTGGAAAACTTTTACCACCAGTAGGTAAAATTTTTAGAATTGGAAATGCTAATTGACCCATTGTTTTAGCAATAAAAAATTTTATATTAAATCCCAAGTTAAAACTCCCCTAACAAAAATATTTAAAAAAAATAACAATTCTTTCAATAGTAAGTATATTGATTTCAATAATATATAAAGATTAGACAAAGTACATAATATAGGATTACAGACATCTAAAATATAAACTAAGAAAATCATACATATAATAATATTGTTAATAGAAAATGAACTTTAATGGAAAATAAATTTTAATAGAAAAATGAATTGAAAGTGATGTTATTATGTATGATCTTATTATAATCGGTGCCGGACCTGCCGGTCTTACAGCAGGTATTTATGCCGGACGCGCCGGTTTAAATACTTTAATTTTAGATAAAGCTCAATGTGGAGGTACTGCAAATACTGCACCACTTGTTGAAAATTATCCGGGCATTGACAAGATTCCTGGTATGGATTTAATGAAAAGTATTTCCGAACAAACAAGACAATATTGTGAAATAATAGAATTTGTCAACATTAGCAAGATTGAAAAATCAATCGGCAACAGTTATAATCTTGAAACAAACAAGGGCAAGTTCAGTTCACAATTTTTAATATTGGCAACGGGATCCACCCATCAAACATTAGATGTTCCTGGCGTGGAAGAATTTGGCGGCCGCGGAGTATCCTATTGTGCCGTTTGTGACGGAAATTTCTTTGTAGACAAGGAAGTTCTGGTGATTGGTGGAGGAAACAGTGCTGCTACCGAAGCATTATACCTCAAACGTATTGGTGTAAAATGTGGTATTGTTCATCGTCGTGACGAATTAAGATGTGACATTAAGCTTCAGGAAGATATAGAAAAGAACAACATCCCTGTTTATTGGAATAGTGAACTTAAAGAAGTTAAAGGAGACATGCTTGTAGAAGAGGCTGTCATCCATAATAAAATTACCGGTGAAGAAAGCGTCATTAAAGTAAGTGGAATATTCATTGCAATAGGCAACATTCCAAATAACCAGTTAGCACTGGATTTGGGCATTGAATGTGATGATTTGGGATATGTTGTTACCGATAAAAACATGAAAACCAGTGGTGACGGCATTTATGCCGTTGGTGATGTTACTGGTGGCGTTAAACAGATTGTGGTAGCTGCCGGACAGGGAGCCATTGCATCGGAAAAAATTCAGTATTTATTAATTTAGGATTGTTATGACTAAAGAAAAACTACAAGATCAGATAATTAATGATTTAAAAAATGATTTCCCAGGTATCGGTGTTGAAAAAGGAAAAAACTGTATTATAATAAAGGGTGACGATGACACGTTATGGGAAATTTTTGATATCCTTTATAAGGGATTGGATGATGTGGAATTCAATATGGACAAAGAGGAAGAAAATCATATAATTATCAAAATATAATATTAAAGAGGTAATATGGTGAAAAACATTAATGATAAAAGATATATGACTGACCAACAAATTAGGCAGCAAATTGTTCAAAATAGGGTGGAAACTAAATTACTTGTGTTAGAACCTGTTGGTTATCCTGTTGAAAGCAATTTCATTGAATCTCCACAGATTGAAGTGACAAATAAGGAATTGTTTGAAATATATGCCAAGGAACAATGGAATGGTTACAGAGTACATAAAAACCAGTACATCTTTGACCAAAAGTTAATGCCGGATTTTGCCTTCCAAGTTGCTGAAGTAAGGCCTGACAATTCTTATATAACAAACAACACTTCCATAATTGTTTTGGCTCCGGATACTAAGGTTGATCTTTTAAAAACTAGAAGGGATATTAGTTTTGATGATGTTATTGGTCAGCAAAAAGCTAAATCAAAGACTAAAATCATTACAAAATATTTGGAGGAACCTGAAAAATTCAATGGTTGGGCTCCTAAGAACATATTGTTCTATGGACTTCCCGGTACAGGTAAAACCATGCTTGCACAGGCTTTGGCAAATGAATTGAATGTTAATATTCAGATGATTAAGGCCACCAGTTTAATTGGTAATCATGTTGGTGATGGTTCAGGTCAGATTCATGAACTTTATAATCAGGCAAGACTTAAAAAGCCTACCGTCATCTTTATTGATGAAATTGATGCCATTGCTTTAGAAAGAAAGTATCAATCACTAAGAGGTGATGTTACTGAAATTGTTAATGCGTTACTTACTGAGATGGATGGTATTGATGATAATGAAAGTGTTATCACTATTTGTGCCACTAACAATCCTTCCTTGCTTGATTATGCTATAAGAAGTAGGTTTGAAGAGGAGATCGAATTTTCGTTGCCTGATGAAAATGACAGGCTGAAAATTTTAGAGAAGAATATGGAAACTCTACCTTTGGAATGTGTGTTTGATTTGAATGATTGTGTTGAAAAAACCAAGGGTTTTTCTGGTAGGGACATTAAACAAAAAGTTTTAAAAACTGCGTTGCATAAGGCAATTTCCGAGTCTAAAGATGTTATTACTGATGAAGATATTGATTATGCCATAAGTGAAAGTCATAAGGATTTTGTTAAGTCGGATGCTATGTTCTCATAGCTTTTATTTTTTTTAAAAAATTATATTATAAGTTATAAGTTTTTAGTTTTAAGATATAAGTAATAAGTTTTGCACTTGTTAGTTTTTATTGAAAAGCGATAAAACAAAAAGAAGAATGAACAAGCAAAAAATAAACAAAGTTACTAATACGGCATTCAATTAGGAAAAATTTTAAAAAAAATATATTTAATCGTTAAAATATTAAACAAAATACATTCCAAAAAGCTATAAAAAAATAGATATAAATACTATGAAAACCATATATAAGAGTAATGGAAACGGAAATAGTTTTCCTACTTTCTTAAAATCAACTAATAACTAAGAAAAAAAATATTATAATAGAGGAGAAAACATCATGTCATATGTCGATGAAGTAATTGAACAAATTACAAAAGAAAACCCAGGTGAACCTGAATTTCACCAAACATTAAACGAAGTATACAAATCAATAGAAGCTGTAGTAGATGCAAACGAAGAACAATACAGAAAAGATGCACTTCTAGAAAGATTAGCAAACCCTGAAAGACAAATCAAATTCAGAGTTCCATGGGTAGATGACGAAGGACAAGTACAAGTTAACACAGGATACCGTGTACAATTCAACAGTGCAATCGGTCCATACAAAGGAGGATTAAGATTCCACCCTTCAGTTAACATAGGTATTATAAAATTCTTAGGATTTGAACAAATCTTCAAAAACTCTTTAACAGGACTTCCAATCGGTGGGGGAAAAGGAGGATCCAACTTTGACCCTAAAGGAAAATCAGACCGTGAAGTAATGGCATTCTGTCAAAGTTTCATGAACGAACTATACAGACACATCGGCCAAGACCAGGACGTACCTGCAGGAGACATAGGTGTAGGTGGTCGTGAAATCGGTTACTTATACGGACAATACAAAAGATTAACCAAACAATACGAAGGAGTATTAACAGGTAAAGGATTAACCTATGGTGGATCTCTTGCAAGAACAGAAGCTACAGGATACGGATTACTATATTTCACAAACGAAATATTAAAAGCAAACAATGAAACATTAGAAGGAAAAACCGTAACCGTATCAGGTTCAGGAAATGTTGCAACATACGCAATTGAAAAAGCACAACAATTAGGTGCAAAAGTAGTTACAGCATCAGACTCAACCGGATGGGTATATGACCCAGAAGGAATTGATGTAGCATTACTTAAAGACATCAAAGAAGTAAGAAGATTAAGAATGAGTGACTACGCAGCAGAAAGATCATCAGCCGAATACCATGAAGGTAAAGGTGTATGGACAATTGAAGCAGACGTTGGTCTACCATGTGCAACACAAAACGAAGTAGACATTGATGATGCTAAAAACATTGTAGATAACAATTACATGGCATTAGTAGAAGGAGCAAACATGCCTACAACACTTGATGCAACAAAATACCTACAAGACAAAGGCATACTCTTCGGTCCTGCAAAAGCAGCAAATGCTGGTGGAGTAGCAGTATCCGCTCTTGAAATGAGTCAGAACTCAGAAAGATTACACTGGACCTTTGACGAAGTTGATAACAAACTTGCAACTATCATGCAAAACATCTTCAAACAAATCCAAGACAGCTGTACAAAATACGAACTTGAAAGCGATTATGTTGCCGGTGCAAACATAGCAGGATTCGAAAAAGTAGCAGAAGCTATGCAAGCTCAAGGAATCGTATAGATTCTTTAAAACTACTTTTCACCCTCCCACTTTTTTTAGCTAATTTTTTTTTATTCAAAATCAAAACATTACGTGATATAATGGCAACATATAATTCAATCGAAGAGGCAAGAGAAAATTTTAAAAATGATAAATTTGCAACAAATGCCGGAGTAACCTTGGACGAACTTGAAGAGGATTACTGTATTTGCAGTTTAGAAATTAATGACAATCATAGAAATGCATATGGTGGTGTGATGGGCGGAGCCATATTTACACTTGCAGACTTTGCATTTGCAATATTGTCAAACAATATTCATTCATTGACTGTTGCACAAAACGTTAACATACTGTATCTTAGTGCTCCTAAAGGAAAAAAATTATTTGCAAAGGCAACCTGTAGAAAAAATGGTAGAACTACCTCCATCATAAATGTTGATGTGAGTGATGATACTGGCCGGGATGTTGCACAGTTTATTGGAACCGGATTTAAATTGTAATCGGTCAATATACTTCTTATTCTCCTCTTTTTTTATTGCATTGCATCTTTTTAAGTATTTTCATAAGTTTATGTATAACTTAGCAGTAATAAGTTATAAGTAATAATATATAATAATCCGCCAGGAAATGTTATTCAAAATTAATAAACAATGGATTATAAAGATAATATTATAATTTAATGGAATAAATATTATGAGTAAAACAGGTTCTGTTGAAGAAAGAGATTTGGTAAACAAATTATGGGATGCTGGTTTTGCTGCCATGCGTGCACCGGCCAGTGGTGGTGCTACAAAACGACCTTTACCGGATGTCCTTGCAGGTAACGGCAACTTATATCTTGCAATAGAAGTCAAATCCACCAAACAAGAACATATTTATATAGATAATGAAAAGATCACTAATTTAATAGAGTTCTCGGACATATTTGGTGCTACTCCATACGTTGGTGCCAAATTCATAAGAAAACCTTGGAGATTTATAAAATTAGAGGATTTGCATGTAACTCGTAGCAACAATTACAGGGTTAATACAGATCTTGCCTTTAGTAAAGGAATAGACTTTGAAGAAATGATTGGTGGAACCAAACAGACAAAACTAATTTAATTTTTTTAAAAGGATTACTTATAACTTATTAGTTTTAACCACATAACTTATAATAAATTTGTCCAAAAAAAATGGGAAGGCTAGTATTTGACAATACTTCCTGCAGCGTCCCTACGATACTTACCAAACTCTGATAACTCTCCAAGCTGATTTTTATCAAACACCGGTCCTTCCACACATACCCTGTAACCAGTATCATCTATACAGCATTGACCACAGATACCTAAACCACATTTCATATACCTGTCCAATGCCAATTGACAATCAACATCATATTTTCTACTTAATTCCAACAGCTTATATGACATTATTTCAGGTCCGCAACCTACAATTATATCATAATCCCCATCAATCAACATCTCTTCGGCCAGTTGTGTGCTGAAACCTTTAAATCCACAACTTCCATCATCGGTACATTCATGTACAACAACGCCCTCCTTATCAAACCTGTCGACAAACACCAGTTCATCCTTTGTAGAAGCTGCCGAAATCAATTCAACATTATCATAAAAAGACAATAATGGGGCCAGTGATGCAATACCTGAACCTCCACCAACAGCCAATACCTTTTTATAACCTGATAAATCATAACCGTGACCATAAGGTCCACGGATACCTATCTTATCACCAACATCAATGTTATCATACATATTATTAGTAAAAGGTCCTGCCTTACGTACAGTTATTCCCATAAGATTGTTTTTTCTATCGATAATGGAAATAGTCATCGGCTTTTCATTGTTTAAATCCCATACCATTACAAACTGTCCAGGGTGTATGTCAGGGGTAATTTCAAATGGAAATACAAATGTTTTAACAGTAGGCGTTTCAACAATTGTTTCTTGGATTGTAACCACTACAGGCACTTCATCATCATAAATATTTTCTATCAACCTTAACACTTCCTATAACTCATGTGATAACCCTATTATTTCAGTCACATTTTTGTATCCATTTTCTTCTAAAAACTTACTTAAATCGTCTGCAATATTCTGGAAAAGTTCCGGACCGGAATACATTATGGACGTACCGATTTGAAGCAAACTTGCACCAGCATACATGAATTCCAACACGTCCTTATAATCTTTTATTCCGCCGACACCAAAAATTGGTATGTCCACACATTTATAAGTGTTATATACACATTTTAGAGCTATTGGCTTTATCATTGGCCCGGCTATTCCCCCGAGAACATTGTTCAGTATTGGACGGGCCGTTTGATAATCAATCCTCAAGCCAGGTCCAACACTGTTAATCAATGTTAATGCATCGGCACCGGCTTCTTCACTGGCCTTTGCAATTTCTGTGATGTCCGTGACATTCGGAGTTAACTTAACGATTATGGGAACATCCTTAACTGCATTTTTTACACTGCTTACAATGTCATATGTCATTTCAGGGTTTTCACCAATATTTGAACCAAAACCACATTTTGCATGAGGACAGGATACGTTTAATTCAAAGGCATCAACATAATCTTTTGTACGCTGTGCTACCTCACAGAACACCTCTTCACTATCACCATAAATAGATGCTATAACCGGAGTTTCGTCACGCATCTGCTGAAGATCCTTAAGTTCTTCCTTTTTTGCTTCTACCCCAGGACTTGCCAGTCCAACCGAGTTTATTACTCCCCCTTCTATTTTAACAATTGTTGGATTATCATAACCGTCATTAGCTTCTAAACTAAAAGATTTTGTTACAATTCCTCCAGCTCCCGCATTTGCAACCATTTTCATACTACTTGCAGTTGTACCAAGAATACCTGCTGCTAAAAATAATGGATTTTTAAGTTTCATTCCAAGAATATTAGATTCTAACATAATATTTTTTCCCATCTTTCTATTAATAGAGTAAAAAATTTTTTTTTATTATTATATTATTTTGTTTTTCAAACTTAATTAATATTAATCAATAATACTAAAAATATTATACATGAAAGCTTTTATTACAACAACTAGTTTTGGATTTATTGCTACAGATGAAGAATTTAGTATTGTTGATAAATTCTTGTTCGAGAAAAAACAAGTTGAAATATTGGAGAAAATTCAGCAAAAACAAGCAATTGATGAAGAAAATCAGCTTATTAAAAGACTTGCCGAATCCTATGATGAAATTATTATAGAAACACTTAAAACAAAATCCAGTTACGAGGATGTGGATGAGATTGATAAAATTTCCGTCCAACAGACAACTATTCACGGAGACTATGTTCGAGAACACTTCGATGAAATTATCGGCAAATTGTCTGATGTGAATATCAGGGCGTCATTGAATGATGCTTACAATATTATTACATCCGAAAAAATAAGAGAATCCGTTAAAAGCAATGATGTTATGATTGTTGAAACTATTAATTCCTTAGAAGAAATAGAGGACACTACTGGAAAATTAATTGAACGCTTACGTGAATGGTGTACTCCCTATTTGCCTGAGATGGAAAAATTAAGCAATCATGAATTATATGCCAAGGTTATTGCAACACAGACCTCCCGTGAAAACATTATTAATTCCGGAATCCTAGACAATACTCATATTGTGTTATCGGAGGATTATATCATAGATATTGGTGAAAATGATTTGAGGATTATTAAAACCTTCGCGTCCAGTCTTTATGGTCTGTATGAGAGTAAAAATGAGCTTGAGGAATATATTGATAAAAAAATTAAAGAAGTTGCACCAAACATGTATGATGTTGCGGGAGCAAACCTTGCGGCCAAGTTAATTGCCCATGCAAATGGTTTGGAAAATCTTGCCAAACTTCCCAGCAGTACCCTGCAGATTATTGGTGCCGAAAAGGCAATATTCAGACATTTGAAGACTGGTGAAAACCCCCCAAAACATGGTCTCATATTCCAGCATCCAAGCATCAGGGGATCAAATTGGTGGGTTAGAGGTAAGTTAGCACGCAGTGTAGCAAGTAAAATTACTATTGCAGCAAGAAAGGATGCTTTTAGTAATGAATATGATCCAAACTTAAAAGTTGAACTTGATGAAAGAATAGAAGAAATTAAAAAAGCACATCCCTTCCCTGAACGTAGAAAAACTAAAAAGGATGAGGATAAAAAAGGTAAAAAAGATAAAAATAAGGGTAAGAAAGAGCGTGGAAAGAAAAAGAAACGTAACAAGAGAAAGTTACGTAAAGAGGAATATGTTTACTAGGAGTGGTGTGTTATGCAGATTAATAAAATAGGTGAAGGTCTTTATCAGGTGGATAATAATATTGCTACTGTAAATTTAACTCCCGGCATTCAGGTTTATCAGGAAAAATTACTTGAGTATGAGGACAAGGAGTTACGTTTATGGAATCCTAGACGTTCAAAATTGGCTGCCAGCATTATTAAGGGATTACATACTTTTCCGTTTAAGAGGGATTCCAAGGTTTTGTATCTGGGTGCTTCAGCAGGTACTACTCCATCCCACATATCCGATATTTGTTATGATGGCAGAATTTATTCCGTTGAATTTTCTCCCACGATGATGCGTGACTTCTTAGATGTTTCTTCTAAACGTGAGAATCTTCTTCCGATATTGGATGATGCTACTCGTCCAAGAAATTATCGGCACCTTGTTGAGAAAGTTGATGTCATATATAGTGATGTTGCTCAGGCTACTCAAACGAAATTGTTCCTGGAAAATTTCAAACTATTTTCCAAGGAGGATAGTGTTGGAATATTAATGATAAAAGCCCGAAGTATTGACGTAACAATGAAACCAAATGACATTTTTAAACGGGAAAAAAGAAATTTAAAACAAGGCGGCCTTAAAGTTATTGAAGAAATAAAACTTGACCCATATGAAAAAGATCATATGGCATTCATCTGTGAAAAATCATTTTAAAAAAAAGTATGTGAAAAAAAAGAGGTTTATAAAAATGAACATACTTTTTCAACTATTTTTTTAGCAACATTATTTTTAGAATCTAACACTACCTTTTCATAATCCTCATGGTCTATGATATAAACTTCATTGTTGTTTGAACCTGGACCAGCATCTTCAACAAGAATATCATTGGCAACCATGATATCAGCATCATACTTCTGCATACGATTTTTAGCTTTTTCTATCAAATCCTCTTCACTAACACCTGCTTCTGCTTTAAAAGCAACCACAAAAGTATCAGGATTAATCTTTTTAACTTGTTCAAGCAGTTTAGGCAATCTTGTTAACTTAATTGTCAAATCTTCATCAGAGGAAATTTTACCGTCAAATGTGTCGACAAAAGTAAAGTCCGATACTGCCGCTACTGAAACATAAATATCAGTGCCGGGAATTCTTTCATTGAGGATGTCCATCATCTGCCCGGTTGATTCAACATCAACACGTTCAAACAAGGCAGGTACGTGAGTATGCATCAATCCACATAATATTGTGACATCGGCACCTTGTCGATACGCTTCTTTGGCTATTTCAACGCCCATCTTACCGGAACTTCTATTGGTTAAACCACGCATTGCATCCAATCTTTCAAAAGTTGCACCGGCAGAAACCAGAACTTTTTTTCCACTAAGCCTTTGTTGTGAAGTTAATCTTTCAACCTCTAAAACAATATCCTCCTTTGATGGAAACTTGGCCTTACGTTCTGCTTCATTGGGCTGCATGAAATAAACGTTCCTATTTTCTTCCATAATCTTTCGGATATTGTCACTTATTGCATCAAACATTGAAATGTGCATAGATGGAACAAATAAAATAGGAGTATCATAACCGCTGGCAGTTAACAACAATGTTGTAACGGTAGTGTCGGCAACTTTATGAGCAAATTTACTGATTGTGTTGGCAGTTGCTGGAGCTACAAGAATTAAGTCTGCTTGTGCATTAGTAACGTGTTCCACATAACCTGTAATCTTAGTAACTACCCGTTTTTTAGTGGCAAACTCCATTGATAACGGAGTTATTATTTCTGTTGCGGCTTCTGTCATGAAACATTCAACATCAAATCCATGTCTTTGTAATTCATGAACCAATTTTAAATCCTCAGTGGCAGCTATACTACCAGTTATGCATAATATTATTTTCATACTATCTCCCTATTTTGAAAAGAAATTATTGATTTGTTCCATCATTTCTGCTTGTAATGAACTGTCGGTACCATTTGAACTTCCCATTAATGCGAAGGTACCTACTATCAGATCATAACTTGATCTTTGTTGTTCATATGAGTCTAAAGGTGTGTTGAACAGGATTACGTATAATTTTCCATCATCCATCTGTATCCATGTGGCTACATGTTCCTTTTGTGACCCGTCTGCCTCATTTACCAGGTATCTGTGCAATATTACCGGCCTACCATTAACTGATGATTTAACCTCTTGAAGGTTAATATAGTTTGGAGATTTCACCAGGTTTTTATTGTTGTTACTGCAGGCAGTTTGAATATCGGTTCCAAGTTCTGTTGGTACCTGTTGAATTACTGTGGAAATTTCTGAATTGTCTTTAGAAGCGACTGCTGCTATTGATCCTTCAGCTACACTTTTAACTACTTGCCAACTTTCAGGATATTGAAATGTTACCCCATTTGATTCAAATGTTTCACCAGTTTTAGTAAATCCGTCGGTTATGCATCCACTTAATGAAACCACCAGTATTATTAATAATGGAACCAATATCAAGGTTTTGTTTAATTTCATGTTAATTACCCCAATTTATTCTTTAATTAATTACTAATTTGATCGACTAGAACTACTGCCACTACTTGATCGACTATAACTACCGGATGACCCCGAATTTGATTTTTTACTACCTGATGATGAGGATGAACTATCCGATCTTTCAGATGACTGTGAACTGGATGAGGATTTGTTGGTAGATGTTGATTTTTTAGTAGTTGTTTTCTTCTTTGTTGTTTTCTTTTTAGTGTTGTTGTAAGTTACGTTTGAAGTATCTATTGTAATGTTGCTTTGTTGTGTTAATGTTTGGTTTGTTGTGAATGCCGAATCTGAAATAGTTACGTTTGGTATTGTTTCTTCCTGAGACGTTGTTATTGCAGAAAGTCCTGCCATTATTCCTATTCCGAATGCCAATAATATGAACAATATGATTATGGCTCTTTTTGTAGACTTATTGAACATGTTGGAGCGTTGTATTTCTCCATAATCTTTTCCTTCACTTTTAGAATATTTGTCTACAAATTCATCATATAATTCTTCTTTTTTAGCTTTCTTTTCTTTAATTTTTGAGGATTTGAATCCTTTTGCTTCTTGTAGTTTAGATACTGTTTCCTTGTTTCCTAATTTTCTTTCGTAACGAATTCGTAAAGTATCATAATCTTCAAGAGAAATATTTCCTTTATTTTTCTCTTCTTCCAATTCTTTTAGTTTTCTTTCTATGCTGTGTCGAGAGCTTTCTCTTACTATTTTAATTCCCCCCAACATTTATAGTTGCATAAGAACCCAAAATTTTTAGCTTGTTAACTTTGGATTCAATAATAGTTAATGTTTTATTTATATGTGGTTCATTTTTATGTCCCTGCATATCAATAAAAAACAAATATTTACCCATACCCTCCTTTGAAGGCCTAGATTCTATTTTAGTAAGGTTAATGTCGTTTTCAGCAAAAACACGTAATATTTCATACAATCCGCCGGGCTTATCGCCCTTAAGTGATATTACTATGGATGTTTTATCGCATCCAGTAATTTCCTCAAAGCTTTTCCTGGAAATCACTACAAATCGTGTGACGTTATTATCATAATCCTGAATGTTTTTTTCCAATATTGCAAGATCATATTTTTCTGATAATATCCTGTTTCCAATTACGGCTGCTGATGATATTTCAGTCACGTAACGTGCAGCATTAGCCGTACTTGGCATTGCATGAACTTCCTTGTTGATAGTGTTAATATAATGTCTACATTGGGCTAGTGCCTGCTGATGTGAACATATTACTATTATATCATCCAGTGAAGTACCCTTCTGTGCCAAAAGATTATGTTTAATAGGTAATTCTAATTCTTTTACAATATTTAAATCAAAATATGTTAAAGCATCCAAAGTCACCAGTACGGATCCTTCAGTGGAATTTTCCATAGGGACTACAGCTTCATCAATATCCCCTTTTTCCAACGATTCAAAGATATGAATGATGTTGTCAAAAGGAATTATTGTAGAATCATCATTAACATAGTTTAACACAGCTTCATGAGAAAAGGTTCCTTCTGGTCCAAGGTAACCTATTTGTTTATTCTTTTGCATTATATATATACTATGTTTAACTAAATTTTTAATGGTTTTGAAATATTAATAGTAAAATTTATATAAAAAATAGTTTAAGATTTTAAAAAAATAAGGTTTAAAGGAAAATTAATTAGTAATTTCCCCTTTTTCTATTGAAATCATATATGTGTTTTAGTAAATCGGTTTTTGAAACTATACCCTGTACTTTATTTTTGTCATCGGCTACAGGCATTCCACTAAATTCTTTTTCAATCATTATTTTAGCTACTTCAGGAATAGTGGCTTCTTTAGTGGTTGTTTCAATGGTCTGAGACATAACTTCTTGAACAAACAGGTTTCTTATTTGAGAATGCTGATATTTTTCAGGTACACGTTTTTTGAAGTCTATAACTGTTTTTGCAACATCTTTTGCGGTTAAAATACCTGCAATGGTTCCTGCATTAACTACCACTAATCTTGCAATATCGTTATCAATCATTAATCTTCTTGCGTGTACTAATCTGTCATCAGGATTAACGGTAATTACGCGTTTGGTCATTATGTCTTTGATTTGAGTATTTTCAAATGGAACCATATCTGCTTCTTTTAAGAAGTCTGTTTTGGTGACCATACCAACAATTTTGTTTCCATCCATAATTGGAATTCCACCAATATGATTTTCGACCATTTTTTTAAGAACTTGTACTTTAGATTCGGAAATGTCTGCTGTTATAACATCATCTGTCATAATAGTGGAAATTCTCATATGTGATAAAGGAACTTCCTCATATTTTGAAGAAGCAATTTTAATTGCCATGTCTTTTTCAGTGATTATTCCGACAAGTTCATCAGTTTTAGGAGAAATGACAGGTAATCTTGAGATTTTATGTTTACTCATTAGTTTTAATGCATCAGATACTGTTTGATCTTTGCGTATTGTTACTATCCCCTTAGCCATTACATTTTCTATTGTCATTTAAATCAACTCCATAAATTTTTTTAAACCTTATAATAATATTATACTCCTCCAGATATAAAAAGTATTATTATTAAAATAATACCTTTAAAGAAAGAATTTATCTATTATTATATTAAGGATTTGAGTAAATCTCTTATTGTGATTATACCAACTAATTTTCCTGTTTCATCATCCACTACTGTTAGTCCTCTGATGTTTTTGTCAAACATTAGGTCTGCTACTTCATCCAATTTATCATATTTTGATACTGATATTACATCGGTAATCATTAGTTCTTCTACAGGAATATTTACTACATCTTCTCCTTCGTTTGAGAATAATTTTGTGAATAGTTTGTGTTCACCTATGTATTTAAGAATATCTGAAGCTGTAACAAATCCTAATAATTTTTCATCTTTTGATGCTGATTTGACATCTTCTCCAACTATAGGTATTCTTCTTAATGAATTTCTAACCATTATTTTTGTTATTGCTTCGATTTTTGTTCCTGGCGTGGTTGTTATAACGTTTGTGGCCATTACTTCCTGAACTTCCACTGATGATATTAATTTTTGTAACTTTTGAACTATGTCTCCTTCAGTAACCATTCCAACAATTTTCTGTTCGCTGTTAACTATTGGGAAACCACCAATATTTTCTTCTAACATCATAGTTACTGCATCAACTATTGTGTCTTTGTTGGTCATTGTTTTTACGCCGGTTGTCATTATTTCCTTTATTGGTGCGTTTATTGCTGAGAGGAAGTTTCCTTTATGTTTGTCGGTTATTAAATTGTATTTTTTACCTCCTCCAAAGAAGTCAAGAATATCCATGGTAGTTACTATTCCCAATAATTTTCCTGTTCCTGGATCGGTAATTGGTACTCTTCTTATGTCTTTTTGACTCATCAAATTTGCTATTTCAATTATAGTTGCACTTTGTGAAGCTGTCACAACATCCTTAAATGCTATGCTCATTATGTCTCCATCGTTTTCTGCTTTTTTAGTTTGTAAATTTAAGTTATCGTAGTTTTTTAATTTTTTGATTAGTTTGTTTTTCATTTTATTTTTTCTCCATTAGTCGTTTTTTAGTTATAATTGAATTATGTTTTTTTTAATTTTCAGAGTCATCGTCTAAACATTCAGAACAAATGTATTGACCGTTAATTTCTTCAAGTTGGCCGTAGACACCACAGTTTTCACAAACTCCTTCATCTAAATTTTCGTTATAGTCTGTTTTATAGCTTACGTCGTCTTGGTAAGTCGTATCGTCTATGTTTCTTTGTTCTACGAAAATTTCTATGAGTTCTGGTGATACTCGGACAATATCGGTTAATGTTAAAATACCCATAAATTCTTCGTTTTCAAATACCAACAATACTTTACAGTGGTTTTTAATCATGAGCGAAGAGGCTTCACGTAATGAGGCATCAGAATTTATTCCTACATATTTGTCCATTACCATGCCTGCAGATATGTCCTGTGGCGAAATATTTTTTGATACAACCTTAGAAATAATATTATTGGTTGTAACTATTCCTTCTACTTTTTCATCTTCTATAACCACGGAACTAATATCATTTTTAGTCATTATATCTGCTATATCTGATATAACCGTATCGCTACTTGCTGTTATAACTTCTCGTGTTACAGCGTCCTTAATACCAAAATTGTTATCCATTTCTAATTCCATGTTAATCACTACTCCGGGTTATTAAAAAATTTTATAATAACATAATTATTATTATGTATCTTATTATATACAATTCTTTTTTAAAATTGATAAAATAGTGAAAATAATTTTTAATTTTAAAATTCACGAACCAGTTTTTTTGTTTGTTAGGTGATTAGTTGATAGGGGATTAGTGAAAGTTTAAATAAGTAAAAATACAAAGCATGAATAGGTAAAAAAATTTTTAATTAATCTCCATAAGATGCAGCTTATTTTATTCAATTACCTATAATAACTAAAAAGGGTTAAAAATTGCTTTCTATTCTATTTCCATGTACTTATGAATTTGGGGAATTATTGATACGTTATAGTATTTTCCTATTTCTTCCGATATTGTGAATAGATTTTTTTTAGAATCCCATAGTGACATTGGGCTAACCGGCTGAACAACAAGTTCCACGTCACTACTGACAATGCCATTCAAATCCTTTAAAATATCTTCAATAATTTTAATGGTTGTTGTTGGACTTACAACTATTTTGATGTAATATTTTAAATTATTGTCCTCCATTATCTTAATGGATTTTAATTCGTTTTCATATACCGTTAACCATTCATCTTTCGTGTTAAAATGTTCAGGCAATTTGATGTCCATGGAAACGATGTCAATAACATCAACCAAATCCAACAAATTATCAGGCAGGGTAGCATTAGTCTCCAACATTGCCTTGTAATCATACTTTGAAAGAAATTCCCTAATATAATCACTATGAAGCAATGGTTCTCCCCCCGTTATTTCTAAAGAATCAAAATCGGGAGTGATTAAAGACTCAACAACCTTATTTAATTCATCAACAGAATAATAATCTCCCACATCACCGGCTTGACTAATCTGAGTATCACAGTACTTACAGTTAATATTACATCCTGCAAATCTTATAAAGATTTGACGTTTTCCAATTAGCAAACCTTCTCCCTGAATACTGGAAAATATTTCAATAATTTTAGAGTTAATTTAAATAAACCCCCCGACAAGTTATTGGTTAAAATAATAACGATATGATGCGCCTTGACCAATTCCTTCATTTACCTGAACTTCCATATAGTCTAAAAACTCCTTGTTTTCAATCTCCTCAACTATATTCTCCGTTATGTAAACGGATAATGATTCGGCAGTTGTTGAAGGCGTAGGAAGTAGTACGACATCCTGTTTTGGTAACTTGTATTCAAGACAATCCAAAACCTTAAATTCTATTGTATTATCATCCTCGTATGTTACTTCCAAATCAGGACTGTCAAGTGGAATTAACACTCTATGATCAAGTGATTTGCAAATTTTTCTGGTTATGTCCTTTAGAATTTTGAAATCTATTACGAAGCCAAACTGTCCATTTCTTTGTCCTTCAACTTCAACATCTACGATATAACTGTGTCCATGTATTTTTCCACAAGATTCGTGTCCGATTACCATGTGTGCTGCAGAAAATCTTAAATTTGTATGAATTCCATCTAAATTAACTCTCATAATAATTATCTCCCCTTAAAATACTTTTGTTTTTGTAATGTCCTTGTCTATTGTTTCAATCATTTCAATATATGATTCTGCTATTTCATCCTGCAATTTATGAATGTCTTCAACAGACATGCCATTATCTTCTAATGCCGATGTTTCAACATCATCAGGTGTGCCTCTTGTTGTTATGTTTAAGGCAAAATGCATTTTCATTGAACTAATTGATGCAGTAGCTATTGATACCGATAATTTCCTGTTGTTTATGAATATGTCATCCCCATCCTGTGTTGATTTAATATTATAATCAAGTAGTTTGTCACGGGTTATCATTACCAGTATTCTTTGTCTGTGATATGCCAATTTCAGGTTTCCCGGTTGTTCATCAAAATGTTCCACTATAAAATTTAGCATATTGTCTCCTTTTATGTCCAATCCCACGTCTTCATAGTCTATGAGGTTGTCCCCAAGTATGTTCATTGGTCCAATCCAGGATACGATAGTTGAATCTTTAACTTTAAATTCCTGAAATGCCCATGACGGATTTATTTGACTGCCATCATATTCATTTCCATCTTTCCATTTTAAGTACTGCATAATATCACTCTTGTATCAATTTATATATTTCTAAATTTATAATTGTAATTATAAACTAAATGATTGAATACGTTATTATTTTTAATAATTGAAGGGATTATAATTATGGACATTAGACCGAGATTTTTCATTAAAACAAAGGATAATCTATTTTTTGCAGTTACTGCTTATCATCATCCTGACACCCATTACATTGCATTTTTACGTTACGTTCCCGACGAGGAAGGTGAAAGAGAACTGGATGGTGTGAAATATAAGAAAGTGGATAGTTTTGAAGCTTATGAGTATGTTAGAAAATATCATCCGGATTATTTGTTCGATTGGAACGTGGAAGATAAGAAGATGATGGGAGTTTTAAGGGAAGATGTTGATGAAATATTAAGCCCCATCACCAGACTGGACGAGATAAGAAATAATGAGGAGAATAATGAATTATTTTCCAAAATAAGGTTACTTTCTGAAGTTTTTCATACAAAGGCAGGTATCGCTTATGAAAATATGGGCGTTACTGGTTCCACCTTGTTAAATTTACAGGATGAATCCTCTTCGGATATTGATTTTATTGTTTTTGGACAAGAAAATCATAGAAGGGCAATAGAGCTTTATTCAAAATTAAAAAATGATCCTGACAGTCCTCTCGATAAGATTAACGGCAACTACTGGAGACAGGTTTATGAAAAACGAATAAAGGACGATTCCATGACCATCGACGAGTTTATCTGGTATGAATCCCGAAAGAACAATAGGGGACTTATTGGCGGTACCCTATTTGACATTCTGTTTACGAAAAATATGGATGAGATTGTTGAGGATGATGAAATATACTTTAAGCCTCTTGAAAATATCCGGATTAAATGCAGAATTGTTGATGATAAAAATTCTTATGCCACTCCAGCTATATACAAAGTGTCAGATGTTGAATTTTTAGAGGGCAATGTTGTAAATATTGAAAAAATCGTATCATATACTCATACTTATACGGGAATTGTTAAAAATAATGAGGAGGTAATTGCATCTGGTGTATGCGAGGAAGTGACTAAAAAAGATTCTTCAAAAGTTTACAATTTGCTTATTGGTTCAACCCGGGAATCGTTAAACGAATACGTGAAATTAAGTGAAAGTCCCATAAAAAAATAAATAATCTATAAAGTTTCTTTCACCCTGGAAATATCGAATTTGGCTGTGTTTGCCACGGTCATAACTGCCATTACACCTGCTTGAACAGGATCTGTAACTACCAGATCTGCATGATCCCTTACTGATCCGACCATGTTCAAGCTTATTACTTTTACACCATAATTGAATTTGATTTCATCAATTGCATCAACAATAGTTCCGCCCATTAAAGAACCGGCCAGTACAAGTACTTTTACACGGGGTAGTGAACCTACTGCACGTACTGCTTCGGTCAACTTTTTTTCTCCAACTAAAGGTAAGGTATCAACACTAATCCTTTCTCCTCTGATATTATGTCTATCTGCTTCGGTAATGGCTCCTAATGCTACTTGTGATACCTGTGCTCCTCCACCGATTATTATGATTCTTTTTCCCCATACATGTTCTGTAGTAGGTGCTTTGCTGACTTGTTTGACTTCTTCAACTTTATTCAATTCAGCCAGCAATGTTTGAAAATTTTTTACGCCCTCTAATTCGATGTACATGTGTGCATAACCTGTTGCATCTTTAAACATGTGGGTATAGACTATGTTTATATTGTTTTTAGCTAAAAAATCCGTTACTTTTCTTAAAACTCCCGGTTTATCTATTGTTTTTATGTTGATTGCATCTACCATTTTTATCACTACAAATTGAAGCGTTTGATATTTATATCTTTTAATTTCTTATTAATAATATGTTTTAAGTCGGATC
>JAZUCJ010000077.1:0-3089 GCA_045639105.1 Methanosphaera sp.
ATAAACATTTCATAATGGATAATGGAAAAATAAACCGATATAATAAAAAATCTTTAATTGTGTTATATTATTGGATATGATTATTTAGTTGCCTGATTTTTATCTATCGGATTGATAAATTGCTTAATGTGTAAAGAATCGTATATTTTTAGGTAATTTATATATCCGTCCTTATTTTTCATATAAATATATTAATCAACCCACCCATTATTATTAAAAAAAGATGGAAAAATAATAAATTATTATTTAAACTAGCTAATCCTAATATTAAGTAGAGCAATTTTCTAAGACATGAACATAAGAAAGAATAAAAATTAAGTGATAAATGGGATTATTTTAGAAAACATAGACAATAAATGAATAATATAGAGGGAATGATAAAATTAAATCACCAGATAAGATAAACAAGCCGGTTTTATGGCTAGCACTAATACCATTCATCCTGATAATGATACTGGCAATAACACTACCGGAACCCTTCAGACAAAATACTGCCACAATAAGAGAATTTCTTGGAATACACTTCGGATGGTTCTACCTGATGGTAGTATTCCTCTGCGTAGTCTTAAGCATCGTCGTAATATTTCATCCAATGGGTAAAATACGCCTGGGAGACCCCGATTCAAAACCGGAATATTCAACATTCGCATGGATAGCAATGCTCTTTTCAGCGGGAATGGGAATAGGACTGGTATTCTATGGAGCAGCCGAGCCACTATCACACTATGCTGTGATGGCACCGGAAGCAACAATATACTCACAACAGGCAATGTTAGATGCACTCAAATACTCCTTCTTCCACTATGGAATATCCGCATGGTCAGTATACGGTATGGTAGCATTAGCCATAGCATACTTCAAATACAGGAAAAAGGAAGTGCCCAACATATCATCAACACTAAAACCATTATTCGGAAAACACACCGAAGGAAAACTGGGAAACATCACCGATGCACTGACAATATTCGCAACCGTAGTGGGAGTGGCAACCTCACTGGGACTTGGAGCAGTACAAATAAACAGTGGACTAAACTACGTATTCGGAATAATACAGTCAATAAACATTCAGATATTAATCATAATCATAGCTACAATACTCTTTCTCATATCCGCAATATCCGGCATAAACAGGGGAGTAAAAATACTGTCCACAACAAACATAATCCTGGCAATACTACTGATGCTGGTAGCACTCGCGATAGGTCCATCATTAGACATTGCAAACTTCTTCATTGAAAGTGTAGGAGCATACATGAATGATTTCATAAGAATAAGCTTCAGAACAGCAGCATCCGGTAGTCTTGCACAACAGGAATGGGTCCAGTCATGGACAATATACTACTGGGCATGGTGGATATCCTGGTCACCATTTGTTGGAGTGTTCATAGCAAACATATCCAAGGGAAGAACAATAAGAGAATTTCTAACATACATCCTACTTGTCCCATCAATATTCTCATTCGTATGGTTTTCAGTATTCGGAACACTGGCAATGGACATAGCAACACCGGCAAATCCGGTCATAAACATGTCAATAGACCATATGCTATTCGGAGTATTCAACCAATACCCACTATCACTGATACTATCCATAATAGCAATAATACTCGTATTCATATACTTCATTACATCGGCAGACTCTGCTACGGTAGTTCTTGCAATACTATCAGAAAACGGGAGCGAAAAAACTTCTAACAAGATAAAATTAATTTGGGGAATAACTCTTGCAAGCATTGCCACAATACTGCTAATAAACGGTGGACTCGACGCACTACAAAACATTCTAATAATCACGGCATTTCCATTCTCAATAGTTCTGCTGTTGATAGTAGTATCGGTATTCAAGGAACTGGTATATGAAAAGGATGAAATGGGATTGTCCGTAAAGGCTGAAAGACACCCTACAAAAGACAAACCATTCAAATCATACGAAAACGAGAAAGAGGAAGATGAACTTTAGCCATTTAAATTGCAAAACAATAACCGGCAAAAATATTTTTAACCTTGAACCGGTATAAGACTAGTTTCTTAAGTCTTCCATTTTTTGAGTAAAGTGTAGGTTAAAGAGAGCATGCGACTCTCTTTAATTAACAATTCTCAAGTATTATTATCATATCTTGGTTTTGAAAGGAGGTTATGGGTGATTAGGGATTTCTTGTTTTTAATCTCCAGGCCAGGAATCTCCGGCATCTCTTTTTAATTGAGCTTGGTCACTTTGGTAGCTGCTGCCAATCAATTTACCATTTTTATCGTATTGTCTTATGTTACCATCCTTATATTTTACTTCTCTGTAGTGACTGCCATCGCCTGCCTGATAATTTTCTTTGATACTTTCACTTTCTATGTTTGAACTGCTGCTTTTACTTGATGATTTTTTAGTTGTGGTTGATTTCTTTGTTGTCTGATTTATTGAGGTGTTATTTGTATTGTTTGAATCATTTAACGTAATGTTAGTATCGTTTGTTGTATTATTATCATTTGATATTTGATTATCAATATTTAATATTAGTGCGGTTGCAGATAATATCGTTACACATATGATTGCACTAACACATATTATAATTAGACTTTTTTGATCCATACTTTTTCTCCTACTTGTTTTGTTCACCATATTATCCTATATGCCAAGTAATTTGGGGATTAATAATATAAAAATTATGATATATTACCTTTTTATTCTAATTAAGTCATTTTATTCATATTATATAAAGTATTTCTTAGCTATCTATTTAATAAAAGTTTTGATATCATATAAAAGTCATTAATCTGTCTGTGATTCATTGAGTCTTATTATTCATTATTAATTTTCTTTTGTCATTTGCATTATGAAACATGTTTTATATTAGTTAGTTAAGTCACTGAAGTGGATAGTAAGTATCATACATAAGTATTTCATTACTAATCAGTGGATGAATTTTATTTCAGTAATGTTTTCACAATAATTAAAGATTTGAACTGATTATGATAATCTTTATTATTTGAAATCTAAATCATTTAAAATAAGTATAAAAATTTAAATAATTAATTAAATAAACTATGAATTGATAGAAGAAAATAAATACATTACAAAAATTTCTTAATAATTATAT
>JAZUCJ010000078.1:0-2190 GCA_045639105.1 Methanosphaera sp.
TGTATAAGCAGGAACTTTACAAGCTTCTGCCAATTCACGGGCAACTCTTGGTGCATCACTTACCGGAAGACTACGCAGATACGTACGTAATGCTATACCATCTTCATTTTTTCTCCAAAATTTTTCAGCCATTTTATATAATGATTAAATATTTATCGTTAAATTTATAATGCAAATATAATATTATTATAGTTAAACTCCAAGCAAATTAGAGTTAAACTTTAATATTGTTTTAGTTTATTTCTGTAACTTATTGATTATGAGCGAAACAATAGGAAGCAAATTAAAGACTCTTTTGAAGAGAAAATCAATTACTGCTAGAGAATTCGGTAAAATGATAAGTAAGTCTGAAGGTAGAGTTTACCAATATTATAATGAGACAAACTTTTATACCGACACTCTAAAAGAATTCTCTGTGCTTTTAAATGTACCAATGTCATATTGGTTCGATGAAAAAGATGCGCCTAAATCAATAGTTAATGGTGATAGAAGTGCTGCTTCTGTATATGGTAATGTAACAGTAGGAACATTAATTGATAAGGATAAAGAAATAGACCATTTAAAACAACTTCTTGAAGAAAAGGAAAGAATCCTTCAAGAGAAAGAAAGAACTATTCAAATTTTAATGAACAAATAGGATTATGTATACATATGACGTTGAAGACGGGCAATTCTCATTTCAAATAGAATTGCATACTCTGCTTGGTAAAGAGGGAGATATTATATACATATCTCTAAATGGTATTGACCCAGATGCTTCGCCTGTTAAAATATTAAAGATAGACGGAGATTTAGTAATATGCAGAGGAAGTGTTGAATATCCTTTGGATTAAAAATGCTATGTATGGAAACCACAGAAAGAACTACCACAAATGAATATGAAAACATTTGTTTCATAATCACTCCTATCGGAGCTGAAAATAGTCCTATCAGAAAAAAGACTGATGGGTTAATCAATAATGTTATAAAACCTGTTTGTGAAGAATTAGGATTAAATGCTATACCTGCCCATGAGATAGACAAACCTGGGTCTATTACTCGACAAGTTATTCAACATATCATAAATGCAAAAATGGTAATAGCTAATCTAACCAATTTAAATCCTAATGTCATGTATGAATTAGCTGTACGTCATGCAAAAAGGAAACCAGTTGTTTGCTTAGCTGAAGAAGGAACTGTATTACCTTTTGATATAACTACTGAACGAACGATCTTTTATACAGATGACATGTATGGTGCTGTAAAACTTATACCTGAATTGGAAACAAAAACCAGAGCTGCATTAGCAGATCAAAAATGTGACAACCCTATATATCGTGCTTTGCAAGAAGAGCAAATTATTGAAAACATAAAGACGAATTCAAGTCATTCCGATAACGATGCTCTTACTTATATAATAAATCGTTTGGATAAGATAGAAAGTAGAATAGTTGATTATTCCAAAAACGAGTCAATTATCAAAGATAACCTAGAGAGAATTCTTATATCATTTAACGGTTCCTTACCAACTCCTGTTTTAACGAAAATTAGAGAAACTGTCAGAATGTATATACCTAATTCTAGAGTAGCAAGATATCCTAGAAGATTGGAAATAACATCAAGTGAAACTATTGAGGATCATGTTGTCCATGATGTTCAACAAATATTATTAGATAACGACATTGAATACGATTCAATAATTAAGTATTAAATTAATGTAGTCCGAAAAATCCCGCTATATAGCTAATTTCAGGAGGATAAGGAGGATTCAAAGTCCGCCAGGAACCTCGAAAGGAAGGAAGTTTGGGTGAGTGGCTGAAACCACCAGTTTGCTAAACTGACGTACGGGTAACCGTACCGGGGGTTCGAATCCCCCAGCTTCCGCAAGAATCAACTCTTTAAGACTTTCTTAAAGAGTTTTTTTATTATCCTACCCTCTTTCACCATCTATTATTTATTTTTTCAATTGATTGATAGAAAATACCTATCAATAGTTAGTTTATATATAATATAAAATTCGTATATTTGCATCACTAACTTTAATACTTAAAACCAATGGACATGAAATTAAACTACAAAGAAGGTAAGTGGATGACAGAAATTAATGTAGCTGATTTCGTTCACGAAAACCTAACTCCGTATGAAGGAGATGCTTCTTTCTTGGCTGGTCCTACAGAAAGAACAATGAAAGTATGGAACGCTTGTTTGAAG
>JAZUCJ010000079.1:0-15007 GCA_045639105.1 Methanosphaera sp.
TTTTATAATAAGAACAAAAATTTATATTAATAATATATTCTCGATTTTAAAAGTTTATAATATGAATAAATAATCAGACATTAATTAAGATGATATTATCCATTTTATATTCATCATTGGAGGTCAAAGGAGAATCACGCATGGTCAATAAAAATTTAATTACAAAGATAGCGCCAATTATCATAGCGTTACTATTAGTTCTAGCTGTTTTTGCTATTCGTGCAGAAACAATTAATTTGGGTGGAATAACCGACCCAGACATGAAAGCATTATATCAAGATGATACCGGAATGCCCTATTTTACAGAGTTAGACTCCTATTATAATTATCGTTTAACCGAGAATTATTTAGAAAACGGTCACTTGGGTGATACCCAAATAAATGGAACGGACTGGGATTCGTTATCAACGTCGCCTAATGGTAGGGAAGCAAACTATCAGCCAGTAATTATCATGTTAGCAGCTTGGGTGTACAATTTTGTTAACATGTTTGGAAATGTTTCACTAACACAAGTGGCATTTTGGATAGGTCCTTTCATAGGTTCATTAGCCGTATTGCCGGCATTTTTCATTGTTAAAAGAGCTACTGGAAGTACATGGGGAGCAATCGTAGCAGGTGTAATAGCAGGTGCTGCACCAGCATATTTCACACACACATACGGTGGTTTCTTCGATACAGATATGTTCAACGTACTTTTCCCATTAATGACAGTACTGTTCTTGACTGAAAGTATTTATGCTAAGAAAACAGTGTTCAAAGCATTATATGCAGTTTTATCAGCATTGTTCCTGGCATTGTTCTCATTATCATGGAGTGGGTACGCATATATGGTACTTTTAACATTCGGTACGTTAATACTATATTTCCCGGCTTCATATCTTATGGACAAATTTGACGGAAAAGATCTTTCTAACAAGAAAGAATGGTTTAAGAACAATCCGGCAACAATAACATTTATCGTATTTGCGATAGTTGCAATAATATTGTTAATGATAACGGTAGGTTCAACATTCCTGGAAACAACACTAGGTATTCTCGGAATGTCTACAAGTTTACAAAGTGCAACGGCAGGTACGGCATATCCTAACGTCTACGTATCAGTAGGTGAGATGCAAATTCCACAGGTTATAGACATAATCAATAACAGTGGTGGAGTATTCACCATGATATTCGCTTTACTAGGATTTGTATTATTATTCGTTGGCTTATCCAAAAAAGCAAAAAGCGAAGAAGAAAAAGTAGAAGAAGTGCCTGAGAAAAAACTCAGAACAAGAAGATATAAACCAAAAACCAAGAAAGCCGAAGAAATAAGTCACGCACATGAACACAAGTTTATACCAGGAAAATTTGAATGGACACAAGATCAAAAATACCGTAATCTCTTCCTATTTGTTCTATTAATCTTATGGACAGTAGGTATAGCAGTAATGTTAACACAGGGTACAAGGTTTATCGAACAGTTCGAAGTGCCTATAGCCCTACTGGCAGGTATTTTCATCGGTATTTTCGTAGAATATATTGATTTAAAACTCGAACAAAAGAATTACGTAACAATCATTGCACTGGCACTGGTGTTACTGGCGATTATAAGTCCATTATACGCTGATCATTTAACTTCATCACAAGCAGTTGGAAGTACAAACGATGACATGTACAATACACTAACATGGATTAAAGCAAACACTCCTGAAAACTCAGTTCTCGCTTCCTGGTGGGACTTCGGGCACTTGTTTACGGCAGTAGCAGATAGACAAGTGGTATTCGACGGAGGTTCACAGAACAACATGAGAGCTTACTGGATAGGTAATTCACTGGCCACGCCTAATGAAGACTTATCCGCAGGTATCCTAAGAATGTTAGCAAATAGTGGTGAAGAAGCTTCAAATGTTCTAGATTCATACACCGGTGACACAACAAAAACGGTTAAAATATTAAATGAAATATTACCAATGGACAGAACACAAGCTAGCAGCACATTAACAGGAACATATGGTTTAGATGCACAACAAGCAAATTCCGTTTTAGATCTTACACATCCATCTGAAACAAAACCAGTATACCTAATCTTAAGTTCAGATATGCTTTCAAAAGCAGCATGGTGGTCATACTTTGGATCATGGAACTTTGAAAATCAAACTTCATACCATTATTCATACTATGCAGCTCAAAGTCCAATAGAACAAATATCTGGAAAACAATTCACATTAGGTACGGACAATGGTGTAGTGGGAGTTTCAGGTACAAATAATGAAACAAACGGAACTACAATGAACTTTGCTTACATAGACCAAAGTAAATTAAATAAAACAATTGACATGTTTACAGAAGAAGATAAACAACGTTTGGCAAATGAATTAAGTGAAGGAACAGGTAATGAATTATTAAAACCACATAAATTAATAATTGTGGACAATAACCAATTATCCGAAAGAATCGTGAACAATAACAGTAACATGTCCATCATTGCATTCCGTCAACAGGACAATTCATACTTCACTGTACTGTTTGATTCATACCTTGAAGATGCAGTGTTCACAAAACTATACTTGGAAAGTGGTTATAACGCAACTCGTTTCGCATTTGCTCATTCCGAACCAGGTATAAGTGTATGGAATGTGAACGAATATCCAAACGCTACAGCTACAAACACAACGTAGATTCTATCTGTTACAACAATACTAATCTCCTCTATTCTTTATTTTTTTTAATATTTTTCTTAAAAACTGAAATCTCAAATTTTTTATAGAATAAATAATAAACATATATTTAAGTTAGGTTTATAAAAATAATGGAGATATTATAATTGAAAACACTTTCAGATTTAAAACAATCTGTTCTTATTCCAACAAATTCTTCTTTGGATGAACTTTTGGGTGGGGGCATAGAAAAGGGAGCAATAACCCAATTTTACGGGCCTCCGGGATGTGGAAAAACCAATATTGTTTTGAAAATTTTATATGAATCCACTAAAAATGGTTCAAAGGCTATTTTTATGGATACTGAAGGTGGATTATCTTTAGAAAGAATTCAACAAATAGCGGCATCTGATTTTGAGTCAATAGCGAGAAACATATTTTTATTAGAGCCAAAAACTTTTGATGAACAGCTGCTGGAAATTCAGAATATAGAAGAATTATTAAAAGAGGATAATTCTATAGATATTTTAATTATTGATTCTATTGTTGCATTATACAGAGTAGAGGATGGGGATCCATCTGAAATCAATAAAAAATTAGGCAGATTAATGGCTAAATTATTAACGTTAAGCAGAGAATATGATATTGCAATTGTAATAACGAATCAAATATATTCTCCTTTTGATTCGGATGATCTTATTGTGGAGCCAATAGGTGGAACAGTATTGAAATACTGGAGTAAAATCATTATAGAAATTGAAAGAAACTTAGGCTCTTTTAGAAGAACTGCCACACTACAAAGGCATAAAAATAAGTCGCCCGGTCAATCAGTTACATTTGAAATAACAGATAGAGGAATTTCATAAAGGGGTTAAATTATGGTATTTAAAAAGAAAGAAAAGAAAATTCCTGCTGGATTTAATTCAGTAAATGAATTTTTTGATTATTTATACAAGAAAGAAGATTTAATATGGATGGGACAAAATACAAATCACTTACAGGAAGATAAACATATAGAAGATGCATTAATTGAAGCAGCAAGAAAAAGAAATTATTGTAAGTACCCACCTCCTGAAGGTTTCCCGGAATTAAAGGAATTAATTTTAAAAGATTTGGATTTAAATTCCGAAGAATATGATATACAAATAACTGCAAGTGCTACAGAAGCATTATATCTGGCAATAAGTACAACATTACATCACACAACAAACACTATCGCATCAGATCCTGGGTATCTGATAATAAACAATTTCTGTAACAGATTTGGTCATCATGTTAAAGAAGTACCAATTTATAATGAAAAATGCGGATACAAGTTAACACCAGAACTTATCAAGGAAAACATAGATTTACAGACAAAAATGATTATTTTAATCGATCCTATGAATCCTATGGGATACACTTATACAGAGGATGAAATAAAGGAAATTGCAGAAATTGCTGAAAATAATGATATTTACGTATTGCATGATATAACATACAAGGACTTTGCAAGAGAACATCATTTGGTGGCAAAATATGCTCCTGAACATACAATAACAATATACAGTTTCTCAAAAATATTTGGTATGGCAGGATTAAGGATAGGTGCCGTAATCAGTTCTCCAGAACTAATTAGAAAAATGAGGGCAAGTGTAATAAATGATTTAGGTACTAATTCCTTAGCACAAGAAGCAGGTATGGCAGGTTTAGAAAGTAAGAACGAATGGATTGAAGACATCAAGGAAACATGTTTCACAAATCAAAAACTAATAAAAGAAGCTATTGATGAAACACCAGGAACATTTTTACCAATTTATCCTGTAGATGCAAATATGATGACTATTGATATTTCAGGAACAGGACTAAAACCCGAAGAAATTTCAGATTATTTGTTAAAAGAAAAAAGTATATTTGTACGTGAAGGAAATTATACCAGTAAACGGTACGGAAATAGGTATATAAGAGTCAGCTTTTCAATTCCAACAGAACAAGCATTTAAATTCAGAGAAGAATTCCCAAAAGCTATTAAAACGTTACAAGAAAGAAAAGAGAAATAATATGAATCATTTTTAATGATTTATTATTTTTCTTCTAATTTGCTTGGATCAACAATTTCCACATCCGAAGCTTCATTTTGATTTTTTGAAGACAATTCGGAGTTAGAAACATTTAATAGTATGTAATCACCTACTTGTGCAATCATGCTAGGTGTTACTTCATAATTTACTTTTCTTAGACTAAGTTCCCCAGTATTAATAATAACTTTATTAATGGTGTTTGATTTAATATCAATGTCAATATCACTTACTTTTCCAATATCGTTAGCTTCACAATCTAAAACTTTTTTACCAATTATTTTAGAAGTTTTCATAAAATGTCACCTTTATTGTTTTATAATAATTAATATGTATACTTAATAATTATACATCTTTGTTATAAATATAAATTTATTAGGAGTGTTTGAATAATATGGAAGATGCATGTAGATTAATCATTAAAAAGGCAATAGATAATAATATATCTACTAAAAAAGAATTAGAAAAATTAAAAATTCAAACATGCAGAGAATTAAATTTACCCGGCTTTATGAGCAATTCAAAGATATTACAATATGCTAATTCTACTGAACTGGACATATTGCGACCAATTTTAATGAAAAAACCATCCAGAACAATTTCGGGAGTAGCTATAGTGGCAGTAATGTGCAGTCCACATAAATGTCCTCACGGCCGATGCAAATACTGTCCGGAAAGTAGCATAGCACCTCCAAGTTACACGGGTGAAGAACCTGCAGCATTAAGGGCAAGAATGTTTGAATTTCATCCATATATCCAAACATTTAACAGATTATATCAATTAAATAACATAGGACATCCAATTGATAAAGTTGAGTTAATAATCATGGGAGGAACATTTGCCTCAAGAACTTTGGATTATCAGGAATGGTTTGTAACACAATGTTTAAGGGCCATGAACGATTTTGAAAAGGTTTCTTCATCTATTCCAAAAAATCAGAGGGAAATAGAAATAATTCCTCCAAACGACTTCCTATACCTTAAGGATGTACAAAAAACAAACGAACACAGTAAAGTCAGATGTGTCGGATTGACCTTTGAAACAAGACCTGACTATTCTAAAATTGAAGAAATAAACAGAATGTTAAGTTATGGTGTAACAAGGGTTGAACTGGGCGTTCAAACATTATATAACTACAGGTATAAACGAGTGGATAGGGGACATACAATTCAAGACGTGATAGAAGCTAACCAATTGTTAAGAGACTCAGCAATTAAAGTTGCAATGCATATGATGCCCGGATTATTCTCCACGTTCGAAAGTGACCTGAACATGTTCAAAAGATTATTTTCGGAAAGTCTGTTTTCACCGGACATGCTGAAAATTTATCCCTGCCTTGTAACCAAGGGTTCTGAATTTTATGAATTATGGAAAAAAGGAGAGTATGAACCATATTCATCAGAAGATGCGGTGGACTTAATTGTTGAAATAAAGAAAATTCTTCCAAAATGGGTTCGTACCATGAGAATTCAGAGAGATATTCCGGCAACATTAATTGATGCCGGAGTAAAAAAATCCAATCTGGGAGAATTGGTATACAATAAATTAGAAGAAGAGGACGTTCAATGTCAGTGCATAAGATGTAGGGAAGTAGGACATAAAAAGGCTCACGGCATAGAACCTGATTACAACAACATTGAATTGCTGCGAACAGACTATGATGTAACCGGCGGAAAGGAAATATTCTTATCGGTGGAAGACCCAGACAATGATATACTCATCGGATTTACAAGATTAAGAATTCCTTCAAGGGGAGCCTTCAGGCAAGAAATAACGGATTCTTCAGCATTAATTCGCGAATTGCACGTTTACGGACAAATGCAGGAAATTGGAAAAAACGACACCAAATTGTGGCAACATAGAGGATACGGAGCAGAACTACTTGGAAAAGCAGAAAGCATTGCAAAAGAAGAATTTGACAAAGATAAACTTTTAATCATTAGCGGTATCGGAGTTCGCGATTATTACAGAAAATTAGGATATCATAAGGATGGGCCATACATGTCTAAATTTTTATAGTTCAAATATTTTCTAATTAATTAAAAAAGAGTTTTAAACAATAAATTGTATAAATAATTATTCACATACATTAACATAGTTTGTAAATAAAATAAAATCGTTTTAGGTTGTATTATTTTGGAAATTGAAACTTCTGCAAGATTACATTTATCTTTAATAGATCTTAACGGATTGGAAGGTAGATTGGATGGTGGGATAGGAATAACCTTGGAAAAGCCATCATTAATAATGGAATGCACAGAAAATGATGAGGATACCATTATTGATTTTGACGAAGACCTTTCTATTGCAAATAGGGAAGTCTACGAATCAAAGATTCTTGACGCAGCAGATAAGATAAAAAAATATCTTAGCACTGACACAAATTATTCCTTCAGAATAAAAGAATCGTATCCAATACATCATGGATTGGGCCTGGGAACACAATTATCCCTATCGGCCGCAAAACTAATTTCATCCCTAAATGATGTGGAACTAAATGCCTGTGCTCTGGCAAAAATTATCCAGAGGGGAGGAACTAGTGGTATTGGAGTACATTCCTTTGACAATGGCGGATTAATCATTGATGGAGGCCATAAAAGAACTGTTAAAAACGATTATCTGCCATCATCGGTTTCAAAAGTTTCACCGCCACCACTGCTTGCAAGGTATGATTTTCCTAAAGATTGGGATATAATTCTGTTAACACCAAATATTTCGCAGGGTGCTTCAGGAAGTGAAGAGGTTAACATATTCCAGGAATATTGTCCAATAGACATTAATGATGTGGAAAGAATTTGTTATTTGACATTGATGAAATTAATGCCATCAGTTATTGAAGAAGACATTGAAAGTTTTGGAGATTCTGTGAATAAAATCCAGTCAATGGGTTTTAAGAAGGTTGAACGAAATTTACAGGATTCAAAAATTAACATGTTACTGGAGAATATGACAAAACTTGACATTCCTTGTGTGGGCATGAGTTCTTTCGGACCAACATGCTTTGGAATTACAGATTCTTTGTCAAAGAATTTAATAAAGGAATTAGAAAGTTTAACAGACAATCAGACACATATTCAAGTTACGAAAGGAAAAAATCATGGTGCCATAATAAGATAGGATAGGAGCAAATAAAATGGAAAAAATGAAAGGAAAAGTATGGAAATTTAGGGACAGTATAGATACGGACGTAATAATTGCTGGAAGATATCTTAGAACCTTCAACCCCCAAGACTTGGCAGATCACGTGATGGAAGCAGAGGATCCCGAATTTTCTCAGAAAGTAAACAAGGGGGACATAATTGTTGCGGGATGGAATTTTGGTTGTGGATCATCCAGAGAACAGGCACCCGTAGCCATAAAAACTTCAGGAATATCTGTGGTAATAGCCAAATCCTTTGCAAGAATATTTTATAGAAACGCTATCAACATAGGATTGCCTGTTATTACGGCAGATATTGATGTTGAAGAGGGAGATATTATAGAAGTGGATGTTGAAGCAGGAACAATAACCAACATCACCAGAAAAGAGACGATAAATTTTAAACCTTTTGATCCTGCAATGTTAAATATTTTAGAAAATGGTGGACTGGTAGAACAATATTTGAAAAACAAAGAGGGGGAACAATAATGGTATGTCCTAGTTGTGGATATGATGATTATGAAATATTAAAAACTAAAGGAAAAAAGACTAAGGAATTATTGGTTCAATGCTTGGAGTGTGGTCATGTTTATCACGAAATTGCTCCTGAAGAAGCATATGAAATTGAAGTAAGGGTCATTATAAGCGAATTTGAAAAATCCTGGAAAAGCAATGTTAAACTTTATTCTGATGAATATTTGGAAACCGGAACCTTATTATATATAGATAATAAGGACGTTGAAGTAACATCAATAGAAAATAAGGATGGAAATCGTGTTTATGAATGTCCTGTTGTTGATATTAAGACAATTTGGGTTAAATCACTGGATACTTTGGCAAGAATAGGAGTGTCCATAGACAATCAGGGAAACGTAATTTCACACAAAATAGAAGTGGAACAGGAATTTATTATCTCAATAGGTGATGTTGGGGAAATAAATGGCCTAAGATTCAGAGTATACGGTATAAAAACTTTGGAACGTAACATGAAAAAAGGTTTTGCTTATGCTCGTGTAATTAAAAGAGTATATGGTAAATTATTGTCCTCTAAAGATAAATCTAAAATTAAATACGATTTAACGGAATATGTTGTAAAAACTACGTCTAAGGAAAAAAATTATAATTAACTGTGGTAAAATGAAAGTTTATTTAGAAACTTATGGTTGTACATTTAATCAAGCAGACGGGCAGGTAATGACCACTATACTCGCAGAAGAACATGAGATAGTGGATAACATAAATGATGCCGACGTCGTAATAATAAATACTTGTTACGTGAAATTACCAACCGAACAAAAGATGATTACAAGGATTAATAAGATTAAAACAGAATTTCCCGAAAAGAAATTAATAGTGGGAGGCTGTATGGTCGAAGTTGATCCTAAACGTTTGGAGAAATTTGCCGGAGATGCTTGCTGGATTGGCCCTCATAAGATAGACATGATTAACAAAGTCGTAAATGACTCCATTAATGGTGAAGTTGTACATGAATGTGGAAAAACTTCTATTGTGAAGGCAGGAACAACTAACAAAAGTTTTGATTCATTAACTCATATCCTACAAATTTGTGAAGGTTGTGACGGTGCATGCACATTCTGCTGTACAAAGTTGGCCCGAGGTTACCTGGTTAGTTATCCCATAGAAAAAATCGTTGAAGAAGCTCAAAAAGCGATTTCTAGCGGATGTAAGGAATTGCAGGTTACAGCACAGGATTCTGCATGCTACGGTTCTGACAGTGGAGAATCATTTTCAAAGCTATTGAATGAACTGGCAGCCCTTGACGGCGATTTTCGCATTCGTGTAGGAATGATGCATCCAAAAAGTTTAAAAGGACAATTGGATGAAGTGATAGCCTCATTTAAGAACAATGAAAAAATATATAATTTTGTACACATACCTATTCAAACGGGCAGTCCTAAAGTTTTAAAGGAAATGAACCGGTTACATACTATGGAAGAATATAAGACAATGATTGATAGGTTCAGAACAGAAATTCCCGATTTATCAATTGCAACAGACATCATTGTTGGTTATCCGACAGAAACTGATGAAGATTTTCAGCAAACGCTGGACTTGTTATATGAAATAAAGCCGGATATAATACATATTTCAAAGTATATGCATAGGCCCGGAGCCAAATCAAGTTCATTAACTGAAATAGATCATAAAGTTATGAAAGAGCGTTCCCATAAAATCAATAAAGTGAAAACTGAAGTAATGCTCGAAAACAATAAAAGGTATGAAGGGTCTGTACAGAAAGTTTTAATAACGGGCAAGGGAACTTCAGGTGGATTTGTTGGATATACAAATTCATATAAAAATGTTATAGTCGATGACGTTGAAATTGGTTCTTTTGTTGACGTAAAAATTACGGAAGGAAAAAGAACGTATTTGCAAGCTGAAAAAATATAAATTATTATAAATTAAGTTAAATATATTATATAAGAGTAAACTAAAGAATTGGTTATTATGAGTTTTATAGTATGTCGAAGTTGTAAAAATTATGTTGAAGTTGATGAAAAACTTCCTTTAAGCTTTGATAAATGTGAAAAATGTGGTCATATATTGGAATTTGCGGAAAATGAAACCGAATTAAAAATGGTTTTAAACGACATAGTTCTTCCAAAACTTTCTTATAATAAGATATGTTTTTCCTGTAAGTCAGTAAATCCAAGAGAAACCGGTGCATGTTTGCATTGTGGTTCCACAGATTTACATATGCAGTATGATTTGAACAGCATTCCCGATTTCAGTGCTTTTGCTAATAATCAAACAGATAATTCTAACAATACTCAAACAATTATTATTCAGGCAAATCCTCAGTTTTCTCCAAAAAATAGTTTACTTTTCAGATTGTTCTCGTTATTGATTGGTTTGGTGGACTTTTTTTTCTTTTCCTTGTTGGGTATTCAATTAATACTGGGGTCCTCCGAATTACCAAAGGATGTAATGGCATTTGCTGTTCAAAACATGTATCCTCTGATGGGAGTAATTTGTTTATCTTTGATTCTTGCGGGAATAATGTCTGTTCTGATAGTTCCCCGTATGAGTTATAGGGATTCTATGGAAATTTCTTCATCTGTGGGGATGGTTGTTGGTTTGGTAACACTTCTTGCTTCTAAGGATTTGGTTACCGTTATACTTTCGGTGGTATTGTGTAGTTTATTATCCGGAATCGGTGGATTGATTGGGGAGTTTATTATTCATAAGTTGACTCGTCGTCATTCCTAATTCTATTTTTTGAATGCTTTACCATAAACTATATATATTATAAAAATATAATATAATATTAGTCTTTAAAAAAGCTATTTCTGGGCCGATGGTCTAGAGGTATGATACCTCCTTGACGTGGAGGGGATCGCGAGTTCGAATCTCGTTCGGCCCATACTTTATTTTTACAGCCGTGATAGTTCAGATGGGAGAACGCCAGACTGAAGATCTGGATGTCGCTGGTTCAAGTCCGGCTCACGGCATACCCTTTTTATTAATTACTATTTTTGATTATTTTATTTTCTATAACATTACTTATTTAAATAGAAAAATAAACATACTATTAAATGATATATTTTTTGAGGAATTAATATGAATCTTGATAACTCAATTGAAAAAACTTTAAGTGAAATACAGAAAGTTATGAATACAAACAGTATTGTTGGTACTCCTATAGATGCTAATGATAAAATAATTATCCCCATTTCTAAAACAGCATTAGGTTTTGGAGTGGGTGTTGCTAATAATAACGGAACAAGTGAAACAGGTATTGGAGGAACTGGTGGTGGAGGTTCCATTGATCCGGTTGCATTATTAATAGTTTATAAGGATATTCCTGGTCCTAATGGTGTTGAATTAGTTCAAATTAACAAGGAAGATTCTTTGGATGCTTTACTATCTAGTGTTGGTAAAACTATTATGGGAATATTGAACAATGCTAAAGAAACTCCGGCTACGGAAATCCCTGAAGATTCCACAGTAGACAAAATTAAGACAAAAATCAAATCAGTAAACAGCGACTAATTCCCCGTATAAAATTATCTGAAATATGAATTAAAATAATGAGTTCGAATAGCCATGATTATTAAATTATTATTAGTATTGTTGATAATTTTTATAGCGTTTCTTTTTCTAATATTTTTTAAATCATGGCATATACATATAATTTTTAAAAACGAAAATTTAGATTATTTTTATCGGATAATCATCAAATTTTTATTATTTAACATAGCAGTGTTTACAGTTGAAAAAAGAGTTCACGTCTTGTTACAAATAACATTATTCTCAAAAACGATCAAAGTATTTGAATATAAGTTAAAAGACAAATCATCAGATTCGGCAGAAAACGAATCAACAGAGTCTACCGAAGAAGAGTCATCAGATGAAGAGAACATTGAAAAAATTAAGAATAATTATTCTTTGTTTTATGATGCAAAAAAGGATTTACTTTCTATAGTACAGTTACTTGTTAAAATGGTAAAATTTGATGAATCATGGTTGATAATGAATTTGGGGCTTAAGGACAATAATTTGACCATTAAGTTCTGTACGTTGTTATGGACATTGTTTGCTCCATTATATCCTCTGGGTTTAAAGTTAATTTTAACTCCGGAAATTAACAAATCAATCATTAAAACAGACATGAATATTAAGTTTGACATATTTTTATTTAATATCTTAAAAATATTGTTTTTAATCATTCGAAGAAAAAAGTTAAGAGAAATTATGAAGTTATTTATGTAGATGGTTTTCTATGTTATCTAAAAAGTATTTGATGGATGCGATTAGGGTAGGGGAAAGAAAGTTGTTTCCATTAGTTTCTTTAGAAATTAATTATTTAAACAATACCTTTTTAAGTATAGATTATACTATAGTGGCTTTTAAGGTAATAGAAAACGATTTAACTTATTGGATTAATAATAATTTGTCAAAAAAAGAGTTTAATGATATTAAAAAGTTAGGGGAAGAGAAGTAATTAATATAAATATTTATATGCTACTTCAATATCTTCAGCTTTTAAAGTTTTTCTTCCTTCAGCTTCAGCATTCTGCAATGCTACTTGAGTAATTTCTGCAGAAACATCTTCAAATAAATCTGATAATGCTATTTTAGCATCTTCACTAACTCTTTCAGCTCCACCATTCTTAATTATTCTTCCTAATGGAGTTAATGGTAATTTTGCCATGAGTTTTCCTCCAAAATTTAATAAGATAACTTATTTTTTTAATAAATAAACATATTTGTAGTTTAGATAAAAAATACGATTTTATTTTTTAAAAGAGCATGCTCAAATAAAAAATTTTTAATATTTTTTTATTCTAAAACATACTTTTACTTTAGTAATCCATATTATTAATAATTTAATGTATTTGGAAGTAGAATTCGGTATACGTGAAGTTTATTTTTTTTTAATAAATTATGTTTTTAGTATTATTTTTTTCATTGAAACGATTATTTGATAAAACAATTGTTAAGTATTTTGGAAAATATTTAAAAAAAGAGTTTAAACAAGGGGTTAGGTGAAAATTATATTATCCAATTTATTTAATTTTGGATAATATTTCACGTGCCCTTTCGGAATTAAGTGGAATATTGAATTTTTCTTCTACTGCTGGACGGTATATGTTGTTCATGGAACAGAATGGGATTATTCTGCCATCAGGTGTTGCATAGTGAATTACACATCTACGTACTCTGTCCTGGTCAAAGTTAAACGGATCCATGAAGTGCATACATGAGATAAGTAACGCATTAATGTGGAAATCTCCCAGTGCATCGTAATCCTTTTTGATAAATATGTTTTTCAACAAGTCAATTATATCGATGTATGATGGTGATTTTTTAGTATCCACGGTTTTTGGTAATTCTTTTAATGCACGTGCAATTGTTTTGGTTTTTGAAATTTTGGAATTCTTTTGAATATCAGGAATACTTTTTTCTATTAGGTTCATGAATTTATCCACATCAATAAAATCTGTGATTGGAATGATGGTTCCATCTTCTTCTTTAAATACATATGTTCCAATACCACAGTGTTCGTGGCAGGTTAATGCTACTTCAGCTTCTGTTCCACTCATTGCTGATATTAAATCTGATATCGGAGCAACGGTTGATGCAGAATAAAATGCATCTTCGGTAATGTGGAAGTTGGTTTGTTTTTCAACATTTTTCATGAAGTCATCTATGGTAATACGTTGTTCTTCAACTTGGTCGGATGGTGTTCTTCCTGCAAATGATACTGGTTGGAAGTTTACTCCACGTATTACATCAATATTGTCTAATGCGAACTTAATAATGTCCCCCACTTGATCATTATTTATTCCTTCAACCAATGTAGGTACTAATACGATACCTAATCTGGCTTTACGACAATTTTCTATTGCTTCTATTTTTTTACTTAAAATATTTGCATTACGTGTTTTGATGTATGGCTCTTCGGTTACTCCATCAAATTGGAGGTATACCGTGTTAAGTCCTGCCTGTTTCAATTCTTTAGCTAAATTTTCATTATCTGCTAATGCAATACCGTTTGTTGCAATTTGGGTATGTGTGAATCCTTCTTCTTTTGCTATTTTAATCAGGTCCACAATATCTTTTCTGACTGTAGGTTCTCCTCCTGAGTATTGTATTGCAGGTGTTGCAACAGGTTGGTTTTTTCTTAAATTCCTTAGCATTTGCCTGATTTCATCTTGGGATGGCTCATATAATGTTCCTGATTTTGCAGCATTAGCAAAACATATTGGACAACTTAAGTTACACCTGTTTGTCACGTCTATTAATCCCAATATGGTTTGACTTTCGTGTTCTTTGCATAATCCACAATTTGAAGGACATTCCCCGTCTACTTCCTCATTCAGATTAGTTAATTTGTGTGCTTTGGCACCATATTTTAAAGCTTTTTTATAAGCTTCTTCATCATGCCAGTATGTATTATCAAATTTTCCATGTTCTGGACAGGTTTTTGTAATGTATACTGCATTGTCTTTAGTATATACTTCAGCATCCAGAATTTTTAAGCATTCTGGGCATAAACTTTTAGTTTTAGAGATCATTGACATTTAATCATTCCCTTAAATCCTTTCTTATATGTTCAAATGATTTTTATAATAAGTACTTTTTTTAATGATTTATTATTAATTATTCTATTTGTTTAAAGTATAATATAGTATTTATTAAATATGTT
>JAZUCJ010000080.1:0-3563 GCA_045639105.1 Methanosphaera sp.
TATTGTTTTTGAAATGTGATAACATCTGGATTTGTGGCGCATTTCATTCTGCATGGAACTTTACACAAAGCTACCTCCTGGGTTTTCATGTAAGTGGAATTGACACCAGCAGCATAATGCATTTTAGTCAGACAACGCCGAACATGATTAATGGTGGTGCCTTTGGTCCTGAAGCCGGACTGATAGCTACCTTTGTAATCATATTGGCACTGATATTATTATGGAAGAAGGACATTAAACCTGATGAAAAATAACACTCCCCACCCCACCATAACACTATTCTTTTATTTTTTTTTTTTTTTTATTTAATGTGTGAAAAAAAGTAATTTCAAAAAATTAACAAGAAGAACATATGTAAAGATTATATGTTCTAAAAATTAACATTTATATAAAGGCATGAATAAATGAAAAAAAACTAATAATAGGTATGGATGATTCTATGAGGTACAAGACATTTATATTAAGGTTGGAAGACCGTTCCGGTCACTTGCTTGAAGTTTCAAAAATTATATCATCACACAACGCAAACATAACAAGGCTCAGCTACAACAAGGTAGTTGACCAGCACACAGTATTCCTGGAAGTATACGCCAGTGATGAAAATATAAAAAACCTGTCCAGAGAACTGGACGAAAAGAAATATCTCCTGCAAAACCAGAGCGAAGAGGTAGACGTGCTTCTTACACTACAAATAATAGACATACCCGGAACCGTAACCAACATCCTGGAAGTGTTCGAAAAATACGACGTAAACATATCCTACGTCAACACACAGGAAAACAACACATCATACCAGTACTGTAAGATAGGATTATACGCCGCAAATTCCAAGCTGATACAATCAGTGATTGATGAAATAAGCACATTCTGTGAAATAACAAACATAAACTACGATACAAACGACAAGATAATAGACAACACAGTATTCTACCATAACTTTGCAATGGAAATGGAGAAAAAACTATCCCTAACACAAAAGGAAACAAACATCTTCCTAGACAATTCCAACAAGATACTTCAGATACTAGAGGACAAGCACGAAAACTACTTCAAAACATTCAATTACATAAGAAAATTTGCCAACTACACAGTAGACTACAGGAAAGAAAACTTCAATCCAAGAATAAGTCATAGAAACATAACAAAAAACACGACAGTCTACCTGATAGAACCTCCATGTGGAGGAAACGTATACATAATCAAATCAAACTCCGAACTACTCTTTATAGATTCAGGATTTGCATGCTACCAGGACGAGATGAAAAAGCTGATAGGGGAAATCTTCCCTGACTTTGACAACATGAAAAAGGAGATAGTCATAACACACGCCGATATGGATCATGTTGGAATAACCGACATATTCGATGACATCCACGTAAGCGAAAACACATTCATAAACTTTAAAAGAGAACATGAGGGCAAAAAGAATTTCAGGGAAGAAAATCCGTTACACGAACCATACTTCAAGCTTGACAGAATAATATCCAGGTACCAGCCACCAGAGTTGACAAAACTAAGAATTCTTGGAAACAAAACAAACGATGAAGCATTTGAAAAGATTTGTGACTTCACATTCAATGAACTATCCTTTGAAGTATACGAATCTAATGGAGGACACCTGAAAGGAGAAATAATCCTCGTAGAAAACGATAAAAAAATAGTATTCACAGGTGACATCTTCGTAAACGTACACGGTTTTAGTCCAGAACAGTACGAATTTAATCTTGTAGCACCATACCTTATGGGTTCAGTTAACAGTGACTCAAAAAAAGCTTCCCAGTGCAGAAAAATTATCCTAAATGAATATCCGGACTACCTTCTATGCCCTGGACATGGAGAATGGATACAAAAATAATGATAAAAACTCCATGTATTCACCCCCATTGTACCCCTTATAACAACTAATTTTTTTTTCTATTCATCCACCCTGTAAAATGAAGTTCTGGATAAAAACCATACAATCAATGCCAGAACAGATATTAGGCATGCACCAATCATAACATAGGACCATCCACCCATTGACCATAAAAGTGATGCCAACGCACTACCAACAGCTCCAAAGAGAAAATTATTAACAACAAACACGGTATTCAACCTACTACGTTCTTCATTGGAAAGAGCGAACAATCTGGCCTGTGACAAAACAGACACACCCTGAACTGCTACAGAAAATACCGCAGCAATAACAACAATTGCGAAAATGGAATCAGAAAACATGAAACCGGCAAGCATTGACACAATGGCAATGACAATGAATACTCCTAGAGCCGGCACACTCAAACCATTATCCTGCAGTTTTCCAAGTCCCAAACCAAACACTGCTGCAACAAGTCCTGCCAGACTGACAAGACCAATCTGGAACGTACTGAAATTAAAAGGCTTTCCAGACAATAGGAATGTCAGTGCAGTCCAGAAGATATTGAAAAGCAAACCAAATATCAGACCGCTATGCAACAATATCAACGGCAAAGTATCATGTCTTTTAAAGGTTGTAAAAACACTTAATATAAGATTCTTATAGGATTTTAACCTATTTTTTCTAGGAATTTCGGGTAAAACATACAATATTACCAACGTCATGACAAGGTTTAAAATTGCAGCAATAACGTACACGGACCTCCATCCCCATAAGCCTGCAATAATACCACTGGCAAATCTGGAAAAGAGTATCCCAGTAGTTATCCCGGATGATACTATTCCAACAATATGTCCCCGTTCTTCTGGCCTGCTAAGATCCCCTGCAAGTGGCAGAATAATTTGTCCGGAGATTGTAACGACACCCATACTAAACAATGATAATGACAGCACAGTAAATGATGGAGATAATGCACATGATACCAGTGCAATGATTGATAACGTCATTACCAGTGTGATTAATCTTTTTCTACGAACAAAGTCACCCAGTGGAAGAATAAACAGTATTCCAAGGGCATATCCTATCTGTGTTGCCGTAACCAGCAATCCTCCACTAGCCGCAGATAATCCGAATTCATTTGTAATCTGTACAAGAAGGGGTTGAGCCCAGTACAAATTACCTATAGCCAGACCAGAACATATAGCAAAAAGAGCTGCCAAGAACGTGGTCATTTTAACACTTTCACTTTTAGCTTTTATTATATTAGTATTCTCTTGCATAATATAATCTAACTAATGCAAGCTATTTAAAGATAAAGTGACATCAATGACATCTAAACAAGAAATAAAAAAATAAACTATCATAATAAAACGGGATATGAAACAAGACTTTTTTACTTAAGCAATAATTAGGGAATAATCATGCAATAGACACAACAAAAATAATAATGTGAATTAAACAAAAAAGCATCCAAAAAAACATGACTAATCAAAAAACAAGTAAACAAAAATAATGATTACTGACAGAAAAATAAAAAGACTATAAAAAACTACAAATAATAACCGGTACATATACATGAAAGAAAATAAAAAGTAAAAAAAATATTAAAAAAAGGGGGGTAGTGAATATATCAATCACTACCTATCATCTATACCATTACCAGTAGCTGGATTATATGCATAACCCTAATATTTTTATTGATTTTTTT
>JAZUCJ010000081.1:0-15647 GCA_045639105.1 Methanosphaera sp.
AATTACCATTAACGGCAGTCCTAAAACACTACGTACTGATGAAAACGGAATATTCACACACACCTTCAAAATGATAAAAGAAGGAACAAACAACATCACCGCCGTATTCAATGGTAACAACGACTACCTAGCAGCTGAAACAAGCTCAACCGTAGAAGTAATCAAAGCAGAATAGGATTATATCCTATTCTCTTTCTAAGCCCCCCATTTTTTCACGTTAAAAGTAATTTTTATTTTAGATTCCATGTGGACACTTTTCTTTAATTAGTTTGTAAAGAATCATATGTTTTTGTTGATTATTCTTCTTTTAGTAACTATTTAACAATTTTTTTTGTCTGTGATAATGAATAATGTTGGATTAATCAAAACATTTAGTCTGCTGTATTTAATACTTTTTTCATAAAAAAAGGGATATTATAGTAAATTATATGTGGGAAAACATTTTTTTTATACAAATTTTGCTTATGCTTTTGCATATATATTTTAATCTAGATTTGAGATTTCTAACATATTTCTACTATACTGTGGGGGATAGTTTAATTTTATTAAATATTAAAAAAATGTTAGGATATTTTTATTACAATATAACTACATTTATAAAAAAATAGATGTTGTGGGGGGGGGGGTTATTGTCTTACGTCTTCCATGTGTTTTATTTTTTCATTTAATAATTGTTCGGTTGCAACATCACTTCTGTGGTAAATGTCTCCACATACGTGTTTTATTGCTTCTTCACAGGCATTTTCTGCTTCTTCGATTGTGTCTCTTACTGCCAGTACTCCCAGTGCTCTTGATGATGTTAGTCTTACGTCATCGTTTTCGTCCTGGTATACTGCTGCGTAGTATACTTGTGCGTCAAGGTCTTTTATCTTTTCTTCATCCACTTTTATTATTGTGTCTGCTGCTTGGGTATTTGGGTAGTTGCTTGGTACTACGTATTTACATACTGATGCTTTGTTTTCGAATTTTGCATCTTCGAGGTTTCCGCATACTATCTGTTTTGATATTTTTGCAAAGTCGTCTTCTATTAATGCTAGTACGTTCATTGATTCTGGATCTCCGAATCTTGCATTGTATTCTATTACTTTTGGTCCGTCTTTTGTTATCATGAATTGTCCGTATAATATTCCCTTGTATGGTTCTGCCTCTTTTGCTATGGCTTCTATTGTTTCTTTCATGATTTCTACTGATGCGTCATATTCTTCCTGTGATAAAAATGGTAGTAAATGGTTTGTATCGGAGTATGATCCCATTCCTCCGGTTATTGGTCCCTTGTTTCCTTCGAATGCGTGTGGATGGTCTTGTGCTGCAGGCATTGCTACTAAATGTTGGCCGTCTACGAATGCTTGGATTGTGTATTCTTCTCCTACGAGTAGTTCTTCTATTACTACTCCTTCAAATCCTCCCATTTTTTGTTCGAAGATTTCTTTTACATATTCTTTTGCTTCTTCATTATCTGCTAGTTGATCACCCACTATTTTAACTCCTTTTCCACCAGTTAATCCTATAGGTTTTACAACAACTGGTTCATTAAATGAATCAATAAATTCAAATGCTTCATCCATGTCATAAAAAGTTCCATATTTTATAGAACCGGCTATATCATAATCTTCAAATAACTTCCTCATGAATGCTTTGTTTGTTTCTATTTGAGCAGCTTGTTTAGTAGGACCAACAGAACATATTCCCTCTTTTGCCAATTCATCAACTATTCCTTTTTCAAGTGGTGCTTCCGGACCAATAAATGCCATTTTCACATCGTTATCCTTGGCAAATTTTATAATACATGAGAAGTCAGATTCGTCCCCAACATGATATTTTTTGGAAATTTTTGCCAATCCAGGATTTTTTCTACCCATATACGTATATACTTCTGCTGTTTTATCTAATGCTTTTGCAATTGCATGTTCACGTGCACCGCTACCGACTACTAAAATTTTCATGTTATCAACACGTCCTATTATATAAATGAAAAATAATTCTTTTATTATAATAATATTTATGTTAAATATTCTATTTAGTTTTTTTAAAAGTAATACTTTTTTATAAAAAATAAATAATTTTGTAATACGAAAAATAAATATTTATATTACATTTAAAATAATTACAATTAATAAGATACACCCAAATCGTAATACTTTTTTAAAATACTTATAAATACGCGTAATACAAGTGACAGAAAATGAATATAGAAATAATGGAACTTAAAAAAGAACATATCGCAAAATATGATGTAGAAAGATTCCTATTCAAAATGATAAAAGACAGCTATGATCTGGATTACGTTCCGGAATACCATTACGACGTAAAGAATTTATGCAAATATTACATTAACCCAACAAAAAACAATTTTTACATAACCATCGATAAAGACAACGATAAAATAATAGGCAGCTCAGGAATAAGAGGCTATGATAAAGATTACAACATAAAAGACAGAACATACACAAAAGAAAGCACGGCCAGTGTATACAGATTATTTGTAGAAAAAAAATATAGACATAATAAGATAGCCACATGCATGCTAAAAAAAATTGAAAGCTTCTGCATAAACAATGGGTATAACGAAATATACCTTCACACACAACAAGACAGCTATGGAGCACTGCCGTTCTGGCTAAGTCAAAACTATGATATAGTTCAAAAAACATTTAACAAACTGGGAACCATACACATGGAGAAGGTACTATAAAAAATTGAAGAATCATCCCTTCATCCATAATTCTTCCTAAAATCTATTTCTATAAAATATATTACATTAATTAAAATTAAAAAAAAGGATAATCCGAGATTAATCGGTTATATCCTTAAGATAAACAATATCATCACATACACGATTTAATAATCGCTTATCGTGACTAACAACTAAAACTCCAACTTCATTTTTACGAGCTTGTTTTAATAAACTATCCCATATTTGAACCTGAGTTACAGCATCAAGCATTGTACTAATCTCATCTGCAATAATAAATTTGGTTTTAGGATTTAATGCTCTCAAGATACTAAACCGTTGCAATTCTCCACCAGATAATTCGGAAGGATAACGTTTAAACCATTCCTTTTTAATCCCAAATTCATCTAAAATCTCCTGAGTAGGCATCCATGATTCTAGAAGAACTTCCTGCATCTTCCATCTTGGATTCATGACCTTTTCCGGATGTTGATAAATTAATTGAATAGGATTATAACCACCCTCATGTTTTTTATCGTTAAGAGTTACCAATCCATCATAATCCTTAATAAAACCTGTTAAAATTTTACATAATGTACTTTTTCCAGAACCGCTATCTCCAAACAAACCAATTATTTGATTATTTTCCATTTCAAAATTCACATTAGATAATACTTGATGTGAACCATAACTGAAATTAATATTTTCCGCTTTCAATACATCCATCATTCATCACCATCCACCAATGGATTAAAACATCTGATAATAGAACCATTTACTTCACGAAGTTCAGGTATTTCATAAGGACATTCCTTTACTTGACGAGGACAGTTTTCATGATAAGGACATCCTTCGGGAATATTCTGATAAGATGGCTGATGACCTTTTGTCAGTTCAAAGTGGGTTTCGGGTAATGCTCTATAAAGTGATCTTGTATACGGATGTAAGAGATTTTCACCATCCCCGGAGAAATTCTTAGTATCTGTAATTTCAATAACATAACCTAAATATAGAATTGCTATCCTATCACTGGTATTAATTGCAGTATATATGTCATGAGTAATTAATATCATGCCCACACCATTTTCCTTAAGTTCTATTAAGTTGTTAATAGTTTCCTCTACGGATGCTTCATCAAGACCTGGTGTAGGTTCATCAGCAATTATTACTTCAGGATTATTTAATAATGCCGTTGAAATCAATACTTTACGTGCCATTCCCCCAGATAACTGGAAAGGATACATGTCATCCACTTTTTCGGATAATCCGTATTTATCAAAGATTTTTCTTTGCTTTAAAAGTATTTTTTCCTTTTCGGCTTCATCTTCAATATATCCAATAGCCTGTTCCTTTACCTTCATTAAAGGATTTAAGTAGTTTACCGATTGGGGGATAAAACTTATTTTCTTTCCCCTATATTCCTCTTTTAATTCATCAGTTAAAGCTTTTCCTTTATATCTTATATTACCTGCTACTTTAGCATTTGGAGGTAAAATTCCCAATATTGCATGTGCTAATAAGCTTTTACCAGAACCACTTGAACCAAGAACTGCCAATATTTCATGATTATCGACATCCATTGTTAAATCAGACAATACTTTAAGTTCTCTTTGCTCCAAACCTTTGAAATATTGTGAGAAAGAAATTGATAATTTTTCTATTTCTAATAATTTACTCATAATAAACACCTACATTTGTGCACTTTGTGGATCTAATAGTTTATGCACGTTTTCTCCTATCAAGTCAAACAACAATACCAGGAACAGTAAAGATAATCCGGGATAGAATGCCAACCACCAACAGCCCAAGCTTAAGTATTTCATACTTTCTGCTAATATAATTCCAATAGCCGGTTCATGAGGAGGTAATCCGAAACCAAGGAAAGATACGCTTGCTTCGTGCATAATAGCATGAGGAAACATTAAAATTACTCCAACAATTATCTGAGAAATAACTATCGGCAACATATGTTTTCTTGCAATCCATAATTTTGATTTACCAAATTCGTCGGATAGTTTAATGAATTCACTAGTTTTAAGCTTTTTAATCTCGGCACGAAGAATTCTTGCAAGTGATGTCCAATGGGTTAATCCCACCCCCAATATTACACCATAAAATCCTCCACCAACTGAAATAGAAATCAAAATGATGAGCAAAATGTGTGGAATTGAACCAAACAAGTCTATTAAAGCTGCAACAAATTCATCTGCAATTTCACTGACACTAGATAAGGCTCCTAAAATAATTGCAAGAATGGTACTTATTATAGAAGCAAATGCACCTACTGCAATACTTAATCCTAATCCAAGAAGTGTACGTGTAAACATGTCTCTTCCCATCCAATCTGTACCGAAGATATGTTCTAAAGATGGAGGTTGATTCACGCCGGCAAAATTACTGCTTAATACGGATGCATCAAGGAAAAAATTACTTAAAAATACTGAAAGCAATATCAGTGCAGCAACTATGGTTATTACAATAGTTTTTGTCCTAAGATTTGCATGATACAAAACCCAAGGTTTATTGTTGTCTTTATTTTTTGTCAAGATTCTCATTCTCCTTAATTCTTGGATCAACAAAGTAATATAATATATCGGCCATTAAATTTCCGGTAAATACGAAAATGGCACTGATTAATACTATACTTAGAAGTAAAGGAACATCACTTTGAAGTCCTGCAGCAACTGCTGTCTGTCCTATACCTGGATAAGAAAATACTTGTTCAACAAGAATTGTTCCTCCGAATAATTCGCTGAAATTTAGGAATTGTAGTGTTAAAGCAGGCAACAAAACATTTCTTAAAGCTTGCCTTTCAATTAAGTTCCATCCAGATTCTCCCCTTGCTCTAGCAAAAAGAATATAATCTGAGGATAATACATCTATCAATTCATTACGTGTATACATTGCAATTGGAGCCACTCCAACTAAACTCAACGTTAATACTGGTAATACCAATCTTGCTATCCATTGCCATATGGTAACATTAGATTCAATAGTTCCTATTGGAACTCCTAAACCAATAGGGAACCAGCCCAATTCTACAGCAAATACTATTAATACCAGCAGCCCTATCCAAAATGGTGGTGCTGACTGTAAAATATAACAATATACTTTAACTGCTTTATCTATCCATGACCCTCTATTTTTTCCAGCCACAATACCTAAAACAAAACCAAACACTCCACTAATTACCCAGGATATAGCCATTAAAATAATAGATGCTTCAAATTTTTCAAGAATAACTTCAGTTACTGGTATTCGATAAATTAAAGAATTACCTAGATTTCCTTGAAGTAAATTGATTAACCAGTTAAAGATTTTGGTTGTCAAAGGCTCATTTACGCCCCAATATTGTTCAAGTAATAAACGTTGCTCTGCAGTTACTGATGCAGATTTAAGATATGCATTAACTGGATCAATAGGAGATAATTCTATTAAAACAAAACTAAAAATAGCTACAGCAATCATTAAAACTATGAAATGAATAGCTTTATTTCTAATAAATTTCATTACTTTTTTATTCAAAGAATAAACCTCCTTTTATTAAAATAAAAAAAATAAAAAAAAGAAAAAAAGAATAAAATAACTTCTTTAATTAACTTTCTGAAGGATTACGTTTCCAGGTGACAATTTTTTCCATGAAGTCTTGACCCATTTTAGGGGCTACACCCATGTCAACATCATCTTTTACAAAGTAACAGAAGTCATAGTTAGTTGTCCATACCCAAGGTGCGTCTGCTGCAGGACTAAATCCTGAACCAGAACCCGTGTATGCTGCTTTTTTCCATAATGCATTTGCTTGATCAACATTACTTGAACCTAATGCTTGTTCAAGAATTGCGTCTACTTCCGGATTATTATATCCTGCAATATTATTAAAGTCTTCTTCAGCAAATTCTTCTTTAGAATGGTATTGGTTGTATGTGTTTGTGTATGGATTGTCTGAAGATGCTTGCATTAATACTGCTTGTGAATACATATTTTCACCTATGACATCCCAATCAGCACCTTCTAACTGTATTTCAATTCCTAATTCTTTAGCTTCTTCTGAAAGTACGGTTGCTAAAGATTGTCTTACCTGATCATCAGAAACATAATATAATTTAAATGATGCTTTTTGACCATCTTTTTCTCTTATTCCATCTCCATCAGTATCTACCCAGCCAGCTTCTTCTAATATTTTTTTAGCTTCATCCGGATTGTTGTCTGTGACTTTACCTGCTTCATTAGCGTATGGTAATTTATCTAATCCAGTGTATTCTGGTGAACCGTGACCTTTATAAACATTTTCAACAATGGCTTCCCTGTTAATTCCAACGTTCAATGCTTTTCTTATTGCAATATCGGAAGTTACGTTGTTTCCTACTGGGTGTCCATTGTCTGTTGTAGTTCCATTGTCAGGAAGATAAGGTAAAGCCATACCCTGTACTCTAGCACTTGGATAATCCACGAGCTTATATCCGTCTACAGTTTCATTTAAACTGGTGTATGGTGCTTGAACTACGTCTGCTTGTCCTGATTTTACAAGTTCAAATGCTGTGTCTTCTTCAGGGAAAAGCATTGTGATTTGAGTGAAGTATGGTTTTTCACCATAATATTTATCGTTGTATTCGAATATTGCTTGTTGTCCTTTATCCCATTGTTTAAGTTTATATGGTCCAGAACCTATTGGGTTTGATCCGTAAGTTGCATTGTCATAATCTTTTTCTGGAACAATACCAACATATCTTAAATCATAAACAAATGATGATTGAGGAGTCTTTAGTTTAAATTCTACAGTTTTGTCATCTATAGCTGTGGCTGATTCTAAATTAGACATATCTAATTGAGAAGCACCTTTGGTAGCTTCATTAAATGTAAATGCTACGTCTTTAGCTGTTAATGGTTCTCCATTTGAAAATACTACATCATCTCTTACGCCAACAGTCCATGTAAGTCCATCTGAACTAACATTATAACCTGTTGCTAAATCATTTATAAAATCTCCATTATCATCAGAAGTCAATAATGTACTTTGAATTAATGGATTAAAATTCATATGTCCACATCCCCAATCAGCCAGTGGATTAAAACCGGCTTCAGGTTCTCCAAGGTGTCCTGGTGCTGTCACTACAATGTGTGTAGGATCATCATCAGTTGTATTACCTAAGAAAGAGGATGCTGCTACAATAATTATGATTAAAGCAATAAGTGCTATAATCCCATATTTTATTTTATTATCCATAATAAATCCTCATTTATAGTTTTTTTTTGAAAAATGATTAACTATTTTTCAATACAAGTTGTGTGTTCAAAGCAATAATTTGATTAAAAATAGTTTATTGACAAAAAAACAAGATAACAAATACAACTTAAACTATAAATCAATAAATTACTTTATATTTAATTAATTATATCTATAAAGTAAAAACAAGAACTAATCAAATAGATTTTATTTAAACTAAATTATAATTAATTATTGATATTATTATTCACAAAATATTTAAATGTTATCATAAAAATTTGAATTTTTAAAAAATGTGTGTCTAATGATCTTAAAAATTATAAAAATAGCATTTTTCATTGTAATATTGTTTAACTTTGTACCCTCAATTTAATAGAAGATTTTTCTCTAATAAAAATAGTATTTAAAACAAGATACAACAAAACAACTTATCCAAACAGATAATACTTAATAATTATTCAAAAAAAAGAAAATAATTATAACTTATTGATATCATTAAATAAAACAATATCATCAGCTATAACGTCTAACAAGTCTTTATCGTGGCTGACTGCAAGTATTCCTATCTGGTTTTTCTTACAATAATCAAGTAAAGCTTCCCATATCTGTACTTGTGTTACTGCATCAAGCATTGTACTAATCTCATCAGCTATGATAAATTTTGTATTGGGATTTAATGCTCTCAAGATACTAAAACGTTGCAGTTCACCACCAGACAATTCATTAGGCCATCTGTTAAGCCAATTCTCCTTTAAACCAAAGGTATCCATCAAATCCTGTGGAGGATTCCATGATTCTTCTAATACTTTGTGCATTTTCCACTTTGGATTCATTGTTTTTTCAGGATGCTGGAAAATCAATTGAGCAGGATGAAAACCCTTATTCTCAATAACTTGCCTATCCATCGTCACAGTACCGGAATAATTTTGAATATATCCGGACATTACCTTACAAAGTGTACTTTTTCCGCTACCACTATCCCCCATTAATCCAATAACCTTATTATCGGGTACGGAGATAGAAATATTTTGAAGTATCGGTTTATTTTTCTTATATCCAAAGGATATGTTGTTTGCATTAAGATACATATTTATTCTACCTCCTCATCGAAATTATGACAACGAATCATAATTCCCTTATGATTAATTAAGTCAGGTATCTTTTCTTTACAAACACTTGTTCTAATAGGACAGTTATCAAAGTAAGGACAGCTATCAACTTCATCCAATGGTTGAACACCCTCGGTTAGTTTGAACCCGTTTTTAGGCAATGCTTCAACCAATGCCTTAGTATATGGATGTAACAACTTGTTTGTGTCCCTGAAATTTTCAACATTGTTAATTTCTATTACATAACCAGAGTAAAAGATTGCAATTCTGTCAGCCGTTTTTAGTGCAACATCTATTTCGTGGGTAATAAGTAGAACACCTTTACCCTCATCAGCCAATCTTTTTATGTCGTTGATTGTTTCCTTTACACTTGCCTCATCAAGACCGGGAGTTGGTTCGTCTGCTACTACCAATTCAGGATCAGACAATAATGCTGTGGATAATAAAACCTTTCTTGCCATACCTCCAGACAATTCGAAAGGATACATGTCGTCTACCTCTTCTCCAAGACCGTACTTAGCAAAGATTTCCCTTTGATGTTTAAGTGCTTGTTCTCTTTCCTCATTTTTCACATCCCCAATTGCCTGTTCACTTACCTTCATCAGAGGATCTAAAAAGTTAACCGATTGAGGAATAAGACATATGTGCCTTCCACGTACTTCTTCCTTTTTCTCCTGTGTCAATACATCTCCCTTAAATGCGATTGTACCATCACATTGTCCGTTTTCTGGTAGAATTCCCAGAATTGCATGTGCCAGTAAACTTTTACCAGAACCACTTGAACCAAGTATTGCAACTACTTCTCCTTCTTTAACACTTAAACTTAAATCAGAGATTACCTTTAGTACATGTTGTTGTAATCCTTGGACATATTGAGTAAATGAGATTGAAACATTTTGTACCGTTAATAAATCATTTTCCATTTTATAACCTCTATTTTTGTGCTTTTGTTGGATCTAATAATTTTTCCACTTCTTCTCCAAGTATATCGAATAATAAAACAATTATTAACAACATTATACCAGGGAATACTGCTAACCACCATGCACCTGTTGTAAGATAGCTCATTGATTCGGATAATATAATACCGATTGCAGGTTCGTGTGGTGATAAACCAAATCCTAGGAAGGTAATACTTGCTTCGTGCATTATTGCGTGAGGGAATATGAGTAATGTACCAACAATAATTTGAGTAATAACCAATACTAAAATATGTTCTTTTGCAATCCACAACTTGTTTTTACCGAATCTTTCGGCTAATTGAACATATTCAGAATTTTGTATTTCCTTTATTTCTACTCTTAATACCCTGGCTAGTGATGTCCAGTGAGTACATGCTACACCTATAATTACGCCTATAGCTCCTTTTCCTAAACAGATTGAAATCATTATTAATAATAAAAGGTGTGGTATTGATGCAAAGAAGTCTATTAACCATGCCATTATCAAGTCACCATACTTGTTTACACTTGAAATAAAAGCCATGATTATTGCTACAATACTGGACAAGATTGATGCAACCGCACCGATAAATATACTTAATCCCAATCCTTTTATTGTTCTTGTAAACATGTCTCTTCCTAACCAGTCGGTACCGAATATGTGTTCTAAAGATGGTGGTTGATTACGTAACGTGAAGTCTGTTAATATTGAGTTTGGATCAATGGATAAACTTGATACAAATATCAATACAAGAAGTAATGTTATTAAAGCAATTAGTAATAGCGTTTTTTGTCTTAAATTCAGTGAATTCAATGGATTTAAGTTACTTAAACTACTCATCATCATCACCTTTCATTCTAGGATCAACATATTTATATAATATATCTGCTATTGTGTTTCCACAAAATACGAAGATAGTACTTATTAAGACAATACCTAACAGTAATGGTACGTCGGATCTTAGTCCTGCAGCTACAGTAGCCTGTCCAATACCTGGATATGAAAAGATTTGTTCTACCAATACTGCTCCACCGAATAATTCACTAAATGACATGAATTGGAGAGTAATTGCTGGTAATATTACATTTCTTATACCGTGTCTTATAATTATACTCCAATGATTTTCTCCTCTTGCTCTGGCAAATAGGAAATAGTCACTGTTCATAATGTTTACAAGTCTATCTCTAGTATATAGTGCAATGGATGCTATTCCCACAATACTTAATGTGAAAGCTGGTAGTATTAATCTGATTAACCAATCAGAAAATGTTACATCTGAGGCCATTGTTCCCACTGGTACGGCCAATCCTATTGGGAACCATCCCAGGTAAACTGAAAAGATTAACATTATGATTAATCCGATCCAAAATGATGGTGCACATTGTAATATGTAACAGTACGTCTTTACAGCCTTATCAATCCAAGAACCTCTTGTTCCACCTGCCAGTATTCCTAAAGCAAAACCTACTACTCCGGATATTATCCAAGAAACTATCATTAAGAAAAAGGATGCTGTGAATTTTTCAATGATTACATTGACAACAGGTACTCTGTATATTAAAGATATTCCTAAATTTAACTGTAAGAGGTCTGTTAACCAGGAAATAACTTTTTCTCCTAAAGGTACATCAACTTGCCAGTATGCACTTAATGCTGCTATTTGTTGAGCGCTAGCACCCATTTCTGCAGCATATGATTTTACTGGATTTATAGGAGAAATTTCAACCATTATAAAACTGATTGCTGCAACAGCGACAAGTAATATGAATAGTCGAACTGCTTTATAACCTAAAAATTTTGCAAGTTTATTAGAGTTAATAATATCATCTCCTTATAAAAAGAAAATTAAAAATTAGTTAAAAAAAATAATAAATAGAATTGTTTTATTAATTCTATTTATTCTGTTGCGTTTGCTGTTTCATTTGCTGTTTCATTAGTTGATGTCCAGTCGTAGATGTTACCCCAGATATCTCCACCGTGTGGATATATTGTGTGAGTATCGTCGGATAAATCTATAGCATCGTTTACAAATAGTAAGTAGTCAAGTGTTCCAACCCATACGTAAGGTACGTCAGGAGCTGCTGCTGGTTCTACTTGTGACCAGGTAGCATATGATGCTTCTAGACTTGGATTTGCCATTGCTGAACTGATTAATGCATCTACTGCAGTATTGTTATATGCTGCTGGGTTACTGTATTCATTAGCTGCTACTTCAGAATCGTAGAAGTTGTATAATTGATGTGGATCTGCTGAACCTCCACCCCATACGATAGGCTGATTGAATTTAGTCGTATCCATTTCATCCCATGTTTTTCCGTTAGGTGTTGCTTCTATACCGATTTCTTTTACTTGTTCGGCAAATTGAAGTGCAACTGCTTGTCTTGTTGAATCACTTGATGAATAATCAATATCGAATGATGCTGTTTTTCCATCTTTTTCAACTATTCCATCACCATTGGTGTCGGTCCATCCTGCATCTGCAAGGATTTTTTTAGCTTCATCCACTTTACCGTCTTCAAATTTATAATCAGAAGCCCATGGTAGTAAGTTACTTGTACCTATATATGATACATTTCCTAATCCATTGTATGCTCCTTCTATCATGGCTGAACGGTTAATACCTATATTGATTGCTTGTCTTATTGCCGGATCTGCTGTAATGTTGTTTCCTACTATTACTCCATCTTCGTTTGTAGTTTCATTGTTTACTGGTAATCCAATGTATCTTACGTCTAATGATGGGTAGATTACTTGGTGCATTCCTTCAATTGATTCGTTTGCGTATGATAATGGCATTTCTATAATGTCAACATCACCTTTTTGAGCTGCTGCAAATGCTGCATCTGGTTCCATGAATAAGTTAGTTACTTTTTCGTAATATGGTTTTTTACCATAGTAGTTTTCGTTTACTTCGAATATTGCTTGTTGTCCTTTATCCCATTGTGATAATTTGTATGGTCCTGATCCTACCGGATTTTCACCATATGTTTCATTGTTATAACTATCAGAAGGAACAATACCTACTGATGCTAATCTGTGGATAAATGAAGAATCGGTTTCGTTTAATACAAATCTTACGTGAGTATCATCAACTGCTTCTGCTTTATCTAGAGCATCTAAATTAGTTACTCCCGTTTCTTTTGCCGTGTTGTATGTAAATGCTACATCTTCTGCAGTTAATGGTGTATCGTCTGTAAATTTAACACCGTCTCTTAATTCTACATCAATAGTTTTTCCGTCACCAGATATTGTATATCCGGTTGCTAAATCATTTTCTAATGTTCCATTTCCATTATGTTTAAATATAGTACTTTGTATAAGAGGTTCAGTACCTGTAGCCCAACCTGTTAATGGGTCAAAACCTGCTTCTGGTTCTCCACCGTGATTGGATACTGCCATTGCAATTTCATTTGGTGCTCTTTCTGTTGAATTACCACCCATTGCAAAGGCTGCAATAGCAATAATTGCTATCAAAGCAACGATTCCTCCAATTATGTATTTATTATCCATGATTTTTACCTCAAAAATAAATAATTTTAAGAATTTTTATACAATTAATCTTGTAATTAAAATAGTATTACGAAAATAGTGAAAAATGCGATAAAAGTAATACATTTTTATAAACAATTATTAATTATAGATAGTTTGAAAAAAGAAGTATTTAAATATTACCAATTCATAAAAAAGTATTACAAATTGGGTTAAAACTATAAAATTAGTAATACCAAAAAATCAAAGAAGAAAATATAAAAGAATATATAAAAAGCTACAAAAAAGCCCAAAATAATAAAAATATAACATAAACAAGATACATAAATATATTATATAAATTTTTCAATGGTGTAAAAAAAATGAAAGGGAGTCAACTGTTAATTAAAAAGCTCAAAGAAAATGGTGTAAAAACTATCTTCGGATACCCCGGAGGAGTACTGCTACCATTTTATGATGCATTATACGAATCAGATATAGAACATATACTAGTACGGCACGAACAAGCAGCAGCACACGCTGCAGACGGATATGCAAGAGCATCAGGTAAAGTAGGAGTATGTCTTGCAACAAGTGGTCCTGGAGCAACAAACGTTACTACCGGAGTAGCAACAGCACATATGGATTCAAGCCCGGTTGTTGTATTAACAGGACAAGTTCCAACCAAAGCTATCGGTACAGACATGTTTCAAGAGGTAGACACAATAGGAATAACCATGCCAATAAGTAAACATAACTACCAGCCAAGAAGCCCAGAAAAAATAGTGGAAGCAATAGACAAGGCATTTTACATAGCATCAACAGGAAGACCTGGACCAGTAGTATTGGATTTGCCAAGAAATGCATTGGAAGAAGATATTAATATAGAAGATTATGAAATAAACACTGAAATACCAGGATATAAACCAACCACCAAAGGTAATGTTAAGCAAATAAAAAGAGCTATACAAGTAATTAACAATTCAAAAAAACCATTGATTTTAGTTGGAGGAGGAGTAATTCTATCCAATGCCTCAGAAGAACTTCTGGAATTTGCAACATTAACAAACATACCCGTATGTACAACATTAATGGGTAAAGGAGCTATTTCAGAAGAACATCCATTAGGACTAGGTATGATAGGCATGCATGGAATAGAAACCACAAACATTGCCTTAACAGAATGTGACTGTCTTATAGCAATTGGATGCAGATTCTCAGACCGTAGTGTAAGTAATAGTGAATTATTTGCACAAAATGCTACAATCATACAGATTGATGTTGATCCTGCAGAAATCGGTAAAACAATCAAAATTAACATACCTATTGTAGGAGATGCAAAAATTACCTTAAAAGAATTCATCAACCAAGTAAAAAGTCCTGATACGAGCAATTGGACAAAACATATTTCACAAGTAAGAAAAGAGAATGAAGAAACATTATCATATAATACAGTTCCCCTAAAACCACAACAATGTATCAAAGAAATCATGGAAGCTGTAACAGAAGACACCATAATTACTACTGACGTTGGACAAAACCAAATGTGGATGGCACACTACTACAAAACAAGAAAACCAAGAACCTTCATATCAAGTGGAGGACTAGGAACAATGGGATTCGGACTACCGGCCGCAATAGGAGCACAGTTTGCAAAACCTGAAGAAAACGTTCTGGCAATATGTGGAGACGGCGGATTCCAAATGGTACTGCAGGAACTTGCAACAATTAAAGAAAACGATTTGCCTATTGTAACGTGTGTACTGAATAATGATTATCTTGGAATGGTAGCTCAACTACAAAGACTATACAATGACCACGTATACCAAACCAAATTCTATGATAATCCCGACTTTGTACAGCTGGCAAAAGCATATAAAGTACGGGGTGAAGTAGTAGAAAAACCGGGAGAACTAAAAGAAACTATTGCAAACGCTTTAAAAACAAGAGAAGCAACAGTAATAGATATACGCATTGATGCAAATGAACTGCTGCCGATTGTTCCACCGGGAAGTGCGCTTGATTCTATGAAAACAATCTTTAATGATGTGGAGGATTTAGAATGAATAAACCCAACAAGCACACCATAAGCATACTTGTAGAAAACAAAACAGGAGTACTGCAAAGAGTAGCAGGACTATTCACAAGAAGAGACTTCAACATAGACAACATCACAGTAGGAAAAACAGCAGAAACAGGAATATCAAGAATAACAATAACAACCTACGGAGAC
>JAZUCJ010000082.1:0-5614 GCA_045639105.1 Methanosphaera sp.
TTAAACAATGTAACCAGCACAAACGGTACAATAGACGTATCATTTATCACAACACTCAGACCAGGAACCTACGAACTAACAATAATCAGCGGAGAAAACAGCATATACAAAAAAGGAACCATGACAACAGCACTAAAAATATGATGTTACTTTTTTTTCATTTCTTTCCTTTTTCTATTTTTAATACTTTTTTTTGATGAATAGCAAGTAATATGTAGAGGTTCAGCATCAAGTATTGTATATAAAATCAGAGTATTTACTTGGAAAAATTAGTTATTATAATCATTTGAACTATTTTTAATAATTCATCATTACTGATGGGTGTTATAATATTATTAATAAAATTTTGGTAACTAATTATAATTAATATTTTTTTTTAAAAAAAAAGAGTATTTGTAGAAGTCTAAGCTTCTACATCTATAATATCATCAAGATCTACCATAGGATAGTTTTTATTACTTGCACTGTCAATACCAATTAATAATGTTGAACCATTATGAAGTATCGATGTTAGTGATGGGGTAATAATACCTGTTAATCCTAATGACATGAATAATGTATTGAATACAACAATGTATCTGTAGTTTCTGTTAATTAGGTCAAGCATTTGTTGACTAATTATTCTCATAGTTACAAGGTCTTCCAATGTAGGTCTTAGTAATGTTATATCCGCTACTTCTCTTGCAAGGTCAGATGAATCTTTCATTGCAACACTTACATCGGCTGCACTTAGTGCTGGTGAATCATTAATTCCGTCTCCTACCATTATAACCTGTTTTCCTTGTGATTTTATTTCTTCTACAATAGAAGCTTTATCTTCAGGTAGTACTTGTGATTTGTAATGGTCTACTCCTAATAACTCTGCAGTAGTATGTGCTGCATTTTCACTGTCTCCTGTGAGCATGATTATATCTTTTACGCCTAGTTTTCTTAGTTGGCCAAGTACTTCTTTTGCTTCGTCTCTTGGTGGGTCATCAATACAGATGATTCCTTCAAGTTTTCCATCAATTGCAAAGTAAATGATTGAGTACTTGTCAGCGTTTTCTCTGATTATATGTTCATTTTCAGGTGTAATTTCTACGTTTTCATCTTCTATTACAAAGTGTCTGCTTCCTAGTACGGTTCGTTTACCGAATAGGGTTGTTGCAATTCCGTGTGCCACTACGTATTCTACTTCTGAGTGTAGTTCTTCACCATGGTCTAAGCCCAGTTCTTTGGCTTTTTGTACAATTGCTGTTGCCACACTGTGAGGGAAGTGTTCTTCCAGACATGCTGCCTGACGTAGGAATTCGTCATCACTTAGTCTTCCCAGGGAGATGTATTTTGCTACGTGTGGTTGTGATTTTGTTAATGTTCCTGTTTTGTCGAAGATAATAGTATCTGCTTCTGCATATGCTTCCAGGTATCTTCCACCTTTAACAACTATTTCTCTTTCAGATGCTTCACGCATTGCTGATATAATGGAAATTGGTGTTGCAAGCTTAATTGAACAGGAATAATCTACCGTTAATGCAGCAATTGCTTTTACAGGATCTCTTGTTATTATGTATGTTAACAGTGTTACTGCAAAGTTCCATGGTACTATGGAGTCAGCTAGGCTAACAGCCTTACTTTCGATGCTTGCTTTTGCTTTGTCTGAACTTTCAATTAAATCAATAATTTGGTTGATTCTTGTTTTTTCATTTAGTTCATCTACGTTCATTACAATAGTTCCGTCTTCTACTATTGTACCTGCGTATACTTTTTTACCTATGTCTTTATGTACTGCTAATGATTCTCCAGTCATTGTTGCTTCATTTATTGCAGCTTCACCTTCAACTATAGTACCGTCGGCAGGTATTATAATTCCAGATCTGACAATTACTTTATTTCCTTCTCTTAGTTCAGAGAATGGGATTTGAACTTCTGCATCGTCTTCAGTTTTTATCCATACTTTGTTAATGTTTAACATTAAACTTTTTTCCAGGGTATGTTTTGTTTTTTCAATTGTGTAATCTTCAAGAATTTCTGATAATCCTAGTAAGAATACAATGGATCCTGCCGGACCGAACATGCCTTGACTTAGGGTAACTGCGATACTAGTTGCGTCAAGTAAATCAACATCTAAACGAAGATGTACAAGACTATCCAATCCTTTTACTACGAAAGGAAGTGCTTCATAAGCTATTTTTACTATGTGTAATGGTAATGGTAAAAATGCCTTACATAGGAATCTTGTTGCGACTTTTTTTACAATTTTATTTATGTATCTGCTGTCTGTTTCGTTAGAAAGTTCGTCTGGTGTTGGTTCTGCTTCAACTAAATCTGATTTTTTAATATTTGCTAAATATTTTAGTACTTGTAATTTTTCACAAGCATATTTGATGAAAATACTACCATTGACTGATGAAACTTTAACAGTTTGGATTCCTTCTTTTTCAGATAGTAATCTTGATAATCCGTATCCTTGTTCTGTTGTAAATGCGTTTTTACCTAATCGAACACGGATAAGGTCATCTTTATCATAAACTATTTTAAATTTCATACTTTCATTTTCCCATAATTTTTTTTTGAATAAAAAAAAGGGGAGGTTATGTGTTGTTTAGTCTTCATCTTTTATTTCTAATTCTTCTGCGATTTCTGGGTCGATGTCTTCAAGGTCTTCTGGACCGAAGATTTCGATTTGTTGTTTTTCTTGTGCTTCTGCGTGAATGTCTTCTGCGTCTTCTCTGATGTTTTCGATACTTTCTTCTACTGTGTCTCTTAGTTCTAATGCACCTGCAGTTACGTTTACTGCAAGATTGTGTGCGGTTTCTGTTTCTGAGAATTTTTTAATTGCGTATGCTGCTACTAGTCCTGCTGCAAAGTATTTTACTCTGTCGTCACTTAAATAATTTCTTACTCTTGAAAAGGTTCCGTTTCCATCATTATTTCTATTGAATACCATTTTTTTCACCGTCTTTTATTATTTGTTTTTATGTTTTTTTTTTGTTGTGTATTAAATTTTATATGTATTGTATTCAAACATTATAAAATTTGACTTATAATACTATTTTATTTAAAAGTTCTTAATATAATTTTTATTAATTATTTTTCAAGTTTAATTAAATATTTTAGTGTTTTTTATAAATATTTATTTTCATCTCTTTTCAACGTTTTTTGCCCATGTTCTTTTCGATTTTTTCGATTTGGGGTTTTTCTATTGGTTTTATTAAATCCATATTTTATTATACCAATACCCCTATGGGTATAATAGTTAATATTATCATCATAGTATATAAAGGTATAGTAAAAAACAATTAAGTTTAGGTTAATTGTTATAAACTAAATTATACTTTTCACCGCTTTTAATCGAATATAACAAGTTAGCCGAGCCTAAAAATCACTTTTTGTTAAATATTTACAAAACAATAATTATCAAATACAATACTTGATAAAGTCAATAATTATAAATAGTCAAAAATAAATATATAATAACAACGAGATTTTTAAAAGGCATGGATTAAAATGGAATGTCCAATCGATAAAGAAAACATATCACTATCATTCTTGTGTACACTATTTCTTAAATCACAAAATTATTTCTACAGACACTACCTGGAAGACGAAGAAATAAACATACAACAAATACCAATACTGCTAAAACTACTGAATCACAACTACATATACCAAAAAGATATAACCACAGACCTAAAAATGGACGGTGGATTGGTAACAAGAAACATAAGAAAATTAGAAGATTTAGGTTATGTGAATAGACAGGAAGATAACGATAACAGAAGACAAAACAAGATAAGTTTAACAAGTAAGGGAAGAACGTTTACAAAAAAACTTAGAGACGAAGGAATTAAACATGAAAATGAAATAATGAAAAACTGTTCAACATCACGAGAAGAATTCATTGAAATATTCCTGGAAATCATAGATAGTTCTAAAGAATTTAATAAAGATAATAAGAGGTATTAGATGGGAGAAGAAAGAGGAAATAACAGCAACATAAAATTATTGACTGGAGATTACAAAATCGCCATCAAAAAGTTAGCATGGCCAATGATGGTAAGCATGTTTCTTATCATGGCATACAATCTAGCAGACAGCATATGGGTAGCAGGTCTGGGTTCGGATGCACTGGCAGCAATAGGATTCATAACACCATTGTTCATGATACTTATAGGACTAGGAAACGGTATAGGTGCCGGAGCAAACAGTATGATTGCACGTTTTATCGGAGCAAAAAACGTAGCAGAAGCAAACAACACAGCCCTACACAGTTTGGTTTTAACACTAATCATAAGCGTATTGGGATCAATAGCAATGTACTTTTTATTACCGTCATTACTGGAATTAATGGGTGCGGGAACATCCACACAACAGGCAATAGGATACGGTGGAATAGTATTTACATTCATGATAATATTCATATACAGTAACGTGGGTACTGCAATACTCCGATCAGAGGGTGATGTAAAACGGGCAATGTATGTAATGGCAATTACTGCAATATTCAACATAATACTCGATCCTATATTCATATACGTATTAAATTTAGGAATTGAAGGAGCAGCATGGGCAACGGTCTTCTCAGCATTTCTCAGCTGTTTAGTACTAATATACTGGATGCACATCAAGAAGGACACATTCCTAAATCTGGAATTTAAAAACTTCAAATATGAAAATTCAATAACTTATGGAATATTAAATGTGGCAATACCTTCTACGGCAGAAAACCTAATATTCAGTGCATTGGGAATAATTGAAAATTACCTGTTGGTACTTGTGGCAGGAACAATTGCAGTTGCAACATATACTGCCGGAATGAGACTAATACAGTTGTCCATGATTCCATTAATGGGATTTGGAACGGCACTTCTGACAGTTGCCGGAGCATCATATGGTGCAAGAAATTATCAGAAATTACAGGATTCATTCTTCTACACATTAAAGTTGGGATTAATGGTAAGTACTGTGATGGCAATAATATTCTACTTCTTTGCACCACAAATTAGTATGTTGTTTGCCTATTCATCAAGTGCATCTTTAGCACCACGTATTGCGGTATTGATACAGATTATGATTATTTTCATATATTCCGTGTGTTTGGGTATGGTATCTGCAATGATGTTTCAGGGAGTGGGAAAAGGTTTCACGTCACTTTTTTTAACATTTATCAGAGCCTTGCTCTTGGAGGTAGTGTTTTCATACATCTTCGGAGTTGTTATGGGAATGGGAGAACAGGGAATTTATTATGGTGTAGTTACTGGAGGTTTCATAGGTGGAATAATAAGCTTCATATGGGCTAATTTCTATCTTAGAAGACTTAAAAGAAACTATAAGCCAATTGAAGAATAATTCCTTCTTCCATACTATTTTTTTATAAGCTTTTTTTTATTATTATTTTATACCTGATGATATAAAGTAGGCGAATTTGAAATTATATTTTACATATCATTAGATTATCATAAGAATAATAATCTTTGGAAAGATCTTTTATCATATTATATTCAACATTTTTATTTTCTTTGCTTCATACCTATTTTTTATGGAAAAAATTATTCTACATATACATGTTCCATATTATTTTTTCACCTTTTTATAATATTTTCTTCATAAAAAAAATAATTAGAAAAAAAGATAT
>JAZUCJ010000083.1:0-2126 GCA_045639105.1 Methanosphaera sp.
CCTGAGGATTATCTGCAGTTGGAAACATTTACACAGGCAGCTATTGATGTTGTAAACAAGGATATTGATGTAATGAAGATATATGAATTGGCTAAAAAACCAGAATTCAGGGGATACTTGTCCCATGAAGAAATATGTAAATTATATAAGGAGTAATCTTGTCGGTTAAATTGTTCAATCAAAAAGAGAGGGTCAATAATCGAATATTGCTTTTATAAAAAGAATGGTTTCAAAAAAAGATTACTCGAATCTTTTTTTATTTTTTATTGCATAATTGAGACCGTGCAACAATTGTGTTTTGATAGTATGTTATGGTCATACTCCAAGTCGGGTTGGTGTCTCTTTACTAGATGATTATTTTATTTTTATATTTTTTATATTTTATATTTCTATTTGATTTTCATTTTCTTTTTGTTCAATGTTATGTATTTTTAATATGTTTTGGGCTGTTGCCATTAGTAGTTGTTCGGTTTTTGCGTTTTCTAGTCCTTTTACGTGGTATTGTCTGTATTTTAGTGTTTCTTTGTTGTATGCGAATCGTGGTTCTACATTTGGCATTCTGTCTTTGTATTTTTTTATTCCTTCTGTTGTATGCATTCTGTGTTTTAATTTCATTGTGGAGTCACTGACGTAATCGGTTATTACTTTGGTTGTCATTTTATTTGTTAGGCATATATCATTCATTGGACAGTTTTTACAGTTGTTTCCATAGTATACTACTTTGTCTCTGTCTTCTAGGTGGTATATTTGTTTTTGTTCGAGTTTTTGTCCTTCGGGACATATGTAACAGTTATTTTCTTCATTCCATGTCATGTTTTGTTTTCCATATCCTCTTGTTTTCTTCTTTCTTTGGTCTGGTCTTCTTAGTTTATCTTTATCTTTTGTTGCAAGTCCTTTGTCAGGTAGGTATAGTGTTACTCCGTCTTTGTTTTCTATTGTGTCTACTCCTTCATATGTGAAGTATCCGTAATCTGCCAGTAGGTCTATGTTTTTAAATTGTTCTTTGTATTCCTGGTGGGTTATGTTTAATACTTTTTGTATGTTTTCTTCTGTTTTTTCTAGCATGGGTACTAATTGTTTTTGATCGTTTCCGTCTGTTGTTACATCAACGGCTATTATTAATCCGTTTTTGTTATCAACAACTATTTGTTCATTGTATCCTGTTTGCATGATTCCTTCTTTGTTTGGACTTTTTCTTGCTTCAGGATCTGTATAGTTTACTGTATTGTCACCTGTTTTTTCTATCATTTCTTTACATTTTTTGAGTTTTTTTACTTGTTTATATGCTGTTTGTGGATTTTCTATGGCTTGTCTTAGTATTTGTTTACCGCATAAGTTTAAATTGTTTTCATCAATTAATTCGTACATTTCATCATCATATTTACTGGCATCGGTTCTCATAGCTTCTTTCATAGGTCGTTTACGGGTATTATCTTTTGATTTAGATTCTTTTGATTTAGATTCTTTTGAGTTAGGTTTATCTTCTTTAAGTTTAAGATTTCGTGATTCTCTTAAAGCTTTTTTAATACGTTCTTTTATCATATCCTCCTGTTCAACAGTTTTTTGTCCACGTTTTTCCAATAATCTATTTTCTTCTTCATCCAAAATTATCCCTTGTTCAACAATATAAAGTAATTTGGCAATATCTTCAGCCGTTAAATTCTTATATTTATTAGCACATGCCCGTGTTTTACTTCCATCAACACTAATACTTTCAAAATCAATTAAATTCTTATTATGTCCATAATTTATTGTTTCAAGAAATACATCTTCAATTAAATCACGATGTTCACGCTTAAAAGAAGCAATAGTACTGAAAACAGGTCTTTCAAAACCAGCCATATACATAAAAATAATATTTTCACGAATAATCGTTTCTAATTTACGGCTACTATGAACACCATAAATCATACCTAAAACAATAACTCTAACAAGTACAGCAGCAGGATAAGCCTTCTGACCAGCATTATCCTTAAATTCACCATCAATATCACTAAAATCCATACAATCAACAAGTTTTCTAATGAAAAAACAAACATGATTACTTGGAATCATAGTACGAATATCCAACGGTAACAAAAATGTTTGGTCAATCTTATCATCTTTCAAAACCATATGAAAACAAC
>JAZUCJ010000084.1:0-4168 GCA_045639105.1 Methanosphaera sp.
GACTTATGGATGCATTTAGCGTTTCTATAACAAAAGGATTTACTCAGAGACATCTGACCAAACTGCAGATAATATGGTACGGAGTCTTTTTTGGAGGTTTTCAAGGTTTAATGCCATTAATAGGATACGTATGTGGCAGTACCATCACATCATTCATCTCTTTTGTTGCGCCAATAATTGGATTTATATTATTATTACTAATTGGTCTAAACATGATTCGAGAAAGCTTAAGTGGTGATGAAGAAGAAATAACCGATAACTTTAGCTTTAAGGAAGTTACATTACTCGCTATTGCTACAAGTATTGATGCGTTTGCGGTTGGTTTAACATTTGCATTTTTAAATACCAACCCAATAATTCCTAGCGTAATAATAGGTATTGTCGCATTTATATTTAGTATAATAGGAATATTTATAGGAAAAAAATTGGGCAATATCTTTGGTGATAAATTCCAAATTATTGGAGGTATCATACTGATATTAATTGGAATAAAAATATTATTAGGGTATTAATCACCAGCCATCCAAGAAAAAAAAATATTCACCATACCCTCCCACTATTTTTTTAAATATTACATCATTTATCTGGAAAATGAAACGATTATGAATAAAAATTTTATAGATATCCCCTTTCAATATCATGGAAAAAAGTGCATAACTCAAATTTAAGTATAAATAATTAACAATATAATAATAGAGATATTTCAAATAAAGGACGCTGAATAAATGATTAAGGTAGAAAATTTAACAAAAATATACAAATTAAATGATAACAACCGAATAAAAGCACTTGACAATGTTTCATTTGAAATAAAAGACAATGAAATATTTGGTATCATGGGAATTAGCGGTTCAGGAAAATCAACATTAATGCGTATTTTAAGAGGGGTAGAATCATTTGATGAAGGAACAATAACTATCGATGACATGGTAATCACCCCTAAAACATATAACAATTATAAAAATGATTTAAAAGAAAAAACTGCAATTCATTTACAAAGATCTTTTGGATTATGGTCCAAAACTGCTGTAGAAAATGTAATCCACAAATTATACGGAATAGAAAGTGGAGACGAAACAACAGCCGATATTTCAAATATTAAAGATGAATATATTGATGAAGCATTAGATATCCTAGAAACAGTTGGATTAAAAGAAAAGGCCGATCATTTTGCTCCAGTACTTAGTGGTGGTGAAAAACAAAGACTGGTATTGGCAAGACAATTAGCTAAAAAACCGGAAATATTACTATTAGATGAACCGGCAACCATGAGCAGTCCTAAAAAAAGAAAAGAAGTATTGGATACCATAAAAAGAATTCATGAAAAATACAATACAACAGTAATCATAGTATCACATCAACCAGAAATTCAGGAATATATGGCTGACAGAGTAATGTTGATGTTTAACGGTAAAGTAAGCGAAATAGGCAGTCCTGAAGAAATAATTGAAGATTTCCTAAAAGATGAAGAAGAAATTTACCCAATAGCCGAACTTGATAGGACAGAACCTATAATAAAAGTCAAAAACTTAAGCAAAGACTTCTACTTATTCCGTGGAGGACACGTATTAACAATTGATGATGTTAACTTTGAAGTAAATAAGGGTGATATTCTATCAATAATAGGCCCTACAGGCTCCGGTAAAACAGAAATATTGAAAATGATTGCAGGATTTGAAGTTCCCGATAGCGGAAACATAGAGTTTTTTACGGACAATCAATGGATAAACATGGACGAATATGGAGAAAACAGAATGCAAGTCAGAAAAAACATGGGCTTTATGCACCAGGAATTTGCATTAACTCCACATACACCCATCATTGAACAGTTAAGCTACAAAATATCACCAAAAACTGATGAAATATACGAATATGCACTGAAAAAATCCGAGGAAATAGGAATAAGTAAAGAAGCCCTGGACATAATCTACCAATTAACCGATTTATCCAAAGATGAAGCAATACTTAAACTAGAAAAAATAAATTTAAGTCCGGAAATATTAAATATATTATTCCCAAAGATTAAAACCGAAGAAGTTATAGAATATTCAAAGCCAGTTTTTGAAGCTCTTGACTTACCATTACCACTTCTTACAAGACAATTCATAGAATTGTCCGGAGGACAAAAAGTAAGAGTTGCCATGGCCACAGTACTGGCATCAAAACCGGAAGTTTTAATTCTTGATGAACCTTTTGGAGATTTGGATCCTATTACTCTAAGACAAGTAGCCAATTCGCTTAAGAAGATTAACGAAGAATTCGGAACAACCATAATACTTGTTAGTCACACAATGGAATTTGTTAAAGAAGTTTCTACAAGAAGTATTTTAATCAATAAGGGAAAACTCATAGAAGATGGAGATTCTGAAAAAGTAACCGAAGATTTTATTGAAATGGAAAACAATTAAGGTGGAAAAACATGTTTGAAAAAATTTTAAGTCCAACGGACGGTTCTGAACTAGCAACAAAAGCTGGACATGAAGCAGTAAATCTGGCTAAAAAAACAGGCGGTAAAGTAATAGTTACACATATCATAGACCAGAATTTAACAAAACCATATGAGGTACTGGAAAATAAAGCCAGAGAATATATTAAATTAATCATAGATTATGCTATGGAAAATAATGTGGAATGTGAAAGCATGATCATATTCGGAAGCCCAAAATATGATATTGTAAAATTAACTCAAAAAAGTGAAGCAGATTGTATAATGCTCGGAACTCATGGAAAAACTGGTTTAAGCAGCAAATTATTAGGCAGTTTTGCACAAAATGTAATAAAAACCGTGAATTTACCAATCATTTTAATTAAATAAATACTGATTTATGGATTTAACCAATAAATCCAATATATCATCCACATTCTCTATTTTTTCTTCCGCATTTATATCCAAATAAGATTTAACCAAAATTTTTACTGGGTTAACAATATCTTCTAAATTCAACAGGCCCATATTTACTTCATCAATTAAGTTTATTACACTACTGACAAATGCAACATTTTCCTTATTCTTGTTGAAATAATAAAATTTAGAAGCATAAGAAAGCTTATCAACAGAACTTTCAGAATAAAAATCATCAAATGTAATGTTAAAACGGGATAATCTGCTTAAAACTGTAGTCTGAAACTCTGATGACATAAATGTCTGAAGATATAATGCTTCTCTTGTCGCATCAATTACACTTTTGGCAATCAATTCACCCAACTTAGAATGTTTCCCAGCATTTTCTATATGATTTGTACTGTTTTTATTAGAAATTATACTAATACCATCAGTTCCAGTGCCTGTAGCAACATTCGTTGAATACTGACTTTCAATTTTTAAATCCTGAAGCACTGCAGTTTTAGCTTCAGTAGCCGTAATAGAAGCAGTTACCAGTGCACCATCCTCCAAATTAGCATCAATGATAACAATTATGTTAATAGTGCCAAAGGTATTAAAATATCGGTTATTATATTCATAGAAGGAGGATTTATCACCCGCCTTTACGGCATTTTTATCTGCACCGGCCGTTACAACTGATGTAACCTTCAATTTTTCATATTTTTTAACGGATACGGCAAAATTGTCCATACAAGCAGATGTTAATAAACCAGCAGTATTTTCATAGTTCAAACCTAAATTGGTAAATTTATTCCTTTGAAAAATATCATAATTTCCATCAGATAATTCTTCATAATCCTCAGATTCAATGGTTAAATTAACAATATTTTTCAGATTATGCCCTATGCCACCATTTAACCATGAAGATATTAAAACGTTGTTTTCTTGTTTTAAATTAATTATTAAAGAAGCATCAGACTTAATTAAATTAAAAAAATTATCTTCAATAATTATCTCGGAATAATCAGTTAACATAGAATAATACTCCTAAAAAAATAGTCCTTAGCGGAGTCGAACCGCTGTCACAAGATCCAGAGTCTCGTAGGATTGCCACTACCCTAAAGGACTATGTTAAAAAAAACTATATTATTATTTATCTCTTAAAAGTTATTTATAGTTTTTCAGACCTTAACCTAAAAATGAAATTTTTATAAAAAAAATATATTAAATTTTTATTAAAAAAAGGAAATAAGTTTTAAAAATTAAGGAAATTATAAATAAAATTCCAATATATAAAATTTTTAAATGTAATTAATTAATTTTAGCTAAAAAATCATTGAAAAG
>JAZUCJ010000085.1:0-1968 GCA_045639105.1 Methanosphaera sp.
AGTTCAATGTTTTCAGTGATATGCTGTGCTATTAAATAAGGGGTTTTATAATTTAGTATATCTCTGGCACTACAGGAAATACCATTCTTCTCAAGCAATGAAACAACGCGAATGGCAGTAATGGAATCACCACCAAGACGAACAAAATCATCATATAAACCAAGACTTTTCTGATTAAACACTTCCTTAAAAACATCTATTATTATTTTTTCAGTTTCATTTGTAGGAGCAACATACTCAACAGATAAACTATCAACATCAACTTCAGGCAAAGCACTCTTATCCACCTTACCATTAACAGTCAAAGGAATAACATCCAATCCAACAACATAAGAAGGAACCATATAATCAGGTTTACGCTTACCTACATATTCACGAACACAATCCAATAAATCCATATTGTCTATTTCATCAGATGGAACTACATATGCTATTAATTCAATATTGTCCTTATTATTAATTGTTTGAACAGTAACATCTTCTACAATATCCATATCCCTTATCACTGACTCTACTTCACCTAGTTCCACACGATTACCACGTATCTTAACCTGACTATCAGAACGACCCACAATAGCAAGACTACCATCGGGTAAAAAACGTACCAAATCACCAGTCTTATAAATAAACTCATAACCTTTATCATCATCAAAAGGATTATCAAAGAATGCTTTATTATTTTCATCTATATTATTTAGATATCCTTTGGTTAATTGATGACCTGCTAAATATAACTCACCTATAGCACCCAGTGGTACACGACGATGTTCATCATCTAAAACATAACCTTTAACATTAGAGACAAAATACCCAATACTAGAATGATGTATACGTTTGTTTGCAAAAATACTAGCGGAAATTGCTAAATTCTCTGATGGACCATAAGATTCAAAAGGGCCAATAGAATCAGGAGCATTCAACTCGCCTAATTTCATACCACCAAAGCATAACAACTTAATACTGGTATCCATACCACTCTCAGCAAACAACTTACCCACTTGACTAGTAATATAAGTATGTGTACAACCATGTTTAACAAAGTAATCGTTTAAAGCTTTTAAATCCAACCTTATATTTTCTGGAACAACATATAAAGAACCGCCAGTAATAATTGGTGAATATAAAGCATGAGTATGCATATCAAATACATAAGAACAATGCATACCATAAACATCATCGCTGGTAAAGTTAGTTTCATGCACATACCAGGAAACAAAATTATTTAATGCCTTTCTACTTACCAAAACACCTTTAGGAGTACCGGTAGTACCACTAGTATACAAAACACAAGCAATATCGTCTTCATTAACATGAACAAAATTTAGACAATCAGAACTATGTATATCATCATCAGGAATTCTTGAAATATTTAAAATATCAATATCAAGGCCGTTATCATTAATGATTTTATTCATATGTTGTTCATTATTATCATCAACAATAACAACATGGGCCTCCGTATCTTTTAACATTAAAATAATTCTATCGTCTGGATAATTCGTTTCAATAGGAACATAAATAGCACCACAAGTTAAAACACCCATACTGGCTAACAAATACCATTCAGAACGTTCAACAAATAATGCAACATAATCCTGCTTAGTAATACCTAATTGAATTAACATATCACTAATTTTATTAGCAATAAAAGCGCTCTCACCATGAGAATAACAATGGTCGTCATAACCAACTAATATATTGTCTTTATATTCTACTAAATTATCATTAAAAGCAAGTAATATATCATCATACTCAAAAGAATATTCAGTATCATTATAACGATCTAAAAGTAAGATGTCTTTATTAGAAATATAACTGATATCGCCTAATGTTTTTTTATTTAAAAATTGAATTAAAACCTCTTTAAATACATTAACAAAACGTTCAGCAGTATCCTGACTAATATTATCCAAATGATCCAAACTAACAAGAAAACCGTCATCCAAATCATTAACTACACAAGAAAAT
>JAZUCJ010000086.1:0-7397 GCA_045639105.1 Methanosphaera sp.
AGTTCTCTATACTTTTTTAGATTAATACCAACTATGTTGGTATTGTTGTTAAAAGTGCTATTTTTCATAAAAACTCCCAAATTTTAATTTTCATATTGATTTTATAACTAATTTTATAATATAATGTTCTTATAACTACCAACCATAAAAAAAAGAAATCAACATGTTTTAAAACCTGAAAATACCATTAATTTTAATAGATTTTTTCAGTTTAAAACATATAAAAAATTATAGGCAAAAAACCAATATAAATCATTATTAATCAGAAAAAATCCCCAACCATCCCCCCATTTAATAAATTTGCCAAATAAAGTATTAACCAAAGGATTCTTTTATGAAACGACTTTTCAAAACACAAAAAAATAGTAATAGCCACCAACAATATTTAACTCTTTTTACATGTCCCCGTCGAAAAAATATATATGCACGTAACAAGCCCACATAAAAAATATACCTAGAATTTACCATAACTAATATTAAATGTGATTAATATAATTTTAAGTATCCATTAAAAAAAAAGATTATACTAACAGGGAGGCCAATTAATGTACAATAAAATATTATTACCTACTGATGGATCAAAAAATTCAGAAAGAGCAATTGCCCATGCATTAACTATTGCAGAATTTGAAGACGCAGAAATCGTTGTATTAAATGTTGTTGATAGTGTTTACCTAACAGGACTTCCAGAAGAAGACCTTATCACAAAATCAGAAATGATTCTTGAAGAAGAAAGTAAAAAAGTAACCGCAAAAGTAAAAGATATTATACGTAAAATAGAAGAAGAAAAAGGTTCCGAATCCAAGGAAATCAAGGTAAGTACTGAAACTATTGAAGGTAATGCTGCAGACGTAATACTGAAAGTATCCGAAAGTGAAGACATAGATTTAATAGTTATTGCAAGTAGTGGAAAACACATGCTAGACCGTTTCCTCTTGGGAAGTGTAACAGAAAAAACTGTAAGACACACAAAAGTACCAATTCTCGTAATACCTAATGACGAAGAATAAAACCACATCACCCCCCACCACTCTTTTTTTAGGACAATAAAAACACTTTTCTAAAACTAAGCAATACTCCCCACACTCCCACAACAAGTATTACTTTCACCATATAATTATAATAACAATAAGATACAAAACATAGATTATATTTTCTCAATTACCCATTTAATTAAAAAATATTTATTATTAAGTGATGACAATGAGCAATGATGCACAATTTGGAAAACCGGAAGGATTGGCCGGAGAAAAACTAATAGACAACATGGACATTAGTCACACACCTGTATCATTATGGAGTTTAAGAAACCTGGAAGTTAAAGAGGATGATGTGACACTGGATGTTGGCTGTGGAAGCGGATTAAACATCAAACGATTATATGAAAAATCTCCAAAAGCAAAAAGTTACGGAGTAGACTACAGCAGCACATGTGTAAAAAAATCAAAAATGCTAAACAAAAACCTGGTGGATGCCGGAAAAGTAGAAGTATACGAGGCAAACGTACTGGATATGCCATTTAATGATGAAGAAATAGACATAATAACCGCATTTGAAACCGTGTACTTCTGGCCGGATTTAGTGGATGCATTTAAGGAAGTAAAACGGGTACTGAAAAGGGGTGGAAAATTCTTCATAGTAATGGATGCGAATGGTTGTTATACTCCGGAATTGGAGGAAATTACAAAGGATGAAAACTGTATTTTTTATACGGATGACGAATTAACTGATTTTCTGTTAAAGGCAGGATACTCCGAAATAACCACTTTTATCAGAAAACGTAAAGAGGATAAAAAACTTGTAAAACACGTGAAAAATGGAGAGTTCTGTGAACAATTGGTAGATGATAATTATCCTGATGACGTGTTTGTTGAATTTATGGATGATGGTTTTCCCAGCAGCCCTGAATGGTACTGTATCCTGGCCAAAAAATAATCTTCACCAACCACTTTTTTTATAATCCTTATTTTTTTTTAATAGTACGCAAATACCAAATAATAATTATTTTTAAAGCGTTTTCATGATAAAATCATTATTTATCAACAATACCGCTGAGAAATTGAATAAATTAATAAAAAAAAGAGAAAAAATGGAGGATAATAAATTTTTTATAATTTGTTTATATCATTGAATAAAATGATATCATCCGCTACAACTTCCAATAAGTCTTTATCGTGGCTTACTGCAAGAATACCTATATGGTTTTTCTTACAATATCCTAAAAGAGATTCCCAGATTTGTACCTGAGTTACTGCATCAAGCATTGTACTGATTTCATCTGCAATGATAAATTTGGTCTTAGGATTTAAGGCCCTGAGAATACTGAAACGTTGCAGTTCCCCACCAGACAATTCATTAGGCCAGCGACCTAACCAATTATCTTTAAGACCAAATGTATCCATAAGTTCCTTTGGAGGATTCCATGATTCCTCAAGTACCTTATGCATCTTCCATTTAGGATTCATTGTCTTTTCGGGATGCTGAAAAATTAACTGGGCAGGATGATAGCCTTTGTTGTCTATAACTTCCCTATCCAATGTAACCGTGCCCTCATAATTTTCTATATACCCTGACATGATTTTACAAAGTGTACTTTTTCCACTTCCACTATCACCCATAAGCCCAATAACCTTATTATCTGGGACAGATATGGAGATATTTTTAAGTATGGGCTTATTTTTCTTATATCCAAACGAGATGTTGTTTGCATTAAGATACATTATTCATCCCCCTTATTATAGTTATGACAGCGAACCATAGCTCCGTTATGTTCTATTAGATCAGGTTTGACTTTAAGACATTTGTCTGTTTTTAGCGGACAATTTTCATGATAGACGCAGCCGCCTATGTCTTCTAATGGTTGTACCCCTTCTGTTAATTTAAAACCATTCTTTGGAAGTGCTTCCATTAATGCTTTGGAATATGGGTGTAGAAGTTTTTCTTCATGATTTTTGAAATTGTCTGTCGTATTGATTTCTATTACATAACCGGAGTAAAAGATTGCTATTCTATCAGCAGTTTTTAGTGCTACATCTATTTCGTGAGTGATAAGTAGTACTCCTTTACCTTCTTCTGCCAATCTTTTTATATCTTTAATTGTTTCTTCCACACTAGCCTCATCAAGACCAGGTGTTGGTTCGTCTGCTACAATTAGTTCCGGATTTGATAGTAATGCCGTGGACAGTAATACTTTACGTGCCATTCCCCCTGATAATTCAAAAGGATACATTTTATCTACTTCTTCTCCAAGACCATATTTGGCAAATATTTCTCTTTGATGTTTTAGTGCCTTTTCTTTTTCATCATTAGGAACGTCACCGATTGCCTGTTCACTGACTTTCATCAGTGGATCAAGGTAGTTTACTGATTGAGGAATAAGACAGATGTGTTTTCCACGTAACTCTTCCTTATCCTCCTGGCCCATCACATTTCCCTTGTATGCTATTGTTCCGTCACATATTGCGTTTTCCGGTAAGATTCCCAGAATTGCATGTGCCAGTAAGCTTTTACCGGAACCACTTGAACCAAGTATCGCAACTACTTCTCCTTCCTTTACACTTAAAGTTAAGTCAGAAATAACCTTTAGAATGTGCTGTTCCAATCCTTGCAAGTATTGTGTGAATGAAATTGAAACGTTTTGTACTGTTAATATATCATCATTCATATTAATTACCTCTTCATTATTTTTGTGCTTTAGTAGGATCTAATAATTTTTCCACATGTTCCCCGATTATATCAAATAGTAATACTACTATGAGTAATGCTATTCCAGGGAATACTGCTAACCACCAATATCCCATGGATAAGTATCTCATGGATTCTGATAATATTATACCAATAGCTGGTTCGTGTGGAGATAATCCAAATCCAAGGAATGTTATACTTGCTTCGTGCATGATTGCGTGTGGGAATATGAGTAATGTTCCTACAATTATTTGTGTAACTACAAGTGGTAGAATGTGTTCTTTTGCAACCCATAAGTTACCTTTACCAAATCTACGTGCTAATTGAACATATTCTGACGTGTTTATTTCCTTAATTTCCACCCTTAGTACCCTTGCAAGAGAAGTCCAGTGAGTTATACCTACACCTATAATTACTCCAAATGCTCCTTTACCCAAACATATGGATATTAATATTAATAATATGAGGTGAGGCATGGAGGAAAATAAGTCAATAAGCCAGGCCATAAATGTATCACCGTATTTGTTGAGGCTGGATATAAATGCCATGATTATTGCTACAATACTTGAAATGATTGATGCTACTGCTCCTATCATAATACTTAAACCAAGTCCTTTAACGGTTCTTGTAAACATGTCACGTCCCATCCAATCAGTACCAAATATGTGTTCAAAAGATGGTGGCTGATTACGTAATGTAAATTCTGTAACTATTGAAGCAGGATCAATAGATAAACTACAGATGAAAATTATGATTAATAATAAAGATGTCAATCCTATAACTGTCAAAGTCTTTTGTCTTAAATTCAATGAATTTAAGGGATTTAAACTACTTAAACTATTCATTTTCATCACCTTTCATTCTAGGATCCACATATTTATATAATATATCAGCTATTGTGTTTCCGCAAAATACGAATATTGTACTTACTAAAACTATGCCCAAGAGTAATGGTACGTCAGATCTTAGTCCTGCAGCTACTGTAGCCTGTCCAATTCCTGGATATGAAAATATTTGTTCGACAAGTACGGCTCCACCGAATAATTCGCTGAAACTCATAAACTGTAAGGTAATTGCTGGTAAAAGCACGTTTCTTACACCGTGTCTTAGGATGATACTCCAATGATTTTCCCCTCTTGCTCTGGCAAATAGGAAATAGTCACTGTTCATAATGTTTACAAGTCTGTCTCTGGTATATAAGGCAATGGATGCTATTCCTACAATACTTAATGTAAATGCCGGAAGAATCAGTCTTATCAGCCAGTCGTATAACGTTACGTCGGAAGCCATTGTTCCTACAGGAACTGCCAATCCTACTGGGAACCATCCCAGGTAAACTGAGAAGATCAACATGACGATTAAACCTATCCAAAATGATGGTGAAGATTGTAATATGTAACAGTATGTCTTAACAGCTTTATCAATCCAGGAACCTCTGGTTCCACCTGCAAGTATTCCCAATGCAAAACCAACTACTCCCGAAATTATCCAGGAGGTAATCATTAAGAAGAATGATGCCGTGAATTTTTCAACTATAACATCAACAACAGGTACTCTGTAAATCAGGGATATTCCTAAGTTTAATTGTAACAAATCAGTTAACCAGGAAACAATTTTCTCTCCTAAAGGAACATCAACTTGCCAGTAGGCACTTAATGCTGCTATTTGTTGAGCACTAGCCCCCATCTCTGCCGCATATGATCTAACAGGATCAATAGGAGAAACTTCAACCATTATAAAACTAAACGCAGCAACTGCCAATAGCAATATGAATAATCTAATTGCCTTATAACCTAAAAATTTTGCAATTTTTTGAGAGTTAATAATAATCATCTCCTTCAAAAAAAATTAAAAAATAGAAAAAATAATTGTTATATTATTTATTCTGTTGCATTTTCAGTTGCATTTTCAGTTGCATTTGCAGGTTTCCATTCGTAGATGTTACCCCAAACGTCTCCACCGTGTGGATAAATTGTGTGGGTAGCTTCAGATATATCTAATGAATCACTTACGAATACCAGGTAGTCAAGAGTTCCAATCCATACATAAGGTACATCTTGAGCTGCTGTGGATTCTACTTGTGCCCAAATAGGATATGATGATTCAAGATTTGTACTGGCCATAGCTGAACTGATTAATGCATCTACTACTGAATTATTATAAGCTGCTGGGTTGTTGTACTCGTTTGCTGCTTCTGCAGAATCGTAGAAGGTGTATAACTGATTTGGATCTGCTGAACCTCCACCCCATACTACAGGATTACTGAATTTGGTTACATCTATGTCATCCCATGTTTTTCCGTTAGGTGTTACTTCAATACCGAATTGTTTTACTTGTTCTGCAAATTGAAGTGCTACTGCTTGTCTTGTTGAATCACCTGATGAGTAATCAAGATCGAATGATGCTGTTTTTCCATCTTTTTCTACTATTCCGTCACCGTTTGTATCTGTCCATCCTGCATCTGCGAGAATTTGTTTTGCTTGTTCCACATTACTGTCTTCAACTTTATAATCGGATGCCCATGGTAATAGGCTACTGGTTCCTACATATGATAGGTTTCCTAATCCATTGTATGCACCGTCAATAATAGCACTACGGTTAATACCTACATTAATTGCTTGTCTTATTGCCGGATCTGCAGTGACGTTGTTTCCTACTATTACTCCATCTTCGTTTGTTGTTTCATTGTTTACTGGTAAACCAATGTATCTTACATCAATGGAAGGGAAAGCTATTTGATGCATTCCTTCAATTGTTTCGTTTCCATATGATAATGGCATTTCTATAAGGTCAACATCACCTTTTTGTGCTGCTGCAAATGCTGCATCAGGTTCCAGGAATAAATTGGTTACTTTTTTATAATATGGTTTTTTACCGTAATAATTTTCGTTTGCTTCGAAGATTACTTGTTGTCCTTTATCCCATTGTGATAATTTGTATGGTCCTGATCCTACAGGATTTTCACCATAGGTTTCGTTGTTGTAACTGTCTGAAGGGACAATTCCTAAAAATGCTAATCTATGAATGAAGGAAGAATCTGGATCTGCTAATGTGAATCTTACGTGAGTGTCATCTACTGCTTCTGCTTTATCCATTGCATCCAAGTTAATAGCACCTGTTTCTTTTCCGGTATTATAAGTGAATGCCACGTCTTCTGCAGTTAGTGGAGTGTCGTCTGTAAATTTAACTCCGTCTCTTAATTCCACGTCTATAGTTTTTCCATCCCCAGATATTGTATATCCGGTTGCTAAATCATTTACGATGTTTCCATTGATATCGTGTTTAAACATTGTACTTTGTATAAGAGGTTCACCACGTGTTTGCCAACCGGTTAATGGATCAAAACCGCCTTCCGGTTCTCCACTGTGAGTAGAAACTGCAAATACAAGTTCATCTGCTGCTCTTTCAGTAGAATTTCCACCCATTGCAAAGGCTGCAATAGCAATAATTGCTATTAAAGCGATGATTCCTCCAATTATATATTTTTTATCCATAAAAGTTCCTCTTTTATTAATTATAATTATTATAATATGACTTTCTATTTTGAAGAATTACTAAAAAATGTGGGTAAATATTTAGTGAAAAAATAGCCAAGTCATAAATAATTATTTTTTTTAAATTGAATATCTTATTGTTAAAAATAAGTATTCTAGTCATTATACATTCTCATACATTTTATTTTTAAATAATTAATTATGATTAGAACAAACGAT
>JAZUCJ010000087.1:0-4130 GCA_045639105.1 Methanosphaera sp.
ATATATAGTTAAAAAAAAACCAGTTATATACTGTTTAACTAAATTTCAATTGCATTAAATAGAAAAAAATGCTTTTTATGAATGAATAATTCAAAAATCAATTTAAATTGAAAAAAACATTCAATGAGTATAATATTTAATAAAAATAAGCAAATACTTATAAAATAGTTTATAAATAAACATATATAATTTAGTTTAATTTAAAATAATGTTATTTTTGACAATTTTAATTAAACTATCGGGAGGTAGATACTTGTCTGATAAAAAATCTAAACTAGCATCAGGAAGTATTATTATTCTTTTAGGTTCAATAATACTTAGATTAGGTGGATTTATTTATCGATTTATTTTAAGTAGGCTATTAACGACAACTGGGTACGGACTTGTCGGACTAACATTACCTTTCCAGAACATGTTTATCATAGGAGCTTCGGGTGGAGTTCCTCCCGCGATAGCAAAATATGTTTCCCAATACAAGGCTGTTGATGATAAGGAGATGGTAAATCAGGTAAGTGTTACCGGTATGAAGATGATGTTTTTCATGGCAATTATTGCTGCTTTAATCATGTTCCTAATTTCTGAGCCGATAGCAATTGGTGTTTGGAACAAACCGGAAGCACTGCTACCTTTAAGATTAGTGTCCGTGATTGTACCGTTTAGTGTGATTGTTGGTTCATTCAGGGGTGTATTTCAAGGATTTTATCAGATGAAAAACATTTTCTACAGTAAATTCATTGAACAAATATTCACTCTGATAATCGCATCATCCCTTGTTATTGTTGGATGGTATGCGGCAGGTGCTGTATTAGGTACTGCTTTAGGTTTTCTTGTTTCATTGCTTGGATCATATTACCTGTTTAAACGTGACGTAAAGGACACGTATCTCAACGAAAATTTTTCTAAACTTTCTTTTAGAGAAGAATTAAGTTTAATGAAAGAAATTCTGAAATTTTCAATTCCCGTTGTTATCTCGGGTATTGCTGAAATATTCTTATATGATACCGGAACATTTTTCATTGGTATGTTTTTACCAACGTTCTTTGCAGGATTCTATACCAATGCAAGTGCAATAGCAAGAATACCTCTTATCCTAGCAAATTCCGTGTCAACATCCGTACTTCCTGCTACTAGTGAAGCTGATAGTTTAGAGGATAAAGAATTATTGAAGATGTACATGCATCAATCATACAGGTATACAACAGTTACATCATTACCAGTATCTGCCTTTATTATGGTTTATGCAGTTCCAATGATGGTTTTATTATTTGGAAATGAATATGCGAAAGGTTCTGAAGCACTTTGGATATTGGTGGGGGGAATGTTTTTCTTCTCAGTATATTTAATTGCTTGCAGTATGTGTCAAGGTCTAGGTAAACCTACATTTCCAATGTATTCCCTAATTACGGGTGCATTGGTCAACGTTGTGTTAAGTTTCTTTTTAATACCATTATATGATATTACGGGAGCGGCAATTGCAACAACCATTGCTACATTTGTATTAATGGTGATGACTGTTGGTGAACTGATAAAATTATCAACCATACATCCACCGTATAAGGATCTTTTTAAGATGTTTATAGCTACTGGATTCATGATTTTTGTAATGTATCTTATTCCGCATACAATTATTGGAATGTTTGTAGGATTAATAGTTGGTTCAGTAGTGTACATGATTGTAATTCTTTTATTGAAAGCCATTAAAGAAGAAGATGTTGTATTTATAGAACATTTTGTTAATAGAACTGGTCCACTTAAAAAACACTTAATGAAATTGGTTTATTATATGAAAATTTATTTACATCAATAGATTTTCAAATATAATATATTTTTTTTAATCTCCAGAAGAAGACGATACTTATTTTATAATGAAAATTTTTAAAAATAGTTAAAAAAAAGAATGGGTTAAGAAGGTTTATAATTTAATTTTTATATCTAAAGCACTAGATCCTTCTTCATAACAGAATACTGGGTTGATATCTAATTCCTTAATTTCTGGGAAGTCCATGGTTAATCTGGCAACACGTTTAAGAGTGTCTTTAACTGCATCAATATCACATGGTGCATCTCCACGGTAACCTTCAAGTAATTTACTTACTTTTGTGCTGTTGATTTGTTCTTCAATGGCTTCTTCAGTTAATCCTGAACCTAGTTTGAAGTTTACATCATTGATTAGGTTTACATAGATTCCACCCATACCGAATCCTATGATTGGACCAAATTGAGCATCTCTAAGCATACCAATAAGAACTTCCTGTCCTTTTGGCATCATTTTTTGTACTTCCACTCCATCAGGTACTACATCTGGATGTGCTTCTTTTGCTCTTGCAATGATTTCTTCGAATTTTTCTTCAACTTCCTCTTTGGAGTTAATGTTTACTTGTACTCCGCCGATGTCTGTTTTGTGTAATATTTTATCTGATGCAATTTTAAGTACTACCGGGTATTGCATTTCTTCTGCTGCTTCTCCAGCTTCTTCTTTGGTTGTTGCAAGTACTATTGGTGCTGCTGATATACCATATGCTTTTGCTACTTGGTATGCTTCACTACCAATTAATGCATCTTTTCCACTTGCTTTTACAGATTCAATTATTTTTTCAGCTTCTTCCTTGTTGATTCCTTCTAAATCATCAATTGCTGATTTATGTGTTTTTTCTTTAATTGCTGAGAATTCTGCCATTCCTTTAAGTGCTGTTACTGCTGTTTCAGGGAATACAAATGTTGGAATGTTGTGTTCACGTAATACTAGGTTTTCTTCTACAAATGTAGGTCCACCCATGTTTACTACCATGATTGGTTTATTGAACTTGTTTTTAGCATCTACTATTGCTTCTCCTACTTCTTTAGGTTTGTATGATGCTGTAGGACATGCCATGATTATTGCACTGTCTATGTAGTCTTCAGCTAATACTATTTCTAAAGTTTTTTCGTATGCTTCTGGTGATGCGTCACCTAATACGTCGATAGGATTGTGTACACTACCTTCTTCAGGAATTACTTCTCTGAGTTTTGCCATGGTTTCGTCTGTAAGTTCAGCAAGTTGTAACTCTTCTGCTTCAATCTTATCTGCTGTGAGTACTCCTCCACCACCGGCGTTGGTAATTACTGCAATATTTTTACCTTTTGGAAGTTCTGATTTGGAAAATGCTGTACCTAAATCAAATAGTTCCTGCATGGATCTTGCTCTCATTACTCCACTAGATTCAAATGCAGCGTCGAATGCGAAGTCGTTTCCTGCTAATGCTCCAGTGTGTGAGGATACTGCTTTTGCTCCTGCTTGACTGGATCCTGATTTAAGTAATACTACAGGTTTTTTCCTTGTTACTTCTCTCATGACTTTTATAAATCTTTCTCCTTCACTGATTCCTTCGAGATATCCTAAAATTACGTCTGTTTTATCATCGTCAGCTAATTGTTCAATAACATCAATTTCTGAAACATCTGCTTTGTTTCCTAAACTGACAACTTTACTGAAACCTATTCCTTCGGATACACTCCAATCAATAATTGCTACTGTCATTGCTCCACTTTGTGAAACGAATGCTATGTTTCCTGGTTGTGGCATTACTTGAGCAAATGATGCGTTAAGTGGTGTGTGTGCATCTAAACTTCCAAGACAGTTTGGACCTTGAACGTTGATATCGTATTTTTTTGCAATAGCGGATAATTCTTCTTCAAGTTTTACTCCTTCTCCACCTATTTCTTTAAATCCTGCTGTTAGGACTATTACATTTTTAATTCCTTTTTGTCCACATTCGTCAATTGAAGCGTTTGCGAATTTTGATGGAATTGCTACAACAGCAAGGTCACATTCTCCTTCAATATCTAATACTGATTTGTATGCTTTTAATCCTAATATTTCTCCATCTGCTTTAATGTTAATAGGATAAATTTCACCTTGGTAACCACATGTTTTTAAGTTATCGGTAACAATGTAACCTAATTTTCCTTTTTGATTTGATGCGCCTATTACGGCCACTCCTTTTGGATTAAATAATCCACTGAGATCTTTCATAATAATTTCTCCAATCAATTAATTCTTTCATAAACAAAAACAAACTCAAAAAGTATTTTGTTTTTCTAATCTATGAAAAATTCTACATGAATTATCATTATTAATTATAATCATGTAT
>JAZUCJ010000088.1:0-8399 GCA_045639105.1 Methanosphaera sp.
GGCAGTCCTAAAACACTACGTACTGATGAAAACGGTGTATTCACACACAGCTTCAAAATGATAAAAGAAGGAACAAACAATATCACCGTCGTATTTAATGGTAACAATTACTACCTAGCAGCAGAAGCAAGCTCAACCGTAGAAGTAGTCAAAGCAGAATAGGATAATCATATCCTATTCTCATATCTTTTTTTTAACATTTTTTCAACCTTATCAGATAATAAAATATACGATTATAACTTACAAACATAAGACCACACCACTTAAATACTCAACTAAATACATCATAACCCTAAAAGATTCCCACCCCCAAATAGAAAAAACATTCGAACAGATTAGATATTTACTATAGAAATACTAATCCAGAAATAATAAAAAACCGGTACAAAAAAAGGAAATGGAATATTAAGCTATTTAAATATCAAAGGGGGGAATTTGCTGATAAAAAAATGAAAAAGATTCTTTAATCCTATAAAAAGTTCCGGCTCCAAAAATTTTAATTTTTTCATGTGTTTTTTTTTAAATATCTCTTTATACTACTTTTAACATAATTATTTAGTATACATTTAAAAAACTACATGGATGAATTTTATGGTTAAAATAGGAATATTGGAAGTAGAGGGTGTTCTAACATTATATGAACATTTCGGACATCTGCCGACAAACGTCGTGAAGGCTGATGGTAGGATAGAAAATGGAAAAAAAGCACATGAAGAGCTGGATGGATTGATTATACCTGGCGGAACCATCATGGAATCAGAATCATTAACTCCTGAATTGGCAGAGGAAATCAATTTAATAAATGATAATGATGGTTTTATTCTGGGAATGTGTGCAGGTTTTCAAATTTTAGCTAAACAGACAGATGTGGGAAGAAATTCACCAGTACCTGTTATCCGGGAAGGATTGGGACTGCTTGATGTAACTTTTGAACCATTAATCAACACTAACAAGGTAAGTGCGGAAGTTGTTGATGATACGACATTATTTACAAAAGGTCTTAAAGACACCACAGTAACAGGTTTTCACTGTCATACCTATGGAAAAATAGATTCAAACGATAAAAATGTGATGTATTCAAATATTGTAAGAGCAAATTATAAGCATAAGCCGTCAAGAGTACTCTCCGGAGTAACAAATCAGAAAGGAAACATACTTGGAACTACAATCCATGGTTTATTGGATAATAATCAGGTAATAGTAAATAATATTTTAGATTACTTGGATGCTGCAAATCAATATGAGCAGATAGTTGAGAAAAACAAGAAACTTCATCAAAGAGTCTTTAGTGAAATTGCTGTAAACACAAATAATTTCTATACTCCTAAAAAGGAACATCCAGAAGTACCTCCTATGATAATGTTGATGGGTACTGGTTCGGAATCAGGAAAAACATTCCTGGCAAGTGGAATTGTTGGAGCTTTACGTGAAAGAGGAATTCATACCTATGTAGTTAAAGTGGGCCCTGATATTCGTGATTTGTCACCATCATTATACATGAATAAGGAAAAATTACATGATTATGCTTCAATAAAAATTGGGGATATTGGTTGGACGCCACTAGATGAAGTAATTGAAAAGGTTAAGGGAAAAGGTTATGATCTGGTACTGGTTGAAGGTGTGATGAGTGCCGCAACAGGTTTACTTAATGAAAAGGTACCCTATTCTACAGCCGAAATAGCATATGCTGGTAATATCCCTGTGATAATGGTTTCAAGTGTTAGTAAGGGCGGAATAGAAACGGCAGCAATAGACATAGAAGCTCATATCAGGTTATTGAATAAGATGGATATTAAAACTAGGGGAATCATTTTAAACAGGACTTATGATGAAAAAATAGTTTCTCACGTAAGTGACTTTTTATCCGATAAATCAGGAATTAGTAAGGAGAATATTTGGAGTATAACAAAGGCAAAGGTTGAAAACAAGGGTCGGGTTCCAGAGGATTATCTTCAATTAGAAAAATTTACCCAAGCGGCCAAGGATGTTGTAAACAAGGATTTGGATGTGATGAAATTTGTGGAATTGGCTCAAATTCCTAAGTTTAGAGATTATTTGACCTTTGATGAAATTGTGGATATTTATAAAAAATAATAATAAAATAAGTGTTCTGTAGAAGTGGATGACATTTTTTCGAGTAATCTGCGTTATCAGTGTTTATCTTATTTCTACAGACTTTAAAAAATAGGTTCTAAAGAATGATATCAATTCTTTAGATGATAATTCTTTTTATTAAAAGAGTTATATTTCTTCTTTAATGGATTCTAATTTTTTTTCCAGCGTGTCTTGTTTAATAATCATGCTCAATATGTTTGATAAGTTTAGCATGTTGTCAACTATTACTAATCCTTTTGCTTTTAGAAGTGAGTATATTGTCTTAATATCTGAAGCAGGTATTTCAAATGTTTCCCCTTTTATTGTCTGCCATTTTGTTTCATATTTTGTATCTTGGCTTTGATTTCTAAATAATTTTACTTCTTGAGGGTATGCTTCTATTATAGTTTCATCTATCTGGGTTATTGGTTCTGTAATTTTCTTTTGTTCGATAGTTGATATTTGAACTATTTTTTCTGGTGGTATAATTTTTAAGTATTGATTTTCTCCAATTTTTCTTAACATTGATTTGTTCACGGTTGCACTAGTAACCAATTCATAGTCATTTGCCATTGTATCCCTCCCGGAATACGGTATACACGTTCATCTGCTTGTTAATGTTATTAAAATAACTGTTCATGAAATAGTAATTTACGTTATATTACATATAGGTATATGGTTCATGTTTAATATATTTTATTACTCTTGGATAGATATTATTACCTTTGAATCGTCATTTAACTTCATTTTTTCTCTTAAATTGTTTTTTGCTACAAATTCAATGGTGTCTATTTTATGCACGGTTTTTGTTGGAAATAATATTGCACCCTTTTCTGAAATTTTTTTGTCACTTGTGAAAATTGTGGCCTCTAAAAAATATACGTCACCCAGCGTTTTGTCACCTTTGATAACTCTTAGTATTTCAGTATATTTTTTTTGAATGTTTATTTCAACATCGTTCTCTAATTCCACATTCAAAGTTCCATTATATGGCATGAAACCTAATTTTTCAAGGTACTGTTTCTTATAAGTATCCTTTTGCATGAACATTCCTGCTTTTTGTAGTCCTGATTTTACAACACCATTTAAATTCAGTATCAATATACACACCTTTTAATCTAGATTAATCAATTTATCTTATTTTTTCCTTCAATAATAATTTTTTAATAATTATATTATATTTTGATAAACATAAATAATAATATTAATATTATAATACGTTAAAACAAAATTCATTAATTTTTATCATTTATTAATAATTCAATAGGGGGAATTAAATGGCTATACGTATTGCATTACCTTCTAAAGGAAGAATCAGTGGGCCAGCAGTAGAAATATTAGAAAAGGCAGGAATCGGATTAATAGATAATTCTAACAGAAAATTATTTTCATACACTTTTGATCCGGAAATAACAGTAATGTTCACCAGAGCATCTGATATCCCGGAATACGTGAAGGATGGAGCAGCAGATATTGGAGTAACAGGCTATGATCTGGTAAAAGAAAACGGAGCAGATGTTGAAATATTGGAAGATTTACACTTTGGACATACCAGACTAGTAATAGCAGCTCCCGAAAATTCAGAATTTAAAACAAAAGACGATTTAAAACGAGTAAAAACAGTAGCAACAGAGTTTCCAAATTTAACAAAAGCATATTTCAAAGAAAATAATATTTCGGCAAGAATATTCTCACTATCCGGAGCAACAGAAGTAGCACCATTGATAGGAGTAGCAGATGTAATATCAGACTTAACAAGTTCGGGAACTACATTGAAAATGAATCATCTTCGTGAAGTTGATACGGTTCTAGAAAGTTCAGTGGTTTTAATAGCAAACAAGGACAGTCTTAAAAATAACTATGAAAAAATAGAAGCCATTAAAACAGGAATTATAGGCGTAATTCAGGCAGAAGGAAGAAAACTAATAATGGCCAACGTAAAAAAAGAGGATCTTCAGTCTGTTCAGGAAGCAATGCCGGGAATGAGTGGTCCAACAGTTTCTGAAATATATGGAAATGAAAATATGGTGGCAGTACATTCAGTAATTTCAGAAAAGGAAGTGTTTAAAACAATCAACAAATTACGGCTTTTAGGTGCTAGAGACGTATTAGTACTACCAATCGAAAGAATATTGGAATAGGATATAATTATTGATTAATATGAAGTATATCAGATATAAAACATCAGATGAAAAAGAACATGTGGGAGTAGTGGAGAATAATAAAATATATCGCATAGATTATTCTTCTATTATTGAAGCAATTTCAAACGAGGACACTTTTAAAGATGCATATGAACGCAACGGCTACGATATGATGGATGATGTTAAAATATTGGCTCCAGTAATTCCAACAAAAGTTGTGTGTGTAGGTCTGAATTATAAAGATCATGCGGATGAACTGGAAATGATTCTTCCTTCAGAACCGTTACTCTTCATGAAACCGTCATCCAGTGTAATAGCTGCGAATGAAAAAATAATATATCCATCTGATACAGAAAAATTAGATTTTGAGGCCGAACTGGGAATAGTTATACTTTCAGAAATTAACAGAAAAAACAATGATAACTTTAGTATAGCATACACAATAATAAATGATGTTACCGCAAGAGATTTACAGGAAAAGGATGGTCAATGGACCAGATCCAAAAGTTTTGACACGTTTTGTCCGGTAGGTCCGGTGATTGTTACAGACATCAATCCAATAAATCAAAGAATATATTCGCAAGTAAACGGTGAAATAAAACAGGATTCCAATACAAAAAACATGATATTTTCACCGGAAGACTTGGTTAAGTATATCTCAAATATCATGACATTATATCCGGGTGATTTAATTGCTACGGGAACACCTCCAGGAATAGATCATTTAAATGAAGGTGATGTTATAACAATTGGAATAGAAAACATAGGAATTTTAGAAAATATTGTAAAAAAGTAGGGTGAGAAAATATGAAAATTTCAGAATTTGATTGTGACGTGTTGGTTATAGGCTCAGGTGGAGCCGGATGCAAGTGTGGAATTGTTGCAAGTAAGAATGGTCAAAATGTAATCATGGTTTCCAAGGGTTTAACATTTAAGTCAGGATGTACAATGTTGGCCGAAGGAGGATACAATGCAGCATTCGGTTATGTTGATGAGGCCGATTCTCTGCAGTTACACATACTGGATACATTAAAGGGTGGAGCATTCTTAAATGATTTACATTTGGTACATGAATTGGTTGTAGAATCTCCTAAAAGACTGATAGAACTAGAATCTTATGGATGTTTATTTGACAGGCAGGAAGATGGAAGATTAAATCAAAGACCTTTCGGAGGACAGTCATGTCGTCGAACATGCTTTAAAGGAGATCAAACAGGTCATGAAATGATGTTGGGACTAAAAGAGGAAATTATCCGTGAAGGAGTCACAACCCATTCGGAGGTAATGATTACAAAATTACTGTTTGATGAATCCCATTCAAAAATTGTTGGTGCTATGGGAATTTCCTTAGCAGACTCATCAATCGTAGTATATCATTCAAAAGCTACAGTAATTGCTTCTGGAGGTTGCGGCTGGTTATATCCCGTTACATCAAATGCAGTTCAAAAAACCGGTGATGGAATAATCATGGCATATGATGCTGGAGCAGACATGATGGACATGGAAATGGTTCAGTTCCACCCTACCGGAATGGTATCTCCAAAATCACGTAGAGGCGTGTTAATAACAGAAGCCGTTCGTGGAGAAGGCGGCCACTTAATTAACACGAAAGGGGAACGATTCATGATCAACTATGATCCACGAGAGGAATTGGCAACACGGGATATAGTTGCAAGATCAATTTATACAGAAATACAGGAAGGAAGAGGAACAGAAGACGGCGGAGTTTATCTTTCAGTAACTCACCTTCCAAAAGAACAAGTACAAACAAAATTACATACGATGGTTCAACAATTCAAGGATGTTGGAGTGGACATAATTAACGAACCAATGACAGTTGCACCAACAGCACATCACTTCATGGGCGGAATTAGAATAGACGGAAATTGTGAATCCAACGTCAAAAACTTGTTTGCTGCAGGAGAAGCTACCTCGGGTGTTCACGGAGCAAATAGGTTGGGTGGAAATGCATTAGCGGATACACAGGTATTTGGAAACATAGCCGGAGTCCAATCATCAAAACGTGCCCAAGAATCAGAACTTGAAAAACCTGACGAATCCGAAATAATGGATGAAATCGAAAGAATAAACAGCATTTGGACAGAAGGTACATTTAAACCGGAAGATATTAAAGACGAGATTAAGGAAATCATGTGGAATCATGTTGCAATTGTTCGTGACGAAGAAGGTCTAAAACAAGCACAGAAAGAACTGGACGCACTTGATGAAAAAATAGTGGACATGGATGTACCGGAATATAAGGAATATAACAGTTCACTGGTCACGGCTTTAGAAGTAATTAGCATGATAAAACTTGCAAAACTCATAGTTAAATCTGCATTACTCAGAAAAGAAAGTAGAGGCGCCCATTATAGGATAGATTATCCTGAAAAGAACGACGAGGAATATTTGAAAAGTTTTGTTCTAAATAAAAACGGTGAAGTTTCCACAATCCAACGTGGATTATTTGATGATTAATATATAAAAATTATTTTTAAAAAAAGTTTTTTGATGTGAAGTTTCACATCAATTTTTTCCTAATTTTTACTAAAGTTCTATTTTTTTGGGAGATTATATTTTTTCTAAAGCACTCATTGTACTTAATATCTTATGGTCTTCCTCTGATTTTGCTTGTAACTGTAATCCTACAGGAATGCCGTCAACATCTCCTGCTTTCATACTACTTGCAGGAATACCTGTAATGTTTGCAAGAACAGTCAATACATCATATGCGTACATGTCCATTGTTTCTATTGTATCACCAATTTTGTGAGGTAATTTAGGTACGGTAGGACCGGCTATTACATCAACATCTTTTAGTAACTTATTGAAATCCTTACGTAATAATGATCTTGCTTGTAATGCCTTATTATAATATTTTCCACTAAACTCTTTTTGGCTGATGTAGGAACCTATTTGTATTCTGCGTGCTACTTCAGGTCCACATACTTCTTCGATTCTTTCTCCGTACTTACGACCGTCATATTTTCTTGTTGCTGAGAAAAATTCCACATAATTTATAAGGTAGTATGTTGGTAAACCCAAATCAATATCTTCAAAGTTTAATTCTTTGATTTCAGCACCTAAATCTGATAGTTGGTCGATTGATTTATTTATTACAGTATCAATTTTTTCATCGGTAACTTCCATAAACTCGTTAACAACACCTACTGTTGTATTTTCTAATGAAGTTGTGTTTGTGTCATCCATAAATGGTGTTAATTCTTTGTTCATGGTTGTTGTATCGTAAGGGTCGTAACCTGCTATAACATCTAACATTAATGCTAAACCGGTAGTATCATTTGCAAAAGGACCTATTTGGTCTAAACTCATGGCCAAATCAAGTAATCCCTGTCTTGAAACCATACCATATGTTGGTTTAAATCCCATTACTCCACAGTGTGATGCAGGATTTCTAATTGAACCTCCAGTATCTGAACCTAAAGCAATGTCACACATATTGGCTGCAATAGCTGCTGCTGAACCTCCACTTGAACCACCAGGTATATGTCCTAATGCATTAGGGTTGTTTGTAGGTCCATACATGGATGTTTCAGTGGAACTTCCTGCTGCAAACTCGTCCATGTTTGTTAATCCAATAATTACTCCATCTTCATTTAAAATTCTGTTAATTACTGTAGCATTATAGCTTCCCTGATATTCCTTAAGTGTTGGTGAAGCTGCTGAAATTATTAAATCTTCCACATTAATATTACATTTTATTCCTATAACTAATCCTGCCAGTTTTCCAGTTTTTTCACCATTTTTTATTTTTTCGTCAATGTTTTTTGCAACTTTTTCTGCACGTTCTAAATCTAATTCTACAAATGCATTGATATCTTCATTCTTTTCTTCAATAACGTTTGACATTTGTTCTAAATTTTCAGTTGCTGTTATTTCTTGATTTTTTATTGCTTCTACTTTTTCTATTACTTTCATGTGTTCACCTTAGTAAAAATTATTGAATAATATATGTATCTATATTTATCTAAACATTTTATTATAATTTTTTTTTATAACATGAGTGTCCGACAAAATTATTTTTTTTGACATACTTGAGTATTACTTTTTTATTTTTACATAAATTTTTCATAATTGTTTTATTACTTATCAGGACCCTCGTTGTGTACTTATCACGTGCGGATTAGTTTTATATATACT
>JAZUCJ010000089.1:0-1685 GCA_045639105.1 Methanosphaera sp.
TAATAATCTGATAAAAATCATAATTTTATCTTTTATGCTTTTAAAGATATTTTTATTAACTTTGAAAAAGATAATATAAAGATAGAACATTAAAGATAATTTAATAAAAAAATATCATTTTTTGAGGTGAAAAATTGTATACTTTTTTTGCATGTCTAATTATATTAATTCTAGGATACGTATTCTATGGAAAACTCATGGAAAGACTTGCAGGAGTAAATCCCGAACTTCAAACACCTGCATATAAGCTGGAAAATGGTGTGGATTACGTTCCTATGAATAAATATAAGGTCTTTTTAATACATTTTTTAAACATAGCTGGATTGGGACCAATCTTTGGAGCAATACAAGGAGCATTATTTGGACCGGCAGCACTTTTATGGATAGTATTCGGAACAATATTTGCAGGAGCAGTACATGACTTCTTCTCAGGATTCATGTCAGTTAGAAAAGATGGATTATCCATGCCATCAATAGTAAAGGAATACCTGGGGGACAACATACGAAAATTTTTAGCAGTACTCGTGGTATTAACAGGAATACTCGTGGCCAGCGCATTTGCAACAGGCTCAGCACAACTATTAGGAAATCTTACAAATGTTGATATGAGAATATGGCTAATACTCGTATTCATATACTTTTTAGTAGCAACACTATTTCCGGTTGATAAGATTATTGGAAAAATATACCCAATTTTCGGCATATTTTTTGTAATAATGGCAGTAGCACTATTTATAGCCGTGATGATAGATCCGGCACATAATATACCAGAAATAACAACCAGTGGATTAATATTCTCAAAACAACCAATATTCCCTTACCTATTTGTAACAATAGCATGTGGAGCAATATCAGGATTTCATTCATCACAAGCACCTATTGTGGCAAGATGTCTTGAAACTGAAAAGGATATGAGATTCGTATTCTATGGTGCAATGGTACTCGAAGGAATAGTAGCATTATTATGGGCAGGTATAGCTATGGCATTCTTCCATGGACAACCACAAATCGCACTGCTATATGGAACAACACCATCAGTAGCAGTTCATCAAATCTCAACAACATTGCTCGGACCAATAGGGTTAATATTTGCAATCATAGGAGTAGTAGTCTGTCCAATAACAACAGGTGACACAGCTCTACGTAGTTCACGTATAACAATAGCAGACGAACTTAAATTAAATCAGGATAAGCTAATGACACGATTTAAAATAGCTTTCCCATTATTTATAGTATCATTCGCATTGACATTCATAGACTTTACATTAATTTGGAGATACTTTGCATGGATGCAATTGATAAGTGCAACAATAATATTATTCACGGCAACAGTGTATCTAATGAGAAAGAAAAAAGAATATATCGTATCATTAGTACCGGCAATATTTTGTACTTTAGTAAGCTTCGGATACATACTGCAAGCTCCGGAAGGATTAAGGTTAGATGCACTTCCTGCAAATATAATAGCAGTAATCGCTACAATAATTGTAACAGCATTATTCCTTTATTACTATAAGTATAAGGCCAGGGATGTTGTAGTTGAATAAACAACAAAACCCTTTTTATCTTTTTTTTTAATTAACTTCACTTTCTAAACCATTCTTTTAAATAAATAATGAAATTTTATCTTCAAACATTAACATGTAATAACATGAAAAATAGAAAAAAATGTTTATGTTAAAAAA
>JAZUCJ010000090.1:0-7585 GCA_045639105.1 Methanosphaera sp.
ATATAATCAGGGAGATTGATGTGCCGATTCTAGGAATATGTTTAGGACATCAATGTATTGCCAACGTATTTGGTGGACAAACAAAATCTGCAGAAATAGAAAGTTATGCACAAATAGAACTAAAAATAGAAAAAGAAGTAGGAATATTTGAGGGTATAGGTGACTCATTAAAGGTATGGGCTTCACATAAGGATGAAGTAATAACATTACCCCCTGACTTTGAAATACTTGCAAGTTCTGACAAATGTGCAATAGAAGCCATGAAACATAAAAGTAAAGAAATCTATGGAATACAATTCCATCCTGAAGTTCAACATACACCAAGAGGTGGAGAAATATTTGAAAACTTCTACAAATTATGTAAACAATAGGCTGTGTGAATAAGATGATGATGGATACTAAAAAGTTTATAGAAGAATCAATAAAAAACATTAAAGACGAAGTTAAAGACGAAAAAGTTATAATTGCATTATCCGGTGGAGTAGACAGCAGTGTAGCAAGTGTACTTGCATCCGAAGCAATAGGTGACCAGCTTGAAGCAGTATTCGTAGACCATGGTTTACTAAGAAAAGGAGAAGCAGAACAAGTTGAAGAAACCTTCAAAGACAGACTTAACTTCAAATTAATTAATGCAGAAGATGAATTTATAGCAGCACTTGCAGGTGTAAGAGATCCTGAGAAAAAACGTGAAATTATTGGTCATAAATTTATAGAAGTCTTTGAAAGAGAAGCTAAAAAATCAGGAGCAAAATTTTTATTACAGGGAACCATTGCACCGGATTGGATTGAAAGCGAAGGAAAAATCAAATCACACCATAACGTAACCCTTCCCGACGGATTAGTTCTTGAAATAATTGAACCTTTACGTGAATTATACAAGGATGAAGTAAGAGAAGTGGGTTCAGAACTTGGACTTCCAGATGCAATAGTACACAGACAACCATTCCCAGGGCCTGGATTAGCCGTGAGAGTACTTGGTGACATCACAAAAGAGAAACTGGAAATCTGCAGAGAAGCAAACGCAATTCTTAACAAACACGTAGAAGCAGAAGGATTGCATAAAGATTTATGGCAATACTTTGTAGTACTAACAGACAGTAAAGTAACCGGAGTAAAAGGGGATCAAAGAGACTTCGGATACCTGGTTGTTATAAGAATGGTACAATCATTTGATGCAATGACCGCTAACGTACCGGACATCCCATGGCCATTTTTACATAAGGTTTCACAGGAAATCACCGCAAACGTACCTGAAATAACACACGTATCCCTATCCTTAAGCAATAAACCACCTAGTACCATTGAATTCGAATAAGATATAAACTTCTAACCCCTTTAACTATTTTTTTTATAATAATGTCTTTACGTGATTAATATGCATAACTTAACTTCAAAATTCATAGTCTATAAAAATATTGATGAACCCATTTTACTTAATTTATCCGCAATATTCAGAAAATTTGAAAACGGAAACTACGATGAGGACGAATTAATCAACGATATTTACACGCAGATAAACAGTTTACTAGGACTTGCAACAGATTACGGCTTCAACGATAACCTATGGCATAACTACCTATCCTACCTCCTGGCCACAACAGAAAATCCGTTCACACTGGTATCTGAAAAGGTTGGAAAAAAAGACGGCAGCGTAAACAAGTTCGTTAAACACGACTTTAAACTATTTCTCAAACTGTTCAACTACGATTTTACCGAGATTGAAGAAAAATTAAACATTGATTGTTTCAGCATAATATCCAACTATGAAGCCATAATCAAGAAAGAACAACTATTCAACAATGATGTTAGTCTGAAAGTAAAAGAACTAAGTTCAAACATAGAAAAAACAGCAAATGAAGAGGAAATGTTTGATGTTGTAACCGAATTCTACAAGAAGTATGGTGTTGGAAAATATGGGCTAAACAGGGCATTCCAACTATCCCATGACAAAAACAAGGATTTCATAATACCAATCACCTGCCTTGATGATGTAGTTCTAGACGATCTTGTAGGATACACTTTACAAAAAGAAAAACTAATCCACAATACAGAAGCATTTGTTAACGGCAAAAAGGCCAATAACGTCCTGTTATATGGTGATGCAGGAACCGGTAAAAGTACCAGCATAAAAGCGATACTAAACCAGTACTATTCAAAGGGACTTAGAATGATAGAAGTATATAAGCACGAAACAAAGTATTTATCCAGGATAATATCCGAGATAAAAAACAGGAATTACAAATTCATACTATACATGGACGATCTATCATTTGAAGAATCAGAGAGTGAATACAAATACCTTAAAGCATTGATTGAAGGAGGATTAGAAACAAACCCCGACAATGTCTTAATATATGCCACATCCAATAGAAGACACCTTATTAAGGAAACATGGAACGAACGGGTTAACACGTCCTCTGTTGAGGAAATGTACCATTCAGATACTATACGTGAAAAACTATCATTAGTTGACAGGTTCGGAGTCACCATTGGTTACAACAAGCCAAGCATGAATGAATATTTCGAGATAGTAAAAACATTGGCCAGAAAATATCCGGAAATTAAATTAAGCGACGAAGAGCTAGAACATGAAGCCAACGTTTGGGTAAGAACGCACGGTGCACAATCAGGTCGTACGGCCGAACAATTAATCTATTATCTTTTAGGAAAATAATGAATTTATTATAAAAAAAATGATGTTAAAGTAGCCTATTAACTCAAAACCACTTCCCATTAAACATAATATGTAAACCAAAAGAAAATAAAAATCCAAATATCATAAAACCATGGAAAAAATATTTTCTTTTTGGCAATTAATACTTTTTTTTAGAAAAAAATAAAAAAATAAGTTAATTTATTGATTAGCTAATTCCTTGTTTCGTTCAATTCCCATAATTAATGAATCATACAATGATTTTCCACTATTTAATCCATTAAGTATCGCCTGAGTTACCCCTCCAGGTGTTGTGAATTTAGCTATGAATTCTTCCTTATTATCTTCAGGCACTAACTTTTCACATTTTTTTGCAATATCCCTAAATTCCGGAAAATCCTCTGAAATCCTATTTATTGCATTTATATTATCCTCTGATTCCGGACTTACCCTGCAATATATGGCGGGCAAACACCCTGCAATTGCGATGTAATTCATTTTATCCTCATCGTCAACCATCACATAATCAAAATCCAACAGATCAAACAATTCCTTTGCAACCTCATTTTCACCATAAACTCCGGCTATTGCCTGTGAGTTTTTAATAGTATCTGGGCCTGTTGGTATTATGCGCACTACATTATCAGAACCGGTTTGCTTTTTAATGGCATCGGTTGTGATTCCGGCCATAAAAGATATTACCAGCAGATCTTCCGGCAAATCAAAAAATCCTATTGGCTTGAATGATTGTGGTGGAACTGACAATATGAGAATGGATGAATTTTTGACAATTTCTGCATTTGATGATATCATGTCAATCAAATTATTGTCAGAGATATCACTAAAAGTAAATATTGAACCATTATAGGTTAACTGAATATTTTCATAAGGATAACCTTTTTCTAGTAATTTAAGTATTAGTGCTCGGCCAATACGTCCTGCACCAATAACACCTATCTTATTTTCGAACAACTTTTCTTTACTCATAATAACTAATATGTTTTTACAAATATTAATAATTGAGAAAAAAGAGATAAGATAATAATAGAAATGGGAGGTTGGAATTCTATGATAGACAGCAAATACCAATACCTGAAAACAATTACAAAACAGTTATACAATATGCGAACAAAGAATATTGGTAAAGAGATTGATGGAACAACCCCTCCCTCTGTATTTATAGGAAGTTATAATTATCCAAAGGTATTTGCAGGACCCCTTCTTGCCCCAAGTTATGATGATTCTGCAATAATGGACAAGCCTGAAGAATGGATTGCGACAAACGCTTCACAACAGGACATTATAGGTTACAGATTAAATCTTGTACGTGGAAAGCAAACCATAGGAATAAAAGATCTGGAAAACAATTATATTGAAAAGTTACAGGAAATATCCATGGCTTCAAAGTCAATAGCAAGTGAAGCAGAATTCAATAAAAAGCCTGTTGGAATGACGTTTAGTGCAGAAAATGCTCCCCATGGACCTAGTGCTGAACTTAAAAAGTTTGATATAGATAATGTGAAATGGGATCATCAACTGGAAAAAACATTTTATGATACCGACCTTAAAGCGGCAGATGCAGTTGAAATACTTCACGATAAGGAAATACCATTTTCACAGATACAAAAGGCATTTTCTGTAGGAACTATGGGTGAAAAGAAAAATAGAAAACTAGTGCCTACACGATGGTCAATAACGGCGGTAGACAGCACGATAGCAGACAGATTACTGTCCAATGTAAGACACTATGACCTTTTAGACATTTTCAGAGTCTATGAATTTGAAAGCTTAAACAACTATTATGCAATTCTGGAAATGCCGACACAATGGCAGTATGAATGGATGGAAGCATTTCTTGATGTTAAGGGAAAAGGAAGCATGATTTTTACCGACTGTGAACACAACAAGGGAAAAACGGAATATTCCCGTGTAGGTGGTTGTTATTACACGGCCAAAATGGCCATACTTGAACAGTTGGAAAAGGATAAGTTACAGGCAGGTTGTATTGTATTTAGGGAAGCAAACGAGGATTATATTCCACTGGGAGTGTTTAATGTTAGGGAAAACATTAGACATGCCATGAAAACAAAACCAAAAGAATTTGAAACAATGAAAAAATCATTGGATTATATTGAAAGCAAGCTAAAATTAACTGTACAGGACTTCAGAAAGGCCAGCCAGTTATTGGATGAAGTATTGAAGGAAAGACAGACAACACTCGACCAATATTTTTCATAGAAGTGATAGCATGTTGGAATTTAAGAAGATAAGCGATGATACTCTTGAAGTAATGAAAAAATCCGTGGGAAGTAATGATGATTATTACTTGCAGGCAACCAGTAAGATAAAAGGATTGCTGGGTGGCATGAATACTTACATTCTAAACAGTGCAAACAGTTGTCTTTTGGTTATTGCAGAAAAAATTGAAGAACCTGTATTAGTTGCCGATCAGGGCGGATGGAACGGTTTTATAAAAAGTTGTGAGATTTTTAATAAAAAGGTGGAGTATATTGAAACAGATGATGGCCTGTTAAATATTGAAAAGCTCGATGAATATCTTAACACGTCACATGTTAAGTCACTGTATATTACAAGTTTGGCAGGATATACTGCAAGACAACCCCTAAAAGAGATACAGGAATTGAGTAACATACATGAAGTGTTGCTGATTGTAGACATTTCAGGATCTGTTGGAGATAAAAAATTAAATAAGTATGGAGATATTCAGGTATCATCAACGGGAAGCCCTAAAATTATAAATATAGAAAATGGTGGCTTTATAAACGATGTTACGGGCAAACTCGAGTTAAACAGACATTTATTAAAAAGCTTGAAAGCAGACAATATCACCTGTTCGGCAATAGCAAACGAAATTGACAAGGCCACCACCATAGAAGAAAAGACTATGAAAGCTAACCAGTACCTGAAAAGTAAGTTAATGAAACATTTGGCTGATGATGAAATTCATAATATTGTCCACCCAGACTCATCCGGATTAAACATTATTATAACCACTGAAAGTAAGAGCAAGGCCAAAAGGTTAGCCTATAACATAAAACAGAAACTCAACATGAAAAGAAGCATAATAAGTGTTGGACCAAATTATAATAGGATAAAGAAGGCATGCATAATCATAGAAACCAAAAACTTAGACATTGACTCATTGACTGAAGAAAACATGGACTATCTTTATGATATTATAGTCGAAGAAATAGGAAACTGTTAAACTATTTAAAAAGAGAAAGAAAATTGGAATGTTTCATTAATACAACTCGAAGTTTTATCCTGCAGTTATGCTAAATCATTCCGGTATATGATAAAACTATTTGGGCTATGATAGCTGATGCAAAATAGGTTCCGAAGATTACAAAGCACGTTACAATAATCCCCCTTATACCTACTTTTTTAAATTCCCTTAAATCTTTACCCATTGCAATACCTGCATAAGCTAAAAGAATTGCAGTTATTGATATGAGATCTACCTTGGATGTGTAATATATTACCGTTGATGATATCGGTGACCAAGGAAGAGCTACAAATAAACCTATAAGACTAATATATAGAATGGAAGGTATGTTCCATGGCAAAATCTTTTCTATTATCAACCCCAGTAATGATATAAAACATAAAATAAACATTCCTACTAATGCTTCCTGAAGAGGATAGTTAAAGCCAACATAATTTCCAATACTGGTCATTACTGAAAATATTAGTAAAATTCCAATCCATTCTAAAACCGTATTGATTGACAAATTAAGATTCATTTTTAATACTATCCTCTGTGATGTTTAATTTCTTGTCTGTTATTTTGCTAATTATTGGTTCTAAAATTCCGTATAAACGTTCGGTTAATGGTAAAGCTACAAAAATGTACACATACATTCCAGTAACCATTGCAATTAAATTGGCCATTCCACTAAATGCTTCCATTTGTATCGCATATTGTGGGTATATTGTTGACAGTGATGCTACTGCAGCTGCATTCATACTAGCACTTCCTATACCACATGCCATACCATAAGCAAATGGATGTAATGGAATTAAGTAAGCAAGTACACTTGTCAATAAGCTTATAAATGGTGTTCCCAAAACAGTACCTATTAAAAATACTGTGAAAAATCCTTTGGTTTCTGGAGAAGCAAAACCGAATTTATCGATTACAACAGCCATTTGTGGTTCACGACAAATTGAACTGGTCATACCTATAGCTTCACGTTTAAATCCTAAAAGTAATGCAATAGGCATTGCTGCAAATATAGTTCCCAAGTTTCCCACTTCTTGTAACAAAATTGCAGGTCCTGCATTAAAAATTATTCCAATATTTTGACCACTGGCAATTGCAAGTTTTGCTAACAAAGGACCGATTAATAACATCATTATCGCTGTTGATCTTTCTGATTGATCCTCGGAAATCCAGGTAACCGGTTTTGTAACATAGAATGCTATTGCTAAAACCAATGAGTATAGCAAGGGCATTAATACTATGGATATTCCTGCCAAGTCCAATGTAACTACTCCAATATATTCGGCAATAACGATACATAACAAAACTGTCAAGTGCAGTTTATAATCCTTACACGCCTCGCTAAGGTCATCCATTTCCGAGTTATATTTGTTTTCAACTGGCATAACTAATCTCTCTAAAAAAATTTATCTGTACATTAAAAATATAAGAATGTATCAAATAAATTTTATTGAAGAGATAAATTCCCATATTTTTAACTAATTTACTAATAGTTTTTTTACAACTACTATATAAACATTCTATAATTAAATTTAATAAATATTTATAAAATAAACATGATAAATTTAATTTAAATATAAATTGTTCAATATTATTTGAAGTGTGGATTCATATTTTTATGTTTTTTTATAATTTAATTTACAAAAAAATAATCATGAAAATAATCTGCATAAAATAACAATCACAAA
>JAZUCJ010000091.1:0-33693 GCA_045639105.1 Methanosphaera sp.
ATTTAATAAACATTTTCTAATAATTATTATTAGAATAAGGAATATTATATCCAAGTATTTAAACTAAAAAATACATAAATAATTATTGTTTAAAAAATAATGGAATACTTTATATGAATAAAAAATTAATAATTGGAACAATTACTCTTTTATTAATTATCATCATAGCCTTCGTATGTGTTAGTGAAATTAATAAAGCAAATATTGAAGTTCAATCAATCAATTCACACCTACAAAAGGCAAATGATGAATATAATCAATCAGTAGCTTTTTTAAACTCTAAAAACTATACATTAACAACACAACACATCAACGAATCATACAAGGAATACATGCTAGCCAAGGAAAGCACGGAACAGGCATTGCAAAAATCAGTAAACAACAACCAATCACTACAAATACAATACTTTAACTATACGCTTATGGAACTGGAATACAAAATTAATGCTACAGTTGAAATGTATAATGGATTAGATTACGTAAAAAGCAATCCAAGCAAGGCATTATCCCTTTTCAGAAATTCAGAAAAGAATATGGAAAATGCCAAGGAATATTCAGATAAACGTATCTCATTAGAAAAACAATATCCTGACAAATTTATACAATAATCTGTCAAAGTAGAAAAAAATGTTTTTTCTATAACAATAGGAGTTTTAAATATGACTAACAATCACAATACATCACAAGGGAATAATAAACCGATAGTGCATGTATTAAATCCTTCATGTCAAATAGAAGACCTAGAAATAGGCAGTGACTACGAAGGAGTCATTACCAGAGTAGAAAAATATGGATTCTTTGTCAGTCTCAGTAAGAGTGTATACGGTTTACTAAGATCAAGAAATCCAAAGGAAAAGGTTGGAGATAAAATTGTTGTCAAAATATCCGAAATAAAACCTCATAAGGGTAAAATGGATGTTGACCTAACATATTCCAAGACCAAATATGGTAGTGACTATGAAATTATAAAAGTTAAAAGAAATGTTAAACGAACAAAAATTGCAGACCTTTCAGAAGATAATCTTGGCAGAAATGTTGCAATTCAAGGGGAAATTATCCAAATTCAACAAACAAGTGGACCAACAATATTCACTGTTCGTGACGAAAGTGATATAACATGGGCTGCCGCATTCAATGAACCTGGAGTTAGAATGTATCCGGAACTTGAAGTTGAAGACGTTGTTGAAATTTTAGGAGAAGTTTCATTACATGGCGGAAAGATTCAGATAGAATCTGAAAACATTGAAAAACTTGAAGATGAAGAAGAAGAAAACTTCAAACAGCTCGTTTCTGAAGCAATGGATAAAAAAGCAGAACCTGAAGACACTTCTGTAATGGTAAAAAGTGAAATCCTAGATTTACTAAGACCAAAACTTGCATTAGCTGCAAAAACCATTAGAAAAGCTATTCTTGATGGTAGAAGCATTCTTGTAAGACACCATGCAGATGCTGACGGAATCTGTGCAGGAGTAGCAGTAGAACAGGCAGTACTTCCACTCCTAAGAGAAGAAAGTAACGATGCAGATGCCGAATGGCACTTCTTTAAACGTTCACCAAGTAAAGCACCATTCTATGAACTGGAAGATGTTGTAAAAGACTTATCTTACGCATTAGAAGATGCTGAACGTCACGGTCAAAAACTGCCATTATTGGTATTGCTTGATAACGGTTCTACAGAAGAAGATGTGGCAGCATTAAGACATTCCAAAGTTTATGGAATTGAATCCATTGTTGTAGACCACCATTATCCTGGTGAAGTCGAAAATGGTAGAGCCTTAATAGATGACTACGTAGATATTCATGTAAATCCTTACCTTGTAGGTGGAGATTCACAACTTACTGCAGGAGCATTAGCAGTAGAACTTGCAGGTATGATTAATCCTGACGTAAGACCTGAAATAAGACATTTCCCCGGTATTGCAGCTGTTGGAGACCATGCAGAATGTGATGAAGTTGACCAATACCTTGCAATAGCAGAAGAAGAAGGATATTCCCGTGAAGATTTAGATAAAATCGCCACATGTGTAGATTTTGAAGCTTATTTCTTAAGATTCATGAACGGAAGAGGTGTAATGAACACCATTCTCGGTTTAGAAGACAAAGAACGTCAAGAAGAATTGCTTGATGTGTTAATGAGTGAATCAGATAAACGTGTAGAAACACAACTTAAAGCAGCAATGCCTAACGTAGAAACAGTATACTTCGATAACGGTATCCAACTAAACAGGTTAGATGTTGAAAAATATGCTCATAAATTCACTTATCCGGCACCCGGTAAAACAACCGGTTACGTGCATGACAAACTTGTACAGGAAAAAAGTGAAGACGAACCAATAATGACCCTGGCAAATGGACCAGACTTTGCAGTTCTAAGAGCTACAGAAGTAATTAAGAACGAGTTTGAATTTAATTTAAACAACGTGATTACTAAAATACAAGAAGAGATTCCACAAGCAGGAGCTGATGGTGGAGGACACGAAGTGGCAGGTTCATTAAAATTCGTAGAAGGATTACAGGAAGAAGTATTAAACTTATTCATTGAAGAGGTTAAAAATCTTAAAAGATAAACCATAACCTCAATAAATTTCTCTATATCCTTAGAGAAATATGAATATCCACCCTTTTTTTATAATTATTTAAAAATTAAAAACTATTTTTATAAAGATTATGTATTGAAAATATCATTTAATATCCCCAACTATGCAATAATTTATTTTTGTTAAAAAAAAAGCATGTTTTTTTGTCGAAAGACTGAAGATGAAAAAAAAGTAGCACTAAAAAAAAAGTGTATGGAGAATTGTTATTCTATTTCTGAATTAAAAAATTCACATAGGTGAGTGAATGGACATTCCATATGCTGTGGATTGATTGGTTTACAAATATTTTGACCAAACTGTACCATAAGATCATTAATTGGCAGCCAATAATCCTTTGGAACTATTTCCCTTAGGACTTCCTCAGTTTCTTCGGGTTCATTAGTATGAACCAGTCCTAAACGATTGGAAATTCTATGAACATGAACATCTACAGGTATGGCATCTTCCTGAAAACCAAAAACAAGTACGCAATTGGCTGTTTTACGTCCAACACCAGGCAGCTTAATCAGTTCATTAATATCATCGGGCACTATTCCCTCATATTCCTCAAGCAATATGTTTGAAACCTCTTTAATGCGACCTGCTTTAACATTGTAAAAACCTGCCTGTTTTACCAATTCAGCAATTTCCTCAACGGGAGCATCAGCAATTTCTTCCATCGTATGATAAACGCTGAAAAGATTTTCAGTAGCCTTGTCCGTATTTTCATCCCTTGTTCTCTGTGAAAGAATGGTTCTTACCAAAACCTCATAGGGCGTCTGATCTTCAAATGTTCTGCGTTCAAAAATATTTTCCAACTCATCAACAATATATATGATTTCATCCGTTGTAAAATCACCTTTCATACTTTCATCCATCTTTTACATCATCCTGTAATTTGATTCATGACTTCCAAGAAATTAGGGAATGACACATCATAACATGAGGCATCCTTAATGCTTACATTTCCAATTTTTAAACCCAAAACATAAAATGCCATTACCATACGATGATCCATGTGTGAATCAACATTTCCGCCAACAGGGTTACCCCTAATAATCAATCCATCCTGAAGCTCTTCAACTTCAACACCAACATTTTCCAGTTCTATTGCACAATTATGTACACGATCCGTTTCCTTAAACCTTGCATGTTCTACGCCAGTAATTTTGGACGTGCCCTCTGACTGTGCCATTAAAACCGCAACAGTTGGCAATAAATCAGGAGCATTAGATAAATCTATGTCAAATGCCTTTAGTTTCCCATCACTTTGAATGTGAATATCCGAATCGTTGACTTCAACATTTGCTCCCATCTTTTTAATTATGTCAACAATTATCTTATCACCCTGCATTGAATCCTTATAAAGGTTTTTAATTGTTATGTCCGATGGAACCATACTTGCAAGGGCTAAAATATATGATGCTGATGAATAATCCCCTTCAATCGTATAGTCTGCACATTCATATTTCTGTGGCTCTATGTAATATGAAGAATATTCCGGCTGATTGGTAGTATCGTATTCAAAATCTATTCCAAATTTACTGATAACAGATAATGTCATGTTCACATATGGCTTTGATACAAAGGTTCCACGAACATTGAGGGTAACGGGATTTTTTGAGTATGGTGCTGCCATAATTATTGATGAAATAAATTGACTGCTTACGCTGCCGTTAATGTCTGTTTCTCCACCATCAAATCCTCCCTTAACTATTATTGGAGGAGTTCCGTTGCTCTGGGATGAGTATATTTGCACTCCCAGATTTTCAAGTGCATCAATTAAGTCCTGCATTGGCCTTTTTCTTAAGGATTCATCGCCGGTAAAAATTGTAAAATTTGCTCTTGGCGCTATAGCTGCGACACTACTTAGAATTCTTACACTGGTACCTGAATTTTTCACGTCAATAATGTTTTCCGGCGTTCTAATATAACCTGCAGTACCCTGCACGATACATTTATCAGGATATCTCTGAAAAAGAGCTCCTAACTGTTCACATGCTTCCAGGGTAGCAAGCGTGTCCTCACTATATAATGGGTCTCTTAAAATAGATTCGCCTTCAGCCAGTGCTGCTGCAATAAATGCTCGGTGCGAATAACTTTTTGATGCCGGAGCCTTTATTGTTCCTGAAATCTTTTCAACCTTTTCAACTTTTAAGTCCATAAAAAGTCTCCTGAAAAAAATAATAATAAAATGAGTAGTAAGGAAGTTTACTGTTGAACTTCCAATAATATGTCATAATTTTCTGTTTGAATAATGTCTACAACTTCTCCCGTTTTACTTACAAGGTCGGATTCTGTTGTAATATGGTCTTTAGTGAATGCAACATCATCCACTTTAACTTCACCTGTTGAATTCAATTCTTCCATGATTTCTTCAGGATTTGTATTTGCTATGAAATCAATGATTTTCTTAGCGTTTTGTTTAAATTCTGGACCAATCTTACTCATTACCGGTTCAATAAGTTTTACTTTTTCGTGTAAGTCCGGTTTTCCGTTTTGAACTGTGATGTTTTCTACTTTGTTTGTGTTTTTAATATCGTCAATCGTTAAATTTACCTTTTCAACATCTTCTGTGTAAATGTTTACAGTGTTTAACAGCTGATTTAATGGAATTCCATGTGAAGATTTGTATCTTCTTAATTCATCTATGATGTCAACTGCATAACTTCCGATTAGTTCTATATCATCACTTATCAGGTTTTCTTCTACTGTTGGCCATCCACCATTATGTAGTTCATAGGATGTTTTTCCCAGGTATCCGCTTACTTGGTCTGCAAAGAATGGTGTTATTGGTGCCATTAGTGCCAGTACCGTTTCGATTACCTTTTTAAGTGTGTACTTTGCATCCTGTGTTGATGTTGTATCTTCATATAACCTGTATTTTACGGCTTCAATGTATTCATCACAGAAGTCATGCCATACAAAGTTGTATATTGTCTGTTCGGCGTTTGCAAAGTTATATTCCTCGAATGCCTGTGTTACGTTCTTGTTTAACCTGTTAAGTTTTGAAAGTATCCATTGGTCGATGATGTTGTTTTCTGTTAGGCTTTCTGGTACGTTGTCATCCAAGTGCATGCTAATGAATCTGAATGCGTTCCAGAATTTTCTCAGGAACTTGTATGCGTGTTTAATGTCTTTCCATCCGAATGGTACGTCTGAACCAGGTACACTGTTTGCACTCCAGAGTCTTAGTGCATCTGCACCGTATTCTGTGATTACCTCTTCGGGTGCTATTACGTTTCCTAATGATTTACTCATTTTATGTCCGTCTTCACCAAATACCATACCGTTTATTACCAGTTCATCGAAGGGTTTTTCTCCCGTTAATGCATAGCATCTCATTATGGTATAGAATGCCCATGTTCTGATAATGTCATGTCCCTGTGGCCTTAATGTTGATGGATATACATTTTCCCATCCAGGATTTGGCCAGTTTGCTACGGTTAGCGGAGTTATTGAACTGTCCATCCATGTGTCAAGAACGTCTTCTTCCGGTGTAAAGGTGTTACATCCACAACTACATGCATGGTCGGGCTGGTCTATTGTTGGGTCTATTGGTAGCTGTTGTTCACTTGGAAGTACTACTTCGTGACATTCATCACAGTACCATACAGGTATTGGTGTTGCAAAGATTCTTTGTCTTGATATACACCAGTCCCAGTCCATGCTTGTTGCCCAGTTTTCCAGTCTTTGGTACATGTGTCCAGGAATCCATCTCATGTTTTTTGCCTGTTCAACAATGTCATCCTGCATTTTGGTTACTGCTACAAACCATTGCTTTTTGGTCATGATTTCTATCGGTGTTTTACATCTCCAACAGAGACCTACATTCTGGTCAACATCCTCTTGTTTGATTAGGAATCCTTCGTTTTTAAGGTCTTCAATAATTGCTTTTCTGCATTCCTTTATGGCCATGCCTTCATATTTGCCTGCTACTTCAAGCATTAAACCGTTTTCACTTATTGCATTGATTACGTCCAAATCGTATCTTGTAACCCATTCTACGTCAGTTTTGTCCCCGAAGGTACATATCATTACTACTCCAGTACCATACTCAGGATCTACTGATTCGTCCGTAATTATTGTTACTTCCCTGTTGTAAATAGGTAGTGTAACGGTTTTTCCATGTAACTGTGAGTATCTTTCATCATCGGGATGTACTACTACCGCTACACATGCGCATAACAATTCTGGCCTTGTTGTTGCTATTGTTGCATTTCCTGATGCATCAGATGCCGGGAAGTTGATATAGTTAAGTTTTGTTGTATTGTCCTTGTATTCGACCTCTGCAAATGCGATTGCCGTTTCACAACGTGGACACCAGTTTATAGGATGAATATCCTGGTAGATCATGTTTTCATCATATAATTTAAGGAAAGACAGTTGTGTTCTTTTCTTGTTTTCCGGAAGCATTGTAATGTATTCATGAGTCCAATCCTGTGAATATCCCATACTATTCATCTGTTTTCTCATCTTTTCAATGTTATCATGGGTTAAGTCAATACAGTACTCTCTGAAGGTTTCTCTAGGAACATCATTCTTCTTTATGTCATGAATTTCTTCTACTTTAACTTCTGTTGGAAGACCATGACAATCCCATCCCTGTGGGAAAAGTACATCAAAATTGTTCATTCTCTTATATCTTGCAATAATATCCATGTAAACCCAATTTAAAACGTGTCCCATGTGAAGTTTACCGGTTGGATATGGAGGTGGGGTGTCGATAATGTATGTTGGTTTTGTTCCGTCACCTATAAATCTATAAGTGTTTTCTTTTTGCCATAAATCTTGCAATTTTTCTTCGTTTGTATGATCATAATCTTTTGGAATTTCATTACTACTCATTTAAAAAATTCTCCTTAATATGATTGTAAATACATTTTTCTAGATTATTAAATATTTAAAAATGAAAAAAATAACGCTTTTCAATAAATAATATAATATTAGACTATATTATTATATCTGTATAAAATAGAATATAATTTTTTGTAAAAAAAATAGTAAAATTAGGAATTTAAATTAGAAAATATTATTTCAAATCGTTTTTAAACTTGGCAAGAATTAATGGGGAAGCCAATTTATAATACATCTTCTTTTGTTCGTTGGTTAATTTTTCATGAACGTATTCCTCGTCAATATTTTTCAGTGCCTGATTAAATGATTTGCGTGTTTCATAGTCATAGTTATCTAAATTATCGTCTTTTTCCATGATAATTTCTATATAACGTAACAAACGACGGTAAAGCATTTGCTTAATAGTATCGTTATTTTCATACTCTGATTGTTCTAATACTTTGAACATGTCATCTATTCTTTTTAAGGGTATGCTTAAATCACTTAAACTGTTAGTGGATGATTCTATGTTATCTTCCCTGTAATAGTAGTAGGGAGTATTGGTGTAAAAAATCGTTTGTGCCTTTATTGCCGTTTCAACAAAAAATGGATTATCCACCCATGCTCCACCTTCCTCTTCTAAAAACCTGATATTATTGTTTATTAGAAAACTTCTCTTATATATACCTGCCCAGATTGAAGGGTGTCCCTCTAAAAATAGGGGTTCTTCCCCCAATTTGAATGTTTTGTCGACTTTTAGATTTCTTTTTGCCCTATCTGCTACAATTTCTTCATCACCATAAATATGGTAAAAGTTACATTTAACTACGTCAACAAATGAATACTGGGTAAAATTGTATAAAGACTCCAGCATATCCTCCTTAATGTAATCGTCTGTTTCAACTATGGAAATGTAATCCCCTTTTGCAATTGTTATTCCCTGATTGACCTGACTTCCATAACTTTTTTTGTCCGATAAATAGACATTTATTCTATCATCTTCTTGAGCATACTTTTTCAGGAGCTCCAACGTTCCGTCATCGCTTCCTGCATCTACGCATATTATTTCAATATCTGTTAACGTCTGATTTTTTACGCTTTCAATACACTGTTCCACATAGTCTTTAACATTTAAAGAGGGAAGAATGACTGAAATGAGCGGATTTTTTGAATTCATTGACTAATTTCCCCCTGCTTTTAATATAGAACTATACGTTTTTCTTAATAAGTTAAAGTCCTTGCTGTTATCCGTGCTTAAGACCTGAATAAAAATGTTTTTATTAAAATCATTAAGATTATTCATAAAATCGTCGAATAAAGTTTCATTTTCCAATATTTTCATGAATGATTTTTTCATTTCCTGGAAGAAAATGTTTTTATATTCTATTTTAATTTTTGTAAATCTATTATATATTGATGAAACCTTAGAGTTATATAATTCGGTTTTATGATATTCGAAGTGATCATATTTTTTAAATACTTCCCATATTAAATCGTTGATTTCTATGGAATCCAAAAATCTCAGGTCTCCCTTACGGGTTGACGATGTTGAATAAAATCGTCTGATAAAGAGGAATTCGTTTAAAAACGCGATTTTCTCGGAATTGAATAAGACTTCCCAGAAAAAGATATTGTCATCAAAGATTAAACCTTCCGGAAAAACTATGTTGTTTTCGGTTATAAGACTTCTTTTATATAATTTACTCCATGGGGTAACAGAAAGCGTGAAAATTAAATCCTTTATATCATCATAATTGAAGATTTCATCTTTAACCTTCTTGTAGACTTCTTCCATACTGTATGATAATGTTTCAAAGTATTTTTCTTCATCGCTGTCATAGTTTATTGCCTTGAATATAACAAAATCAACACCAGTTTCTATTGCTTTGTTGTAGGACAATTCCAGAGTGTTTTCTTTAATAACATCATCAGAATCCATCAGGTACAAGTAATCCCCAGTTGCATGTGTCATACCCACATTTGTGGCTACTGCATGTCCCTGATTATCCTGTGAATATACTTTTATTCTTGAATCCTTTTTAGCATATTGCTCCAAGATTTTCAAAGAATTGTCTGCAGATCCATCATTTACACAAATTATCTCTATATCAGTTAATGTTTGATTTATCAGGGAATCCAAACATTCCTCCAGAAAATCTTCAACATTATAAACTGCTACTACAACAGAAACCTTAACCATTATGACCACTATAACTTATTTCTTAATCTAAATATACTAGTTAACTTCCAACTACGTGAATTTCTAAGATTGTCATTGAAATTTTTAATTTTCTTATGTTCTACACTAATTATTTTTTCATATCTTCTCATGAAATTGATGGAATTCTTTTCCATATTAACTTTCTTTAGTAATTCGTATTCCTCAACACTTTCTGATATGATTATCTGTTCAATATGTTTCCTGTTTTCATCCGTGAACAAATGAATATTACTTTCTTTATGATCCAAATAATCTAAACAGTAATTTCTTAACGTTTCAAATGATTCCTTTTTAAATCTGATTGGAACATCCTCATATAAGTTTATTATATCGGAAAATTTTTTGTTAATTCCTCTTGTCCTATAATCCACGTATTCCTTTTTATTCAGCAGGTTCAGGAAAATATTTTGTGAATCCACATATTTCTTAAAATACTTGTCATCTATTACGTGTCCAATAGGATTGTTTGTCTTATATAATGATTCGTCCGTTAATGCTAGTTTTTCAGAATTAATTAAGGAAAGTGTTGAAATGTTGTCAATCGTTTGAACAAACATGTCATATAAATCTAGTTGTTTAACTAGAAATGTCCTGCTAAACATCTTATTGTACAGGCTTTGATTAAGATCCCATAAATATTCCCCAACTTTTTCGGGCCCGAATACATTACTGCCAACTAACTGTGAAACCCTTGTAAATGCTCTTTCGTTGAGAGAATCATTTAATTTAAATAGGAGAACGTCCAATTGATCTTCACTAATCCTGTCATGAAGATTTTTTAGGGATTTGTCTTTCATGACATTAAATGAATCTGCAAAGAGTACGTAACTGCTTTCAACATTTTTAATTGTTTCAATAATGCCGTTTGTTGAAACATCATCTATCCTTTGAACTGTTATGTTTGAATGTTTTTTTGAAAAGTTTTTCAAAATATTTAGTGAATCATCCTCTGAGTTTTCATAAACACAGACTATCTGCATGTTTTCTAAAGGCTGATGAAGTATACTGTTTAATGATTCTGTTAAGTATTTCTCCGAATCTTTTACATACACAATTACTGACACGTCATACATTTTTAATCACTTCATATTTTATGTTTCAGGGAACGTAAGAAACTGGTTATTTTCCAACTATTAGAATTTAGTATTGAATCATTAAAATGAATGAAACTGTTTATTTCATGTTTAAGTTTTCCCACTCGCCTATAGACGGAACGTTTTTCCTCAAAGGTATAGTTATCAATTTCCTTTAGTTGATTGAAGGAATTTTTTTGGAGTTTTGAATTATCACCAGCATTCTTTGAAATATTTATATAATCCTTCAATCTGTCCAAATCAATGAAACTGTCTTCCAACATGCTTTCTTCAAATAAAAAGCTTTTTATCATAGTGTATTCATCATCAACATCTTCAACAGGATTTATTATCATGTCCATAATCATATTACCATAATCTGATTCTTCAAAAAAGTCAGTGTTTTCAAAAAGTTCTTTGACTATGCTCTTAATTTCTTCATCGGATAAATTATCCCTAAAAAGCAGGTAATTGACAAATTCCATTTTATAATCGGATAAAATCATTTCAAAACCTTTCTTATCCAGTATCGTGAAGGTATCCCTGAAATGTTGAATGTAATCCTTTTTCTTATTATAATCGTTTAATTTAACATTTACTCCACCGGAAACTGAATGATTATATCCGTATAAGTCAACATCCACAACATATATTTTTTCAATTATTGTCAGAATACTGGCTAAGAAAATAGGATCCTGACCTCTTTTCAAATCTGGAAATGAAATGTCATGTTCGGTAATGAAGGATTTTTTATAGATATTCTTGTAAAATGCCCATGGAATTCCATATTCATCAGGTTTAATAATATCTTCCCTGTTAAAATAAGTAAATAATGTGTTTTCAAAGTCATAGCTTTCTTCAATAGTAGCATCCTGTTTTATTCTTTTCAAATTTGCAGCCACCATATCGGCATCGTTTTTAACTGCGATACTCATCATCTTTTCTAAAGCATCCCTGTCAATGAAGATGTCATCCGCATCCAAGAAGGCCAAGTATTCTCCGTTAGCCTGTTGAATACCATAATTTCGTGCTTTTCCTGCACCGGAATTGTTTATTGAAAATATCTTTATGCAATCGTGCTGGTCGGCAAAACTTTCCAAAATTTTCATGGAGTTATCTGTAGAGCCGTCATTTACGCATATTACTTCAAAATCTCTGAAAGTTTGATTGAATATGCTGTTTAATGACATGTTTAAAAATTTTGATGCATTAAAAACAGGCATAATAACTGAAAGTTTTACCATTATATCTCCACCACAAATGTAATTCGTAAGTATACTACTATTTGTTAAGCTTTTATCAATAATTAATATATGCTAAGACATATTATATACAACTTTTTATATATTTCCCCATTTTTTGCAGATAGAAATAATCACTTTATTAAAAAAATTTATCATATATTATATACAACATAATAATATGAAAAGTTTCAAAAAAGATTCTGAAATAAAGATTTTCTTAAAAAATATTTTTTATAAAATTTTCAAAGAAGAAAAAACTATTAAGGAAGAAAATATTCAAATTCTGGAAAAAATATCCTCACAACTAAATGAAGGAAATTATGAAAATATTGAAACTTACACTAAAATAAAGGAAAACAACCTATTTGATGAAGAGTACTACCTTAATCAATTCGAAAGAAAACCCGAAATAGATCCATTATTGCATTACATGTATGTAGGCTATCGTTCAAACCTTAATCCGTGCAAATCCTTCGATACATCCTTTTATAAAAAGTTTAATACTAATATAACCGATGAAAATCCATTAATATATTTTGTCAATAAAGGGATTGATGAAGGAATCATTAAGGTTAATCCGGATATCTGGCAGCCATTAGCTATTAACAAATATGAGATAGCCGAAGAGATTAAAAACTTTGATGAATTTGGCTTAAATTCCGAGAAAAGAAAAGTTCAGCTAATAGTTTCCTTAACTTCCTATCCAAAAAGAATAGAAGAGGTTAAATTTACGATATATTCCCTTTTAAATCAGGAAGTTAAGCCGGATAAATTAATTTTATGGTTGGCTACAAACGAGTTTCCAAATAAAGAAAACGATTTACCTGAAGAATTAATTAAGTTTAAAGAGTACGGATTAACTATTCAATGGTGTGATATTACAAAATCATATAAAAAATTAATACCTGCATTGAAAGAATATCCGAATTCTTTAATTGTAACTGCTGATGATGACCTATTTTATCCGACAAATTGGTTAAGGAAACTTTATGAAGAACATGAACTATATCCTGGTGACATATTAGCTCATCGTTGTCGTAAAATAGCATTTGATGAAAAAAGAATAAAAAAATATCTGGACTGGAAAATATTAACAGACAAGGAGGATGCAGGTTTTCTTAACTTTTTTACAACTGGTGGTGGAGTTTTGTTTCCTCCAAATTCATTGAATGAGAAAGTTTTTGATACCGGCCTTTATGATAAATTATGTCCTACCGGAGATGACATATGGTTTTGGTCAATGGCATTGTTAAATGACACAAAAACACGCGTTGTTGGAGACAACATTCATGAGATAACTTATGTAAATCCTGCAAGGGATATTCTGTTTAACAAAGACACACTATGGTCTTATAATGAAACACATAATGACAAACAATTTGAAAATGTTTTAAATAACTTCCCGGAACTCTATGATAAAATATTTGCAGAGTATAATTCTAGAAACTAATAATTAATTAATGATATAGGTGTAAAATATAATGATACTTAATTTATTATCTGATAATAATTCTTCTAAACATCAGGTTTTCAAATTTAGAACGGATGCAAGAGTCTTTAAAATAAACTTTGATGTTGAAAATACTGTTAGGGGATACTTTCCCCATGTGGGCATATCAGCAAAAGAAGGATTAACCGTTTTGTACAAGGATATTGATGGAAAATCCTGGTTTAATATTGATGCTTACACTACCAGATATGATACTAATGTAAATATGACCCATATTATCTCAGAAGGTGAAGAATATGAAGTGCTGATATATGGGCCTATATTAAGTGATCTTTCAAAATTAGAAATTGAATTACCTGAAAATACGATGGGAGTAATAGTTAAAGATGATTATGATTTGAACATTTTGGTTGCCGGAGGAATGTACAGTTATGGTATAGGATGTACAACAACCAGTTTAATGTTTTCTAACATTATAGGACGTAAAACAAATGCAAAAATCGATAACATTTCCTTTAATGAAAAAGATTTTCTTAAAAGAACTTATGAACTTCTAAAAAATAGAAAAGACATGCCTAATTATAATCTGGGAATTCTGGAAATTGACAATTATATTCAGGATAAAGGCCTGTTAAAAAAATATTTAATGGAAACTATAAATCTTATGAAAACGTTTTGTAATCATATAATCTGCTGGTACTCTATTTCCAATTACACCGATGAACAAAAGAAAGACATTGAAAAGCTTTTAGAAAAAGAGATTAAATCAGAAAAAATAGAGTTACTGGATATTTCATACCTGTTTAATGCAGAAAACAAGGATTTATGCACTTTCAGTGATAAATTTATCAATGATACGGGAAATATAATGATTTATAAGCAAATGGAAGAACTTGTTGTTGACATATTAATGGAAGAAATCATGGGGAGTTTTTAAAAATGGAATATTTAGAAAAAATTTCGAATCCATTAAAGAACTATGATGAAGAAAACATAGAATATTTGGATTTATTTGATTATCCTGAACTATTTTATGGTACTCTTAGTTTATCAAACAAAAAATTGGATTTCTGTAAATTTCCCACCCAAGCACGTGAAGAAATGAAGAATTATGAAGAAGGTGCAGTTAGGGAAATGGAAAGTTATCATAGTGCGTCTTGTGGTGTTAGATTAAGATTTTTCACAAATTCAAAAAGACTGATATTCAAAATTAAACTTAAACGTAAATACGGTCTCTTGAAAATGGTTAACTGGGGTTCCTTTGGTTTTGACGTTTATAACCTTATAGATGACAAGTATGATCATAGAACCGTTTTCGCACCGGGTGATGGCTTTAACCTATTTGCCGAAAGCATCTACGTTCCTTCAAACGGAAAGCTATGCATCTTTTTACCAAACTACAATACAATAGAAGAGATGTATATGGGAATTGAGAAGGGAAGTGTTGTAGAAAGCATAGATTATCCTGAAGAAAATTCCTTGCCAATCATTTTTTACGGAAATTCTGTTACGCAGGGAGCTGCAGCGTCCCATAGTGGAAATAGTTTCCCAAACATAGTTAGTAAGAAAATGAATAATGACATCATAAACATTTCTGCTTCTTCCTGCTGTAGGGGTACAAATACAATTGCAAAATTTATTGGAAAATTAAACGCAAAATGTATTGTAATTGATTATACAAGAAATGCTTATACTACAGACATTTTCAGGAAAACTCATGAAGAATTTTATAAAAATATCAGAAAATATCATCCTGATACGAAAATAATATTAATGACATCGGAATCCTTTAATAATTGGAGAGATTATGATGATTTTGATGACATAGTAACCAATACCTATGAGAATGCTATTAAAAATGGAGAAAACACGTTCATAATTAATCAGAGAAAACTCTTCAATGAAGAAGACTATGATTTCATTTCAATAGATAATTCACATTATAGTGATTATGGAATGAACAAGATTGCTGAAAAAATTTGTGAAATAATTAAGGAGAAATAATCCAAAAGTTATCCGGAGCATTATAATTAATTTAATGGAAGTTTAAGCTATGATCTACCAGAAATTTGAAGAAGAAAAAAGTAAAACATTAAACAAAGTTCCTATTCATGAATTAATTAACTTTAACCAGGACAATGAGAACATTAAGGTATCAGTTATTATTCCCGTGTATAATGTGGAAATATATCTTGAAGAATGTTTAGAAAGTGCCATTAATCAAACACTTCAGGATATGGAAATTATCTGCGTAAATGATGGTTCTACCGATAATTCCCTTAATATCCTGAAAGAATATGCTAAAAAAGATAAAAGAATTAAAATAATCGATAAGGATAATGCCGGTTATGGTCATGTTATGAATATAGGTATGGACATGGCAAGTGGTGAATACATAGGAATTATTGAAAGTGATGATTATGTACTGCCTGAAATGTTCGAAACATTATATGATGTGGCAAAAGAGAACGATTTGGACTTTGTTAAAAGCAATTTTTACAGATTTCATAGAGGCAAGGATTATTTTGAAAAAACATTTAATAAAATTGCGTTTAAAGACGAAAACTATGATAAAATACTATGTCCAAGAGAAAACCGTGAATGTTTTACCTTTATAATGAACACGTGGTCAGGTATTTATAGGAGAGACTTTCTGCAAAAAAATAATATCCGACACTTTGAAACTCCAGGTGCTTCATTTCAGGATAATGGATTCTTCTTTAAGGCAAACGTATTTGCAGACAGAACCATGTACATAACTGATGCATTTTATATGAATCGAAGGGATAATCCTGATTCTTCAGTAAATGATCCGGGAAAAATGCTCTGTGCTAACAGGGAATATCAGCTAATTTATGATTTTCTTGAAAAAAACAATGTTAAAGATGAGTTTTTAGATGTTTATAGTTTAAAACAATACCATAACTACCTATTTACCTTGACAAGAATTGCTAAGGAAAATAAAAAAGAGTATCTGGACATTATTTCCAAAGAATTCAATGAAAGAAATGAAAAGGGAGAACTTGACACTTCCATGTTCTCATTGCGCCAAATTAATGAGATAAACTGGATTATGCGAGATCCTGAAGAATTCTATTACAGAGAAGTGCTTAGTCAAACTAAAGTATCCGTGATTCTTCCGGTTTATAACAGTCAAAAACACCTGAGAGACTGTTTAGATTCACTTTTAAGCCAAAGTCTTAAGGAAATAGAAATAATTTGTATAAATGATGGATCAAAGGATAACTCTCCCGAAATTTTAAATGAATATAAAGCAAAAGACAATAGAATAAAAATCATCAACCAGGAGAACAAGGGAGCAGGTCATGCACGTAATAAGGGCATGAATATGGCTATAGGAGAATATCTGTCATTTTTAGATGCTGATGACTTCTTTGAAAAGGACATGTTAAAATTGTCCTATGAGAAAGCAAAAAAGGAAAATGCAGACATTTGTATTTTTGAATCATACACATACGATGACATAACAAAAACCAAGGAAATCAACACCAATGCCGTTAAAAAGAAATTTTTACCAAAGAAAAATGTTTTTAACAGGAATGATATCAGTTCAAACATTTTTAAAGACATTCGTGGATGGGCCTGGGATAAATTATATAAGAGAAGTTTTGTTCTGAACAATAACATTGAATTTCAGGAGATTAGAACAACCAACGACATGTACTTCGTATTTATTTCATTGTTAAAGGCAAACAGGATAACCCTGCTTGAAAAGGCATTGTATTATCAGAGAATAAACGTGTCCACATCACTATCAAATACCAGAGAACTGTCCTGGGATTGCTTCTATCATGCACTGATGAAAGTTAAAGACGAATTAATAAATATGAACATTTATGAAAAATATGAACAACAATTCGTAAACTATGCATTACTTAGCTGTTTATGGAATCTGGAAACGTTAAGAGAACCTTTAGCACATTCATTGTTTGAAAAGTTAAGAAATGGATGGTTTGAATCATTAGGTATTTTAAACCGTGAACGAGAATATTTTGAAAACAAGAACGATTATAACATTCTCATGGAAATAATGAATATTCCATTGGATGATGAAAATGCTTATAAAGACTATCAAATTAATTACTGGAAAAATAGAAATAATAACTATGAGGATATAAAAAATTTTCCCATTAAAATAAACGAACACGAAACGTTAACTGTGAACGAAATTGTAGAGAAGTTATGCTGGTATAGAAAGGAGTATGATTAATTTCCATAATATGAAACTATGCAAGAGGTAATTATATGGTTTTTAAGAAGATATCTGAAATATTTTTAAACAGAAGCAATAGCTATAGATTTTATAAAGAAAACTATGACAATCTTGAAAAAACTAAAGCGGAATATTTGAGGGAGATAAGCCGATTAAAGGAAGATAACAAAAAGCAGGAATCTGAAATAGATAAACTTAACGAATTAAATAATTCCCTTAAAAATGAAATAGATTCCTTGAAGTCATCTTGTGAAAAAATCGAAGAAGATAATACTTACATGAAATCCTTGCTGAAATTTGAAATAGAAAGTATTGAAAAATACATGTTTGAATTAGTAGAACGTAGCAACAATCAAAAAAAGGAATAGAAGAATAATTTTTTTTAATAAACTCTTTTTAATATATTTTTAACTTGATTTTCATCAAACACTATTGGATTGTTATCCATACGTCCGCCAGTGAATGTTAATTTAATGATATCATCTATTTCTTCCTCTTTAACTCCGAACTCGGACAGTTTTAGCAGTTGAATATCACATGAGACATCATCAATCCATTTTATGATATCTTCAACGGATTCTGCATTCCATGAATCCAAGAACAAATCAAAGTCCTGAATATAATCCTTGTTTTCCTTTAATACTTCTCCTAAGGTTAAACTTACTGCTAAACCGTGTGGTATTCCATAAAGTAATGTTAAAGGATAGCTTATTGAATGACAGGCCGTTGTCCTGGTATTTGAGAAAGCTAATCCTGCAAAGAATGCGCCTTGATAAACCTTTTTACGATAAGATAAGTTTGACATATCCTCCAATACCAGTGGCAAATATTCTACTATCAATGATATTGCATCACGGGATAATACCTGTACAATAGAGTTTGTTGAAACAGACCAGTATGCTTCACAAGCGTGTGCCAAAGCATCCAATGCCGTTGACAAGGTCAGTTTTTTTGGTAAGGTTAATGTTAATTCTGGTATTAGCCATGATTCTTTTGGATACAGGTAATCTGCATCGATGGAATATTTTTTTGTATTATCATAATCCCATACCGTTGCCCATTTAGTACAATCAGATCCTGTTCCTGCAGTGGTTGATGAAGCTATAATCGGAATATGATTAGTGTTTTCCAGATATTTTTTTGTTGTGATTAAATCAATTACTTCATCAACTGTTATTTCCCCGTTTCTGCTATAATCATATAATGCGGAAATGGTTTTTGCAAAATCTATTGAAGTTCCTCCACCTATTGCGATTATTAATTCTGGTTTTTCGGTTATTCTTTTAAAATAGTCACAAATCAGGTGTGTGTCAAGGCTTTTTAAACTTTCATCGAATAATATTATGTTTTCCTCATATTCATTTAATATGTCTTCCAAATCATTTGTTTGAATTAGACGTTTACTTGCTATGAATACTATGTTTTGTTTAGATAATTCATCATTTAATCGTATCTTCAATTCATTTACGTCATATTCATAGAATTTTATAGGAACATTGAATACCCAATCCATATCTCTCAACTCATTATATGTTATTTTATTCACTTAACTTGTTCATGAAAGCAATCTTATTTTCAATAGGCGTTGTGGTAGGTCTGCCCAAATCTTTCCTAGAACCTATGCTTACATCCACAATCAATAAAACAGGACCTTCCCTTGTTAAAAATGTTGGTAGAACATCATTCAATTCTTCCTTATTTGAAACGTGAAGTACATCCCTGTATCCGCAACTTTTTGCAATTTCTCCAATATTTATGTCACACATTATTGTTGGCAGTCCACCAACGGTTTCATGGGCACAATTGTTGAAGAGAATATGATAATAGTTTTTTGGAGATTTTGAACCAACCATTGCCATGGATCCCATGTGCATCAGTATTGCTCCATCACCATCAAAGCACAATATTTTTTTGTGTGGTTTGTTTAATGCTATGGCAAGTGCTATCGTGGATGAATGACCCATGGAACCTACAGTTAAAAAGTCATTGCTGTGTCCATGTTCCTTTTCTTCCCTGTATTCAAACAGTTCTCTTGAAGACTTACCTGTGGTTGAAACAACAATATCGTCCAAGCTTAAATTGTCGATAATGACCTTTATTGCATCTTCCCTGGTTAATGTATATTCGTTGGATTTTTCTGTCTTGAAAGATTCAAATGCACCCTTTGAAACTATGAATGCCACACTTTTTCCTTCGGATAATTTTGGAGCAAAGCTGTTTTCAAATACTTCTTCAACATCTCCAATTTCCGTATCCTTTGTTAAGATTTCATAATCTATATCAAGCAATTCGAGGAGGTCCGGAGTTATTGCTCCCTGTTTTACGTGTTGTGGTTCATCTTTTACGCCCGGCTGTCCTCTCCATCCAACAAGGTAAACCACTGGAATGTTATATACATTCGGATCAGTTAATGAGGTTATGGGATTTACGGCATTACCTAACCCTGAATTTTGCATATATACCAATGCATAGTTTCCTGTGGATAAATGATAACCGCTGGCAAGTGCCACTGCATTTCCTTCATTTGGTGCGATGATGTGTTTATCGCTTATTCCATAGCTATCCTCTATATAATCACAGAATGATTTCAATTGAGAATCAGGCACTCCTGTATAAAAGCCTACCTTATTTTTTTTCAACAAATCTTCGAATTCATTAACTTTTATCATTATTATCACATTACCTCTTTTTATTCGTCTGGAATTAATGTTAATATTTCTTTAATTGGTAAACAGGCCTCATCAACTTCATAACATCTGTTGTTTTTAAGAATTGTTTCTGCAGTTTCCATCATTGCAGGATAAGCACTTCTGATTAACTGGTTTGCATAGATTACTATGTTAACTCCACGTTTGGCAAATTCGTCTTCGTATACTTTGTTGAATGAAGTCGGTACAACTACCAATGGAATGTCTTGTGTAAATTCCCTGAATTTTTCACAGAACTCAAAGATTTCATCAGGCTCTTTTTCTCGACTATGAATCATTATTCCATCGGCTCCTGCTTCAACAAATGCTTTAGCTCTTGTTAAGGCATCTTCCATTCCCTGTTTCAAGATTAATGATTCAATTCTTGCAATTATCATGAAATCATTTGTAGTTAATGCTTTCTTGGCTGAAGATATTTTTTGACAGAAGTGTTCAATGGAATCTTGTGTTTGTTCAACTTCTGTTCCGAACAATGAATTTTTCTTAAGACCTATTTTGTCTTCGATAATTACTGCTGATACTCCTATTCTTTCCAAGGTTTTTACGTTGAATACGAAGTGTTCTATTTCTCCACCCGTATCTCCATCCAAAATGATAGGTTTTGTGGTTACTTCCATTATTTCATCGATAGTTCTTAGTCTTGAGGTCATGTCAACTAATTCAATATCCGGTTTACCCTTTGCAGTACTATCAGTTAAACTTGATAACCACATTGCATCGAAGGATTCGATTTTATCGTCTTTAACAACTTTAGCATTTTCCACTACCAGTGCACTTAATCCGTTATGAGCTTCCATTGTTTTAACAATTGGTTTAAGTTTTAATAGTTTTTTAAGTTTTGACCTTCTGATTTCAGGCATTGAACTTGCTGATTTAACTGTATCGTTAAGTTTATCTATGCTGACTCCCTTGGTATATGGAATTTCAACTAATTCTCCGCCCCATTCCTTTAATGTTTCAATAACGTTTGCACGTGTTTCCTTAAGATTGTTATTTGTCCAGTCATCACCGTGAACTACATAATCCGGTTTGAGTTTTTTAAGATTTTCGGCATAGTCCAACGTTGTCTGTGGTATAACCTCTTTAACTCCCGAAATGTTCTGGATAATAAAACATCTTTCTTCAAAATCAAGTACTGGTAGACGTTTATATGTTGCTATTACTTCATCAGTTAAAACTCCTACTGTTAAATCTCCATATTCACTTGCTTTTTTTATTAAGTTAATGTGTCCATGATGTAAAATATCTGCACTTATAGCTGTATATACCTTTTTAGTCATTTATCTCACCAGAATATTGTTTATATTTTTTTAAATCTTCTTTTGTATCTATTTCGGAACAATAGTAACCTTTAATATCTACACCTTTAATTTCAATTTCATTATCTAATAATTCATTTAATGATTCTTCTGCATAAACGTTTGTATTATTGTTTTCACAAAATATTCGAATATTTTTTTTCCAAAGAGTCCAATCAGGGTTATTAAGCTTGTATAATGGTTGACAGGCAAGTGCATCATCCCCAAAATACTTTACACTTACCTTTTTAACATAACCATCCTGTATTTTTGCTTTAAAATCCTTTTCAGGTATTTCACTTTGTGTGTCAACCACCATACATGATTCTTCACAATCACATAACTTGTCAACAACTTCCTTGTCGAAGATCAAATCTCCATGCAATAAAAATAAATCTTCAGATATGTCATCGGTTATGTAATCTATGGATTTAATATAATTTGTTGAATCATAAACCGGATTGTGTACAAAAGTAAAATTCACATCAGGAAAAGTTTCCCTTGCATAATCCTCTAAAACATCATGCAAATATCCTGTTGTTATTATAAATTCATTGATATCATAGTTTAATAATGTTTTTATTGCTTTTGAAAATATTGTTTCATTTTCACTTATGTTTACCATGGATTTTGGAACTTTTTCTGTTAATTCCTTTAATCTTGAACCCATTCCCGAATTTAATATTATCGCTTTCATATTATCACTAATGCATTTTTCATAAAATAATTGTTATGTCAATACGTCTTCTTTTTCTTGGCCCATCTAATTCTACAAGAAATATGCTCTGCCATGTACCTAAACTTATTTTGCCATCAATAACAGGCAATGTCTGATTGGAGTTGGATAATAATGACTTAAGATGACTTCTAGCATTATTATCTATTCTGTCATGAAAATAGTTATCAAAAGGAACCAGATGTTCATAAAAATTTATGATATCTTTTTTTAATCCACTTTCATCCTCGTTGATAATTATGCTTGTTGTGGTATGTTTTGTAGAAATATTAACAAGAGCATTTTCTATATTTTTTAATCTGATAATTTTTTGAACTTCTGATGTGATATTTATTAGTTCAACACTACTTTTTGTATCAATAGTTATTGTTTCATGTATAAAGTTCATGTTTTTACCTTATAATTGTGATTCAATATCTTCATAGTCCATTGTACGTTCACAATAATGACATCTTAACAATACAGGTTCTTTTGATTGAACATAAAACTTATCATGTAATGGTTCATTGGAGTTGGTGATACAGTTTGGGTTACTGCACTTAACAACATCAATTACCTCATCAGTTAATTGTAAATTAAATTTATTTACTATTTCATAATCCCGTATAATGTTTATTGAAGCTTGAGGAGCAAGTAAGACTAATTTATCAACTTCTTCCTCCGATAGTTCCCTTCCTTCAATCTTTATTATATCCTTTTTTCCCATGTTTGATGATTCAACATTTATTGCAACCATTACTGGAGTTTCATCATCGGGTAAATTTAGCATGCTAAGAATGTTTGCTGCCCGATTTTGTCTTATATGATCAATTACGGTACCGTTTTTAATAGATTTTACTTTTAATTCTTTTTTTTCTGACATAACAATCTACTCTTCAAATTTTTTTATTTTACGTGTTTTTATTGCTTGACCATTGTTAAAATCTTTAATTTCATAACTGGATAATAATGATTTTCCACAAGCCAATAATTCATCATTTTTATTAACTATCAGCACTTCATCATTTCTCCGGATATTCTCATCACAATCTATAACAAATTTATTGAACACAGACTTTCCCTGAATAGCAAAAGGTTCTGAATCTTCTGAAACAACCACTCTTGCCTTTGGATATTGTAAATATTCATGTAAACGTTTTGCACCCAAGTCAGATAATATCAGAAATCCATCGCTGGCCCTCATGTTTACTATGGCCTTGTCATCTTCGTATACATGACGAATCTTTCCTGTTTTTCTACTTGTTTCAATAGTGATTTTCTCAGGATCGTTTCCAAACAATGCTTCTCCGGAACCTATGCCGAACTGATAATCTGCCACTTCTTTTAATCTGTTAAAATCAGAAATTTTCGCTTCTGGAAGAATTAATTCATTTTCATACAAATCATATCCTTCTAGTTCGAATGTTTGAACAACTTTTCTGTGAATTAAAACGTTTTCATATTTCATTGCATAATCATCAATCAATTCTCGGATGAATTTTTTTGAATTTTCATCATGAATTGAGGGAGTTTCATTTTGTGCGAGTGGATAATACTCATCCAGTCCTAATGGTATTATTCCAAATGGTATGTCTGCAACAACAATATCACTGCTTGAATAATCGTTATTCTTTGAATTTGAATAGAACGTTGAAATTTTCGGGGTGTATTTTTTAATATATTCCCTATTTACATGTTTACCGTATGGTTTGCTTGTTGGTGGTAATATTATCAGATTCTGATTTTTGGCTTTGATTTGTTTTAATTTTTCGGTATGCCTGTATACTTCTGAACGTGACAATGATTCGTGTCCCGTATAGAAGAATGCTGATTTTTTACTACTAGGAGTTAATCGTTCCATATCCGTTTGATATTCCTGTAATCTTCTTAATCCTTCCAGTAAAAATGGATGGGATCTGCATCTTAATTCGACCAGTTTCATTAGTTCTCCATCAACTATTGCCTGTCGAATTCTTCTGATTTCTGCGAAGCTGATGTGCAAGTTATGCTCTGCAATCAGCTTAGCACGTTCTTCCTGATTCATTGTTTTAAGTTCTTCAACTGTATATTCTGAACATACCCTGCAACTGCATGGCATTTCTATAAGATTTTCCAGTTTAAGTGTACCATCCGGCATCATAAACCTGTCTTTATTAGCATATAATATATAAGCTGCACTGTCAAATAAGTCACAGCCCATAGCCACAGCTAATGCAAAAACCATCGGATGTCCTGCACCCATAAGATGTCTTGGTTTATCTTCAGGTAATCCTCTCATTGAATATATTACTGCATCAACCAAATCTGCATAACGATACATTTCCATTAATGGAACAACGGCTCCTATAGGGTAAATATCTGCATCAAATTTTGATATTTCTTTTGCACAGTATTCCCTTAAATCAGGGAAGGTAGAACCTTGAACAACACTATTTAACAGTAAATTTTTCCGAACCTTTGAAGCTTCTTCGGCTCTTTCAATTGTAACTTTTAAATCTTCTTCAGCCTCTTGCCTTTTAACGTATGGTGCTGTTGGAATATCTAAAGAAGTTCCTATGTCAGTACCTATTGCTTCTTGAAACTTGACAACTTCTTCATTGTTTATATCAATATCTCCATATACTGATAGTTGGAAAGAACCTGAATCTGTTTCAATTGTTCCCGGAAAATCAATTAACTTGTGAACTCCATCTTTTAAAGCTTTTTCTTTCAATTTTTCATTTTTATATATTATATAAGAGTTTGTTATTACGATTTCTGCTCCAAATTTCTTCACGTCTAATGTTTGTTTTCCAGGATGAACAACGGGCATTAGGTTTGGAGTGGTTACCGTACCATGTGGAGTTTTAAATGTTCCAATACGCGCCATTGCATCTTTATATTTTATCTCAAAATCCACTATATTACATCCCAAAAATTTATTATCATTATCTATATTTGTTAAAACTAAAAGAAATATTTTTTAGATATATTTTTTATATATGAAAATATCTTATTAGAATTCTTGTTTTTGTTTACCTGATTTCTGTTTATTAAAGTTTGGTAGTCTTCCATATCATTAGAATCTTTAATTGCCAGGTAAAAGTTCCTTTTATCGGGGGATAAGTTATTTAATATGTTTTCGTTGATAATGTTTTTATTAAAATCATTTTTTAACAATTCATAGAATTCTTTTTTATCTTCGTTGTTTTCAAACAAATTTTTTAGTTCGGTCAGTTTAAAATTTATATAATTTTCTTCAAGTTGTCCGTATATTTGTTCTTGTGTTAATAATTTTTTTATTTCATCCAATATGTGTAAAAACTCATAGTTTTTATTGTTTTGTAGTGATTTGGATTGTCTTGTGTTTGTTTCTGTTCGTCTATAGTTATAAAAAATTTCGTTTAGGTATGATACTTTTTCTGCTCTAATCATTGATTTTATATGAAAGTATACGTCTTCAAATAATCCTGTGTCAGAAAATTGGATCTGATTTTCTTTAATAAAGTCGTTTTTGTGGAGTTTTGTACAGACGATTAAATAGTTGTTCATCACGATATCCTTTTTATCATGATAATTAAATGTTCCATTAATATCCTGTGGATAGTATATTCTTTTTCTGAATTTGTTTTCGGGTAAGTGTTCTATTGCGTTGAATAATACTAGTTCTGAATTGTTTTCTTTTGCATTGTCATATACTTTTTCCAGAGTATTTAATTCAATCCAATCGTCGGCGTCCAAAAAGAAGATGTATTCTCCGTTGGCTATTTTTAATCCTTCGTTTCTTGCGGACCCCGGACCTTGATTGTTTTGTTTTAGAATTTTTATTCTTGAATCTTTCATTGAATAGTTTTCCAGGATTGCCTGTGAGTTATCCGTTGATCCATCGTTTATACAGATAATTTCTATATCTTTTAGTGTTTGTTTTAATACTGATGTTAAACAATCATCCAAATATTTTTCTTTATTAAAAACTGGAATAATTACTGATACTTTCATAGGTACACCCTTTTCATATTTTGAAGTTATGTTTGTTGTTATTCAGATTCTTTTCATTTTTGTATTCGCACTACTTTTTTAGGTATTTTTACAATGATTGAAAGATAAATATATTAAATTTTATACTTCATTAAACATCATTTTCATAACAAAGGTATGCTAAAAATCATTCAATAAACTATTATTTTAATTAAGTATTACATTCTAAATAGTTTTTCACAATACCATGCATATCTGTTATTATAAAAATAAAAATTTAATAATAAATAATTGAAAAAAAAAAGAAAAAAATATTAGTAGTCATCCATTTAATATTTCACATATTTTTTCAGCAACCCTAAACATAGCATAATCAGTATAACCTGCACCGTCTATGGCCACCAAATCATATTCGTCCTTATCAAATAACTCTTTCTGATTTAATAAAAATGTGTTTTCTCCACGTTTTTTGGCATTGTTATAAGTTTCATAAATCACATCATCAAAAGATTCATATTTTTTACAATTATTAAATACAGCAGTAGTCATGATAATAATTTTTTTATCAGGATGATGTTTTCTAACTTCCCTATAGAAAGCTTCATGCGTATTCTTAAAATAATCCAAGTCCGAAGCATTTCTAGAATAATCAATTACAATCGAATCACAATCAACATTTCCAATCATTTCAGCAGTTTTAATAGTTCCCCTACAACACATGGTAGTTGAAAAATTAATGATATCATGATTCAATCGTCTACTGACAATATTCGGGAAAGCATTACCACTTCTTGTAGCCGAAGCTCCCTGGGTAATATCATTTCCATAGAAAACTATTGGAGAACGATTTCTTTTCGGATAAGGAAAGTTTCCAATCCTTGAACCACGTTCTATTCCAATGAACATCTGTTCAATAGTGTCATAGCTTGGTAAAAAGATACATACAGAACTGTTTGGGGGAATGGTGATTTGATCTGCATATAAACGATACCCCTCCTGTGGAGCAATTAATTTATTGTGCTGATATTTACCATCTTTAGAGACTATATGAACATCCAATCCGGAAGAATTCCAGGTAACCATATTTTTATAGTTATAACCTCTTTTCAATTCAACTTTAAATACAAGTCTCTTGGAAGTAGTTTTAAATCTTATTCTACAACCACAGGAAGCCGTTTTATGGTAAATCATGGAATTGTTTACTACCCTACCAAATTGTAGCATTTCCTTTTCTGCTTCCGGAGTATACTTACAAAAATCAACCTTTTTCGTATTAAATGGATTTCCAAAAACTAAAGAAGGATGATTGAATACATTTAAATACTGAATATTGCCTTCCTTTATTGATTTTATGGGATCAGCGAGTGAATTTAAATATTCCATTGTGTCAATCTCCTAATAACTTCTTTAATTTTCTTATAAATAAAAATATTTCCGGAATCGTTAATAAACCAGACATTATATGTACACATGTCCTTATGCTTCTCATCATATAAGAAAGACAAATCTAAAACTTCAATCTCCCCATTATTAACTAGCTTTTGAATTGTTTTATTAAGTATGATTGATTTATACATTCTGCTTTCTGGAATACAATACCATCCAACAACACGTTTACATCTTTGATTCATTAAATTAATCACATCAACCAAATCTTCCTCTACGACAAGTTCATTTTGACTGAAATAATCCAATTCTAGTATTCCAATATCTACAACAGGAGGAGTATTATTAGAATAAAAATCCTTAACTTTTTCCAGATAATTTTTGTCATCATATGCTACATGATATACATTGGCATCAAATTTTCTTTCAATGATATTGGAAAACATGTTTGCTGCGGTAGTACATCCTATCCCATAAGTTGTAGGACCGCCTACAACCACAACGTTCTTATCAGGAATCAGTCGGATAATTTTTGCATAAGAATCGTCAGGAATAATAATCTGTAACTTTCTTAGAGTACTGATTATTGGACCGTAAATCATTATTTCATATATTTCCCCTTCATCTACAAAATCGGACATGTCAACCGTAAATGGAGTATCTAATGCATAATTTCCAATATTATACCACATTCTATCATTAAGAGTTCGATACATTACACTAAGACCTTCACGAAGAGAAAGACCCATGTGTGGAAAAAAACTTCTTACAACGTTAACCACCTCAAAGTCTATGTCAAATGATTGTGCATCGCTCTCAAAGAAGTATGACATAGAATCTTCGGGTTTACGTGAAGGATATTTTTCGTCAAAAAAATCTAATAATATAATTACTCCCCCTAAAAATATTATCTTATAATCTTTTTTTTATTTTTTTTAAAATAAAAATTTTTTTAATGACCCGTTTTTTATTTTAACTTATACTCCATATTAAATAATGAGCTAAAATTTGATTTAAATCTTTTTTATGTTTTTTCAAAAGAATTTATCTAATTATTTTCCTCAAATCTTAAGAGCAATAATGGAGACATGAATTTGTAATATAATGCTCTGAAATTCCTATTTAATTCGTCCTGAACAATTGTTTCATCCACATTCTTTAAAGCTTTTTGTATATATGAACACGTATCATAATCTAATGAGCTTACATCATTATTGTTATGTTCAAGAATGATTTCAATATATCTGAACAACCTAATATAAAATACTTCAATTATGTTTTTATCTTGAACATTATTTTCCTTAAGAACATCATAAATATCCAAAATTCTCTTCATCGGCAAGGTATTATCTCCAAAATCATTTGTAGAAGAGTTAGGATTTGTAATTCTATAATAATAAAATGCATCATCAAGATAAATGATTTTTTCAGCTTTAAGTGCCGTTTCATAGAAGAATGGATTATCCACCCATCCTCCCTTAGGGACTTCTAAAAATTTGATGTTATTTTTTTGTAAAAACTCTTTAGAATATATTCCTGCCCAAATTGAAGGGTGTCCCTCTACGAATAATGGCTCTTCTTTTAAAGTAATTATTTTTTCTGTAGGAACATCCCTTTTTGCAGTGTCCTTAATAATTTCTACCTCTTCATCATAATCATTGAGATAATAAAAATTGGACTTAATAATATCTATCGTATCGTCTTGTGAATACGAATATAATCTTTCCAACATCTGTTTATCAATGTAATCATCAGTTTCTACTATGCTAATATATTTTCCTTCGGATTCTTTTATTCCTAGATTTACCTGATAACCATAGCTTTTTTTGTCGGACATTAAAAGTTTTATTCTTTCATCTTTTTTCTGGTATTTCTTAATTATGTCTAATGTTTTATCGGTAGATCCTGCATCGACACATATTACTTCAATATCCTTAAAGGTTTGATTTAAGACACTGGAAAGACATTCTTCCATATAATCTTCAACATTTAAAGATGGCATAATTACAGAAATTTTTGGTGTTAAATTCATTATAAATCCCCATATTCAATATTATAATAATCAAGTTATTCATCAGATATTTTTTTTAATTATCGTTCATCTTAGCAATATATGGTTGTAAAAACCTTTTTCGATTTAATAACTTATTATATTCTATTTTTTCATAATACGTTTTTTGTAACCTGTTAAATTCATAAGAGTTTTCTGAAATGATTATTTGTTCAAATATTTTTCTATTAAAGTCTGTGATGTTATCCAGAAAATCATCTATCTCGTTGCTTTTTGTTAAACTTATTAAAGCTTTTCTAATTTTGTTAAAATATTCACTTCTATATATTTCTTTAATGGTGTAATATCCTTTCATATTCCTATTAAACAAATAATTATAAATGTTCTTATTTTCATCCACTTTATCATATTTTATGAATAATTCCATTATTTTGTTTGTTGTTGGTGGAATATTTAACATTTTTTCGGTATCCCTGTTTTTTAAAGTTGTGTATCTATCCAGATGTACAAATAAGAATTCGTTAAGACAAATAATCTTCTCTGCTAATAAGAATGATTCATAGAAGAAAATGTTTTCGCTGTATTGGGAATTACCTTCGAAAGTAATGTCATTTTCTTTGATGAATTTTGTGGAGTATAATTTATTTTCTAATGAAGGATTTAATTCGAAGATTAAATCTTGCACATCTTCATATTTAAATATTTTTTCACCACATTGATTTATTACCTTTGTTAGTGAATATTCATGATTTTCATATTCTTTACCCGTTTTCTTATCATGATTTTTTATATTTGCCATGATAATGTCTGTTTCATTGTCTTGTGCTTTTTTATACATTGCTGATAATGCATTTTTATTTAGTAAAGTTCCCGTATTTAATATGTGAATATATTTTCCGTTTATACTTTTTATTACATTATTTATTGAAGTAACAAAACCACAGTGTTTGTGTGAATAAACTTTTATACGATTATCTTCCTTTGCATATTGTTTAAGTAATGATAACGAGTTATCTGTTGATTCATCATCTATACATATAATTTCCATATCTGCGAATGATTGATTCATAAGACTGTCCAATGAATCTTTTATGAATTCATCATCATTAAATACATATAATAATACTGATATTTCGGCCATAACAACACCTATCCAAAACATTATTTTCCATCTTTAATTCTTCTTAAAGGTCTCGTTAATTTCCATGAATTAGAGCTTAATAATTCCTCTTTAAAATGATTTAAATCATCATTTTCTTGTTTTAATGTTTTTAATTGTTGTTTTAATTTTTTTATTTCGTTGTTCTTGGATTTTTTAGCATTTTTTAAATTGTTTATTTGTTGTTCATCAAACAGTGCTTTGTTTGAAACACTTTTATTTAAAGAACTCCATTTAATTTTTACATTAACAATTTGACCATCCTTAACATCTTTATTGTAAATTACTGGATCATCATGCCATGTTGTTCTATTTCCATTAACCAAGACTTCATCATCCACAACAATTTCATTGTAATTAATGTATATTGGTACTTTAACATTGTTTTCTTTATAATAAACTGATCTAAATTCAATGTTTAATTTTCCGTCATTAATGCATTTGAATGAAAAGTTTAAATTTCCCTTGTTGCTGTGTAATTCTGTTCCTATACCCTCATTATTCTTAAACCATTGCGGTTTAAATATTTTTAGGGATGAATCATCACTTTCTAGAATTTCTATGTTATTGTTGTCAGTTCCCTTATTCTTTATGTCAACTCTGCTTTCTGTGAAGATTTTCATCCGGTTATCCTTAAGTGACAGTAAATTCAGATTACTTTTTGTCTGTAACGGTTGCCATTTTACTTGCACATTCACAACCTGTCCATCCTTTACGTCTTTATAATAGTCTATTGGGTTGTCGTGCCATGAAACTTCACTACCCCTTACCAGACTTTCACCATCAACAACAATCTCAGTAAAATCAATATAAACCGGAATCCTATTATCCAACCTATCCCTATAATCAATACCTTTAAAACTAAGCATCAAAGTACCATCATTAACACACTTCAATGAAAAGTTCATATGTTCATTGACACTGTTTAACACGGTTCCTATTCCATCGTCATCCTTTAACCATATAGGATTTGAAATATCACATAATGAATCGTCACAATCAATGATTTCTACCTTATTATCAGCATTTCCAATGTTTTTAACATCTATTCTACTATTTGATAATACATTTATTACTTTTTCATAGTCTGAAAGTAGTCTGATATCACTATTATAATTTAATGGCAACCATTTTAGTTGAATTTTAACTACTTGTCCATCCTTTACGTCTTTATAATACTCTATTGGGTTGTCGTGCCATGAAACTTTACTACCCCTTACCAGACTTTCACCATCAACAACAATCTCAGTAAAATCAATATAAACCGGAATCCTATTATCCAACCTATCCCTATAATCAATACCTTTAAAACTAAGCATCAAAGTACCGTCATTAACACACTTCAATGAAATATTCAAAGAATCTTGGACACTGTAAATAACTGAACCAGTACCAGTATCATCCCTTAACCAAACAGGATTAGAAATATCACATAATGAATCGTCACAATCAAGAATTTCCACCTTATTATCTGCATTTCCAATGTTTTTAATATCAATACGACATTCATTGTATTTTCTTAAAAATTCTGCATAATTGCCATATGTTTCAGAATTGATTTTATCGTTAATTTTTTCGACTTCTTCAAATATGGATTCATATTTTACGGATGTTTTCTCTTTAATATTGTTCAATACATTATAAGATGCTTTCATAAGTTTTGTATCATCAACATCATAACGATTGTTTGATTCTACTGTTAAATAATCTATTAATCTTTCCTTATCTATGAAATTTTCTTCAATAAATGTTTCTTCAAAAAGACATTTTTTTATTAGGGCGTATTCATCATAATTTTGGAAATTTTCCTTAAAGTCCGGATTTAACATATAATCCATTACAAAAAATCCGTAACTGTCTTTTTCGAAATAATTCTCATAATTATTAAATAGTTGGGATAATATTTCTTGAATTTCCGGGTCGTACATGTTTTTTGAGTAAATTAAGTAATCAATGAATTCTACTTTATAACCCAGGTATGTTGATTGGAAATTATTGTTCTTTAATATATCAAATACTTCCCTAAAATGTTCAAGGTATGAATATTTTTTATCGTAAGTATTTATTTTTTCGTTTACTCCCCCACCCATTGAATGGTTATAACCGTATAAATCAACAGGGAGTACGGGGAATCTTTTCGTATTTACCAGTACATTAGCCATAAAAATAGGGTCTTCACCAGCTCTTTTATCTGGAAAACGAATATCATATTTCTTAATGAAATCTTTACTGTATATGTTTTTATAAAATGCAAATGGAATTCCATATTCTTCAGAGTCCAGGATATCCTCTTTGGAATAATATGCAAATCTTGTATTTATATAATCGTAGTATTCATTCAATGAATAATCTTTATTAACAAATTTTAAATTTGCGCCAACCATATCGGAATTATTTTCCTTTGCCATATTGTACATTTTTTCTAATGCCGTTTCATCTAGAAAAATATCATCAGCATCCAAAAATGCTATGTATTCTCCTTCAGAAGCATCAATACCTGTGTTTCTGGCTATTCCAGGACCTGCATTTTCTTGTTCAATTATTTTGATATTATTATACTTTTCTTTCAGTTGTGTTAAAATTTCTAAAGAATCATCTGTTGATCCATCATCGACACAGACTATCTCAACATCTTTCAATGTCTGTTTTTGTATACTTTCTATAGAAGTATATAAAAGGTTTGACACATTATAAACTGGCATAACTACTGATATTCCATCCATAAATAATCCCCAATAAACTATCCAATACTTTTTTCATGTAAAAATGATTTACAACATTATTAAAAAAAATTCCAAAAAATAATAATCATAGAAATATGCATT
>JAZUCJ010000092.1:0-8534 GCA_045639105.1 Methanosphaera sp.
TTTCACATTTTATCTATTAACTCTACACTTCCCCTAAATATAATAAACTATAATTAAAATATCAAACATATTATTATAATGATAAATGATTGTATTAAACAATAGTCTTTCATACCAATAAAAAAAAATACTATAAGGGGAGTGTATTTTTTTGTCAAGAATAGCAATATTAGAAAAAGATAAATGTCAACCAAAAAAATGTAACTACACATGTATAGAATACTGTCCGGGAGTACGAATGGAAGAGGACACAATAATAATAGGAGAAGATAAAAAACCGGTAATCTCGGAAGAACTGTGTTCAGGATGTGGAATATGCGTAAACAGGTGCGTATTCAATGCAATAAACATAATAAACCTGCCGGAAGTACTGCAGGAAGAACCAATACACAGGTACGGACAAAACTCATTTGAACTATTTGGAATGCCAACAATAGAAGAAGGATCAGTAGTCGGATTGCTCGGACCAAACGGAATCGGAAAGTCCACAATACTAAACATACTATCTGGACAAATCATACCAAACTTCGGAAAATACAATCAAGAAGGCTCATATGATGAAGTCATAGAATACTTCAGAGGATCACAACTCCAAAACTACTTCAAAAAGTTAAGCAACAACGAAGTAAAAATAGCATACAAACCACAAATGGTAGACCAACTACCAAAAGTAGTGAAAGGAAAAGTATCAGAACTACTTGAAGGAGTGGATGAAAGAAATAAAATGGAAGAAGTAGTCGAAAAACTAGAACTACAAAACACCCTCAACAGAAAACTCGGAAAGTTATCCGGAGGAGAACTGCAAAGAATAGCAATAGCAGCAACAGTACTCAGGGATGCAAACTTCTACTACATAGACGAACCAACATCATGGCTTGATGTAAAACAAAGACTAAACACAGTGGAAGTAATCAGAGACCTCACACAAGAAAACAGGAACGTACTGGTAATAGAACACGATCTGGCCACATTGGATGCAATGAGTGACTATGTGCACGTCATGTACGGAGAAGAAGGAGCATACGGAGTAGTGTCAAAACTCAGAGGAGTAAGAGTCGGAATCAACGCATACATCAACGGTTTCTTGAACGAAGAAAACATAAGAATAAGAAAACAGCCAATAGAATTCGAGATAAGGCCACCAAGTGACTTGGTAGAATCAGAAACAATAACAACCTACACGGACTTCCATAAAAAATATGATAACTTCGAACTAGTGGTGGACGAAGGCGAAATAAAACAAAGCCAAGTCATCACAGCATTCGGACCAAACGGTATAGGAAAAACCACGTATGCAAAAATATTGGCAGGAGTAACAGAACCAGATTCCGGAGAAGTGGAAGAAGAAATAAAAATAGCATACAAACCACAGTACATCCTATCAGATTTTGAAGGAACAGTACAGGACTTCCTATATACTCATGCAAAAGGATACGGAACAAACGTATTCAAAACGGACATATCAAAACCATTTGATCTTGACAAAATAATTGAAAAACAAGTAAACAAGCTCTCAGGCGGAGAATTACAGAGGCTGGCAACGGCAGTAACACTATCCCAAGAAGCTGACCTCTACGTATTGGACGAACCAACAGCATTTCTTGACGTGGAACAAAGATTAAAAATAGCCAAAGCAATAAAACACGTCATAGTAAGAGACGACACATCAGCATTAATTATAGACCACGACATAGTATTCATAGATTACATATCCGACAGGGCAATGGTATTCTACGGTGAAGCAGGAAAAACAGGTCATGCAACTGCACCAATAAACCTGAGGGATGCCATGAACAAGTTCCTATCCGATGTTAAAATCACATTCAGAAGGGATAAGGAAACAAACCGGCCAAGAGTAAACAAGCAGGAAAGTTATCTTGACAGAGAACAGAAAGAAAAAGGAGAATATTACTACCTGGAAGAATAAAATAGGAAGGTGATGGTGATGCATGTAATGATAGTGCCGACAATGGGTTGTCCGGCAAACTGTAGCTACTGCTGGAATTCAGAAACAGTATCCCACGTAATGACAAAGCAAACCATGGATGAGATAGTAGAATGGCTAAAAGACTTTAAACAGGAACCTGTAACATTCACGTTTCATGGAGGAGAACCATTACTGGCAGGATACGATTTCTATGAACATGCATTAAATAATTTATCAACACAATTATCACATCTATACCCGGCATATGCCATTCAAACAAACCTGTGGCTAATGGATGATAAGTTAGCAAAACTGTTCAAAAAGTATGAAATACCTGTGGGCAGCAGCTTGGATGGTCCAAAGGAATTGAATGATAAACAAAGAGGAACAGGCTACTACGACAAAACATTAGAGGGATATGAAATAGCAAAAAAACACGGACTTAACGTGAGCTTCATAAGCACCTTCACCAATTACTCCATCAAGCACAAGGAGGAAATTTTTGAGTTTTTCAAAGAAAATTCACTGAACCTTAAGATTCATCCTGCTCTCCCCTCATTAAAGGATGATAATGGTGATGACTTTGCATTAGAACCAAAAGATTACGGACAACTGATGCTATACCTCTTGGACCAGTACCTTGATCTTGCAGATACAATAGAACTAAAAAATTTAGACCATCTGTGTAAGGCAGTTTTCATGAAGAAAGGATTTGTATGCACCTTCGTTGACTGTATGGACTCAACCTTTGCAGTAGGGCCTGATGGAAAAATATACCCTTGCTACAGGTTTGTTGACATGCCAGAATATGAAATAGGACACGTAAAGGACAAACCGACATACGAAAAGCTGATGAATACAAAGGCAGAAAAATTATTGCAGGAGTACAAGGAATTTGTAGATACCGACTGCAGGGACTGTAAACACATAGATTACTGTAGAGGTGGATGTCCATACAATGCACTTGCAATAAGTGACCATGAGGTAAGGAATGTTGATCCACACTGTGAAGCATACAAGATGATCTTTGATAAGATAGATGAACTAATGAATCAAAAATTAGGATTTGCATTTGATGAATTGGATCAAACGGTAGAAAAAGATTTTAACTTCACATTGAATGTTGGCTTTGAAAACATGCCCACTGAAGGTAAAAAGTTCACGGTAATGGACATTGCCCTTAAATAACACACTTTTCAACATCTCACATTCTTTTTTTTTAATTGGGGAGTATTAGATAAACGTTTAAATCTCTTTTTTTATTAAAAGTTCTTTAATTTTATCTTATTTTTTTTTTAATATTGTTTGTTTTAATTAGTAAATGCAATTATAAAATGAACTGAAAAACAAACGCACATCTAAACGAATATGAAAAAAAAACATCATAACGCCACTCCCACTTTTATCAGGAAAATAAAAATTTTTTCGATAATTAAATTTGAAATACATTTAAAACGTAATGTTTAATTAAATGCTTCTAAAGGGATATGTTCCATTTTTTTTCATAAGTATTTTTTAGCCAATGAACAAGTATTGGATCGGTAATTTGATATTTGTCATTTGTATACTCAATTAAGTCAAAGTTAAGTAAACGATTTAATGGTCTATTAAGAGATCCACTAGTTACTTCTAATGTGTTGGCTATTTCAATTCTTCTTTTAGGATTGTCTAGTAACGAAATTATTATTTTTTACTTTTTCAGTATTTTTTTCTATTAAATTATCTAATGTAACAATTTGGTAATCCTTTGGAATTAATCCGAAAGAACTATCTTTTTTTTTCAATTTTTTTATCATATTCATAACAAATACTATGATATGTGGCTTTAATTTGCTCAAGTAAATTATTGTTTGCAGAAGCTTCTAGAAAACAAATGAGTTTCAGCTGTGGCATAATATCTTATAAGAAAAAGAATATAAATTATTTTCCTAAAAAAAAGAAATTGGTAAAGGTGAATATAGTTATTTTCTCACCTTACTCTTGGGAGTTTATGCTTTTATTACTGTGTATGGGATTGTACTGAATGATGATAGATAGTTGGTGCTTTCAAGGTATGTTGCTATTACTCTGTTTTCACCGGAGTGTGTTGCATTATATGTGAAAGTAAACTGACCATTAGACATTGAATATATGGTTGCTCTACCCCAGTTTATTAGGAGTTTGATGGTTCCTTTTACTGGGTTTTGTTTTTCGTCTACTATTTTTCCTGTAATTGTGAAGTTATTGTTTTGGTTTATTGTGCCTATTGGGTTGAGTGTGATTGTTGTTGCTAGTTTTAGAACATCAACTGTTGTTGAGCTGTTGGATGCTGCGTATTTGTTGTTTTCCATAAATGATGCACTGATATTGTTTACGCCTGTATGTGTCATGGTGTATGTGAAAATATTGGGAAAATAGTTAAAAACTATTCTTTTCTTTTACAACAGGCAATGGGATAGGCACATCTGCTACTTCCACGTTAAATAGGTGAGGTTTTTTCTCTTTAATTGCCAATTCAAGTTTTTCATTCAATTCTTCTATACTAGTAATGTTATCGGCTTCAATATCATATGCTTCGGCTATTTTGATAAAGTCCGGATTATCAAGGTCAACCTGATAGTTTGGCACACCAGCCATATCCTGCCACTGTTTTATAATTCCCAACTTGCTGTTGTTAATTATTATAACAATTATTGGAAGTTTATACGTGTTTAGCACGGCCAGTTCCTCAATAGTCATCTGAATTGCACCATCACCCGTTGCCGCAATTATGACATCATCATGTCTGGCGTAGGTAGCTCCAATTGCAGCAGGGATTGCATAGCCCATAGGACCCAATCCCCCGGAAAAGAGTATTTGACCACTTTTTTCAAGGGTTGATTCCGTTGTGAAATAGGTTGGAATTGTACCTGCATCAATAACCACTGTAGTGTCATTGTCAACATGTTTTAATATGTTTTGTATAACGGTTTCAGGGTGTAACTTGTCGGTTTCTTCCAGTTTTCTACTTGGTATTTCATCTTTTGATTTTATTCTATTTTTCCATTTTGAATTTTCTTTCGTAAAACCGTTTTCGTTCATTTGTTTCAGGAAATCTTTCACATTATAGTGATAGAATGTTTTACCGTAATCGTGTTCTTTGTTTGTGTTTACCTGAATAATGTTGTCCGTATTTATGTGGCTGACAGTTCTTTCACAGAGTCTTGTTCCAAGGGCAATTATTAGATCGGCATGTTCTGCAGCATAATTTGCCTTTGTTGTACCACGGTTTCCGGTTAATCCAAGATTTTTCTCATCACTTTCAGGAATTATTCCCCTTGCATTCCATGTGGTGGTGACGGGTATGTCGGTTTTTTCAACAAATTCATTAAATTCATTTATTGCACCAGAAAATATCAGGCCATAACCTGCAATAATTAATGGCTTTTCACTTTCTTCTATGCGTTTAACAGTATCTTGAATGTGGGATTCGTCTATTGGCTTAATTATGTTGGTATGAATTACCTTGTGATGTACATTCATAGGTTTACTTTGAATATCTTTTGGAATATTTATATGGAAAGGTCCAGTAATACCCTCATCAAAGTGCATGAATGCCTCATTAATGCTGTTTTCAAGCTTTTCCGGAGAATATGCATTGTATGATTTAAAGCATATCGGCTTGAAAACGTCATTCAACGGTAAGTCCTGGAAGGTGTTTTCTCCCTTAACACTAGTTGGAACATCCCCTGTAAGTATAAGGACAGGAACACTATCCTTATAACAGGCACTTACTCCCATTACAAGATTCATTGCACCCGGACCTGCCGTGGCTAGACAAACACCACACTTACCACTAATACGAGCATAACTGTCGGCTGCATGAATGGCGGCCTGTTCGTGCCTGGTTAAAACGTGCTTAATCTTGGATTCGCGCAAAGCCTCATAAATAGGCAGAACCTGTTCGCCGGGATAGCCAAACACATAATCCACGCCATGCTGTTCAAGCAGCTTTAACAAATATTGGGCAGTATTAATATCATTCTTCATAAAAATCACTTTCTGTTATTCCTCTTCCTGATAGCTACCAGCATACTCACCGGAGCCTTCAACCTTAAAAACAACGGCCTGTGCTATACGTTCACCCTTTTTTATCCGGTAATCGTAATCTCCATTGTTCACAAGCATAAACTGAAGAGTACCATAAAAACCGGGATCTCCAACAGCTGTATGAACACTGATAAAACTTCTTAAAAGAGTTGAACGAGGCAGATAAAGCATGGTATAACCAACCGGAATCTTAATCTTACCCATAATGGTAACACTGTAACTGGTCTTTGCCTTAAGAGTATATATATCATCAACACAATCCACTTCCACTAACGGCGGTAAATCCTTCCTGTTGTCTATTAATGAACCGGGACCAGCCTCCTCAAATACATTATCAAGCTTAAGATCAATACCTGAAGGCTGTATTGAATCATCATATTCTGGAAACAATTTTCTTAACTCTTTTTCTCCCAACATATTCTTTACCCTCACATTTCAATAATAATGCTATCTTTTATTAATTATTTAAATATTGTCAAACAAAAATAAAAAATAACAATTAACGACAAAGGAAGTAAAAATCAATGTTAAACTATCAGGAAATGATAAAAATATTCCTGCGAGGAGTATTAATGGGAGCCTCCGACATAATGCCCGGCATATCCGGGGGTACAATAGCATTAATAACTGGAATATACGATAAGCTAATCACATCCATCAGCAACATCAAACTGATGTTTCTGAAACCACTAATCAAGGGAGACATTGAAGGGTTTAAAAGACAGCTCTTCGAGGAAATAGACTTTGAATTCTTCATACCCCTCGGACTGGGAATTGCAATTGCAATGATACTGATGGCAAGCATAATAAACTTTTTACTTGGAAACTATGCTGCATTCACGTATTCCTTCTTCGGAGGACTTATACTTTCATCAATATACATTCTCTACAAACAGTTGGACGCATTCAACATCAGAGCAATATCCGTAACTGTAATCTTTGCAGTACTTGCATACATATTTGTAGGATTAAATCCTATGCAGGCAGCACACTCACTGCCAATACTGTTTGTATCAGGATTCGTTGCAATATGCGCAATGCTCTTGCCGGGAATATCAGGATCATCACTGCTTTTATTACTGGGACAATACGAATACATGATAAACGTACTTCACAGAATATCCATAATTGAAATAATAGTATTTCTACTGGGAGCAGTAATAGGGTTCATGGCAATGAGCAGAATAATAAAATACATGCTCGAACACCATAAACAGCTAACCGTAGCAACACTCATCGGAATAATGCTCGGATCAATGAGAATACCATTATCTCACATTACGGCAGCACCACTATCATCCCTGCCAATATGTCTTGTAATAGCAATAATAGGAATGGCAATAGTAATATTTGTAGAAACAAAATTCAATTATGAAATAATATAATGGGAGGAATAAGTTAATGTCCGACTTGAAAAAACATTTTAACAAAGAAGCGGAATCATTTGACACACAGGTACAAAAAAACATTCCCTGCTACAATGAAATGATAACAGCACTGGTAAATGCAATCCCCGACTACAAGGATAACCCTAAAATACTGGATTTAGGGTGTGGAACAGGAAACATCACACAAAAAGTACTTGAAAGATTCCCCGAAGCACGCATAACTTGTCTGGACTTGTCAGAAAACATGATAGAAATAGCAAAAAACAAGTTATCTGACTACGAAACTGTAGAATACATTGTCGGCGACTTTACGCAGATGCAAATTGAAACAAAATATGATGCGGTAATCTCATCATTAGCCCTGCATCACATAGCAACAGATGAAGAAAAAGAGGCAATGTATGTGGATATACATGACGTGCTGGAAAACGGTGGAGTATTTTATAATGCAGATGTGATTAAGGCAAGTAACACATATAACGAACAGTTATACAACAAAATAGCACTGGATGAAATGAAGGAAAACGGCGTAACCGAAGAGGAAATACTTGAACATAAAAATAAAAGAGATGCCAATGATATTCCAGTAACAATATTTAAACACATTAAAATGCTCGAAAAAGCAGGATTTGAGGAAATAGACGTAATCTGGAAACATTATTCGAACGCTGTATATGGCGGAGTAAAAAAATAATTTTACTCATTTCTTCTTTTTTTGAAATAAATCCTGATGATTGATAAATTAATTATTAAAAAGAAAATACAATCAGATTCAAATTGGCTAAGATTATATCTTAATCAACATAAACAATACTTTTTTTAATCTATTCTTATTTCAACTAGTAATTTAACAATAAGTATCATGGTGAATTATTCCAAAAAACTTTTAATTAATTCTAGCTTAACCCATTTTCATGATTTTACTTGACATATACTGTTCTTCATACTTTTTTTTATCTAGTTTTAATGAATTATCAAATTATTTGGATAGTTGTTTATATACTTGTGTCCAATTGGTTGGATAGTTGTTTATATACTTGTGTCCAGTATATCAAATAGCTGTGAAAAAAAATGGAAAAAAAAATGAAGAGATTTTAAGTTTTATAAATAATGAAATAACAAGAGTTCCTCTTAGTATAAATAATAAATTA
>JAZUCJ010000093.1:0-6437 GCA_045639105.1 Methanosphaera sp.
ACCGAATATAAATAAATGATATTGTGAAATAAATTAAGAGAACATGGAAAAATAGAATTTAAAAAATAAATTATTTAATAAAATAAAAAACAAGTGATTAAAACATGGATTTAATAATTCGATAAAATGCGATAGATAATAGTTTTTGCTGTATCATACTATAATATCTTGTCTAAAGTTTCCTGTGTTTTTACTTCAATAACCTGCCTGTCAACTATCTGGTATGGAACTTTAAATAAGATCATTAAATCTTTTTGAATGTTTAACTTATTTATCCTCTTGAATTCAAATTTGAATTTGACATCCTCCTTTTTTATCTTCATTTCAACAAATTCCGAAAACTCATTGGTTGACAATATCTCCGGCACGGGATTATACATTCCCTTAAGCTCTACCAGCTGAGGATATTGTTTGTCGTATGCTTTTTGCATAACGTTAATGGTTATATCCCAAAAGGCATTTCTATAGCTTAACTTTTTAAATGCTTCGAAGTACTTGTCGATTTTTTCATATCTTGAATCAATCAAATCCCTGTTCAATCGTCCAGTATCAAATATTTCAAGATCCAATTCATCAAATATGAAGGTGTACTTATCATTTTCATTCAGATTGAATACTATGGATATTATTTCATGCAACATTTCAAAACTTATACCTGAGGGAATCATTAATTTTCTTTGTGTCAATGGGGTTACCTCTTCGAGTATAAGTGTAATTTCAAAGCCATTCATGATAACATCTCCAAATAATGTATGCTTTAAGAATTTATTATAAAAAAAATAGTAAAGGAGGAGTTGAATAAGTTAGAATATGAATTTCTGTTGTTTTTTATGATTATAATTTATGGAAAGTGCATTTTGGGATACCTGTTTTAAACTTTCAAGCAATACTTCACTATTTTCCACGTCTTTTAATACAATATCCTGCCATTGTGCTTCAAGATCCCTTATTTCTGCAAGTATGTCCTTACCTTTTTGTGTAAGTGTAACATCATATGGAAGTTCTTCACAGTCAGTGTTTACTTCAACCAATCCTTTTTTCTCCAATTTCTGATATTTTTCTATGTACAGATTCTTATGTAAATCAAATAAATTATTTATTTGGTCAGGATTTTCCAATAATTTACCGTATTTTTCTACCCTGACTTTTTTATGGGCCGGTTTTGAATGTTTATTTGCTTCTTTTAAAAGCTTAATCTGACTGCTGTGCAAGTGTAGACTTAGATTTTCCTTAATAAATGTTAATCTTGATTCTTCAACCATTGAAACCAATGGAGCTATACTTTTCATGTTGTTTATGATTCTTATATGCGGATGATCATTTTCTGCCATTCTATCACCAAATAATTTTTTCTTTATTAATTTCATTATAATATTTATTATAATATTATATTAACTTTACTGAAAAAATTATTATAATTTACTGATTAGCATATTTTTCTGAACAATTCCAAATTATATAAACAGAGGATGTTTCGTTAATTTGTTATTCAATGATATTTCTATATATGATTCGAGATCGTCATAGTTGTCTGTCCAGTCAAAATATGATGCATAACCTGAATAGAGATTTGTCAATAGTTTTTCAGGTATGATTTTTGGATTCACGTTATCTTTCAGATAATCGTCATTTGTAGGTAAACATAATCCCATAACGCATGCATCTTCATGTAATCCAAAATCTATTTCCCAATCGACATTTTTAGACTTGTAAGTTTCCTTTCCCACAAGAATAATAAAAATATCATTTTTTGATGATGTTTTCTTTAGTTCTTCAGTATACTTATTGAAGTTGTGGCAGATTTCATACTTGTGTGGTGAAGAATTTGTCCTGAAATGGTTGCCTATCATTTTACTGAGTTTGTCTCTAAAATATTTGTCTACGTGGTAATAACTGATGAATAAGTTAAATTTTTCTAAATCCATTTTAATCCTCATCTTTAGTTTTGTTTTGATATATTAATGTGTATTCTAATTTTAAAGTGTCATTTTCTAACACAGGATCTATTTTAAAGATATCCCCACGAGTAATGGAGTATTCTTTGCTAATATCGGCAGGTAATGTTAAGTCAATGGATTTTGTCCCTTGTCGTTGCCTGGCTTTTACTGTGTAATTTTTCATGATATTATTTATATTAAAGGTTATATTTAAACCTATGTACATAAACAACATAATGTAAAATATGTAAAAAATGTAACTTATGTACACAATGTACATGAAACGAAATAAATAAAAAAGTGAAAAAACATAAAAAATAAACAATAAGAAAACGAAGGGGAATAAATATGTTATTTATAGAATATCCACGATGTACAACGTGCAAAAAAGCAAAAAAATGGTTAGATGAACATAACATTGAATATATAGACAGGGACATAATAAAAGATAATCCACAATCCAACGAAATAAAAGAGTGGTACGAAAAATCAGAACTGCCACTAAAAAGATTTTTCAACACAAGCGGAAAAAAATACAGAGAAATGAAACTGAAAGACAAAATAAACGATATGACAGAAGAAGAACAAATTAACCTACTCTCAACAGACGGAATGCTAGTAAAAAGACCAATAATAGTAAGTGACACCCTTGTACTAACAGGATTTAAAGAAAAGGAATGGGAAGAAAAACTACTCTAAAAACCAAGAAAAAAGGTGTAGAATAAAAATAACACTACACGTAACCATCCATAATCCTTCTTTTTTTTTAATCATGAAAAAACGGCTAACTTAAAAAATCATAAGCCTCAACAATGCCAAACATGTCACGAATCTCAGCCGTAGCCTTGTCAACATGGAAAATTCTAGGCTTATCCTCGGAAGAATCACCATACAACTCCTTAAGCATTGGCATAATTTCAAAAGCCCTGTTCAACAAAGACTTATCCTCATCCTCATCAAATACGACCCTACCATAATAGCGGATAAACTGATTTTCAACCATACCAACAAATTCAACATTGGTATTCTTAATCATCTGAGTGTTAACATCCTTGGATTCGCCGGTTAAAAAATAAATTTGATTGTCAACCAACATCTTAAAACCAATAGGACGATTCTTTGGCTTGTCACCTTTAACGGTTGCTAAAAATAATACACCGGCTTTTTGCATAAAATCAAAAACTTTTTCTCTACTATCTGACATAATACACACCTTTAAATAAAAACTATAATAGATAATATCTAAAATCTAATATTTAACTTTATCAACAACTAAAACTAAAATAGATTAAATTTATAAAGCATTTCAATTATAAAATAATATAAGATATAATTTCCAAAGGGGATAAAAAAAATGCAACAATGTTTACACTGTGGACAATACAATGATGATGTTGAAGAATATTGTGCATACTGTGGAGAAGCACTTTATATTCAAATAAATCATGACGATTCAAGAAATACGAAAATGGATCATCTCTACGCAGATAGTATTGCACAAGAAATAATAGATTCAAATACTAACATCTTCGATGATGAACTGGATGAAGTAACAAAAGAACTACTGGGAGAAACTGATGAAAATACCCAGACATTCATAATGGACCTGGACGAATACGACTTTGATTCACAGAAAGAATATTCGGAAGAAGATGAAAAACTAATTAAGCTGGAAGAGTCACTTAGAAACAAACTAAGAAGAAACAAGAAAATGGAATCAGGGATGGGCTTATTCCTAAGAAATATCGACATAATACTGGATGATTACGACGGTCCACTAATCATACTTGGAGAAATAACGACAAATGATAAACTTGACAACAAGAAAGTTAAATTATCTGCCGTATCCTATGATATAAACCAACACCAGATAAGCAAAAATTCCACAGCAGTCAAGGTAGATCATGGAAACTTCTCAAAATTTACCATAAGCCTGGACTTAAACATTCAGGAAACGGCAATAATCATAATACTGCCCGAAAGAATAAGATACGACAACGATGAAATAGAAGAAGAAATCAAAAAAGAAAAAATAGAAGTTCCCGAAGAGGGAAACCAGATATTTATCGAACAGTTAAGCGACATTGAACGTAAAATTGGAATGAAACTAAAGAATACGTCAGTAATTATCAAATCCGAAGACAGTATTGAAATAGTGGGAGAAATCACAATAGACAATCCTGACAAATACCATGACATTAAAATTGCCGCAACATGTTATGATGAATACAATAAAATAATAGGAACAGAATCCACTAAAATAAACACGAAACTGTTCCTGGGATTCGATACATTAAGCTTGAACATTGAAAACATTGACGTAAAGAAAATACAGAGAATAAGATTATATCCTACACTCCAATAAAATAATCAATTATCCCCTACTTTTTTTTCAAAATTACTTACATAGTTACATATATTTAAATATAATTACTTACCAAGAATTAAATATCTTAAAAAGGAGGAAAAAAAATGTATGAAATCATACTAGAAAGAGAAGACTGCACAAGCTGCGGACACTGCGTAGAACTCGACGAAACAAAATTCAATTTTGACGACGACGACAAAGCAATGCTAATAGGTGCACAAAGAGACGACAACGTAGACGAACTAAAAGTCGAAGAAGCCGAAATATATGAACAGGCATCAGAAAACTGTACCGGAGAATGTATAGAAGTATATGAAGAAGATTAATCTTCTATTCACACATTCCCCCCTTAAATAATAAAAACTCCCTATTTTTTTACAGCACATACTTCATTAACTTCTTCAAAACAGGAATAAATGGCCTGACAAACTTGCCATGATACTCATCATCCACCATACGAATTAAATTAGGAATATCCAAAGTTTGAGGACACTTAGAAGTACACAAACCACAATCAACACACAAAGAAGCATCATGCGCCTCACCAGTAACCCCCAAAATATTACCCGAATAAAGAATAAAGGTATGATTTACACCAAAAGACTTATTTTCCGGAAAAAGATGCTTATCATTATAATACTTGAAGATAGCGGGAATATTTACACCCCTAGGACAAGGCATACAATAATTACAGCCCGTACAATTAATCTTATTTAATCTGACAAGAACCTCCTTAATCCGATTAACAAGATCAACCTCCTCATCACTAAGCGGATTAGACAAATGATTATTCACAATACCCACATTCTCCCTAACCATATCCAAGGAATTCATACCACTCAAAACACAAGTAACCTCAGGAGTATCATAAATCCAACTGAAAGCCAAATCAACACTACTACGATTACAGGAAGAAGACTTCAACAACTCCTTAACCTCAACAGGCATATTACCAGCCAACAAACCACCCTTCAACGGTTCCATAATAACAACACTCATACCACGAGAATTAGCCAACCTAATACCCTCAATACCGGCCTGCATATTATCATCCAAATAATTATACTGAAGCAAAGTAACATCCCAATCATACAAATCAAGAATCTTCCTAAAATCATCTAAAGAACCATGAAAAGAAAAACCCATATTAATAATCTGACCCTTAGACTTCTTATCCTCAATAAAATCAAACAAGCCACAATCAACCAACTTAACAACATCACTAAAACTTATAACATTATGCAAAAAATAATAATCAATATAAGAAGTACGAAGATTCTCCAACTGATTACTAAACATCTCCTCCATATCATCCCTAGAATTAATAATCATACGATTCATCTTAGTAGACAAAAAAACACTATCCCTACAACCAAGAGCCTCAATAATCTCACCAAGAACCCTCTCATTAGAACCGGAACCATTACCATACAAATAAGCAGTATCAATATAATTAACACCATTATCAATAGCATACTTAATCTGCTGGCTAGCAAGATCAACATCAATATTAGTACCCTTATTCTTCAACCTCATAGCCCCAAAACCAAGCAAAGAAACCTCCTTACCAGTACGAGCATCAACCCTATATTCCATAAACACACCTTCAATCCAAAATACCATTACGAGCCCTGAAAATAGCAAACTCCATAGGATAATTATTACACAAAATCTCCAAAACAGAAGACCTGACATCACCAGACGAATTATTAAAAATATCAATCAAAACATCAAAATCAACAACCTGATTCTTAACCTGCTTCAACAACAAATCCTTCCAAAGCACAGATTCATCAGTCTTATCAACCAATTTATAAGTCTCCAATTCAAGATATAAAGACTGTAAAAGATTAGCGGCAACCTCAGTAATCAAAGTATCACCCCTAATGCCATAATCATCAACATTAACAATCAAATCAGTGACCCTATAAATAAAAATCTTCAATTCATCAAGATCCATAACAAACTCATTATTCAACAAATCCTCAATATAATAATAAAAATCAATAAACTCATCCAAATTCTCACCATTATACCTAAACAACAATCTTAAACAAAACAACATCCGCCTAAGATAATGATTAGTTTTAGAGGATAAAATATCATTACTTAAAGATTCAATATCATCAATA
>JAZUCJ010000094.1:0-8347 GCA_045639105.1 Methanosphaera sp.
AAGTAATTATATATGGAAAAAGGGAGTTCATAAAATGAATATAAGTGTTGTGGGTTTAGGTGTTGAGGGACAACAAGCTACAATTGCTCTATTACAAAGAGGACATAAAGTTTACTCATCAGACATCAACAGAAAAATAGATTTAAGTATTTTAAATCAAAATGAAGTCGATAAAGAATTATTAGACCTGGAAATTGGAAGTCATAATTTGGATAAGATATTTAAATCTGAAGCCGTGTCCGTTAGTCCTAGTTTATTCGATAAAGATATCTGTAAAAATATTATTGAAAAAAACATATTCATTTCGGATGTTATGACTAAACATAAAAACATTAAAACCATAGCTGTTACCGGAACCAATGGAAAAACCACAACAAGCCATATGATTTACCATATTTTAAGTAATGCAGGATATGATGTTGTTCTCGGAGGAAATGGGGGTGGAGGTTTTTCAGGATACACCGAACTACTTCTTAAGGCAAATGAAGAGGACTATGATTTCATGGTTATTGAAGTCTGTGATATGACCCTGGCATTTTGTGACTATGTATTTGACATTGATTTGGTTGTTACAACAAATATTGGTTATGATCATATGGATGTTCATAAGTCAATAGAACATTATACCGAGGAAGTTGGTGAATTTATTAAAAACAAAGTTGCTGTTCTTAACAAAAATGATCCGAATCTCTTAAAAATCACCGATAAAAGCCGTAAAACATTACTTTTTGATAAATATCAACATAATCTGGAATTGTTCGGTTCATTTAACCTTCAAAATGCTGAAGCTGCAAGAATTACTTGCCTAGAATTAGGAATTAGAGAAAAAACCATCATAAAACAATTAGAAACATTTAAATCAGTTGCTGGAAGAACCATTAAAATCAATTATGAAAACAATGAAATAGTAATAGGTAAAACAGATAATGTAGATTCCCTTAAAGCAGTGCTGGAAGAGGATAAATTCGATGTTGTCATAATAGGAACGGCCAGAAAACACGAAACTTGCAGATTCAATATTTTAGATTATATAAAAATATATTCGCCAGACACTCTAATAATCTTCCCTGGTTTAGATGACATTACCTACGATTATGTGCAATACCTGAATAAGTTAGGTTACAATAAGGATTTAATGGTTATTAAAGAAATTAAAGACATAATTCGATTTATAAATACAAATAATAATAAAAAAATATTCCTTGGCGGAAATGGACAAGGAAAAATTACTGAAATTACATCTAAACTATTTTAACCCCCAATAATACTTACTTTTTTTAAATATTTCTTAATTAATAGAAAAAATAATATTAATCATCAACAATATAATAGATAAGTATATGATAAATCATTGAAAGCATATTATAATTTTCAATTAAAATATTTAATTAAAATTAGAGAGGTTAATACATAAATGGCAAAACTAACCAATCCTTATATATTAATTGGGGTTTTATTATTAACAGTTATCGCTTCAGGAATTATGTGTAACGAATTTACCAGCGCATATAATGCTACTGAAAGTATTAATGCTGTAAACGGTACAACAGTAGTTTCTGGAGATTTATTAATTGATACTGTAACTCTTCGTAAAGAACCTTTAGCATCTAATCCATTGAATATTGCAAGACCATTGATTCATGGAAATGTTATGACTGTGTTTACATCAATATTTACTGGTGCCGCACCAAAAGATGTGATAAACAATAACACATACATCACTTCAGATGGTCATATTTCCAGTAAAATGGATGGAATTGGTAAAATTATCATGGATGAAAATGGTAAGATTAGAGTTCAAAAAACTGATGAAATAGTGTGGGCATATAAAAAAGCTGACACAGTCGCATTCAAATCAGGAGATTCTCTTAATTTTGTACGCCACAACAAGACCATTAAAACTATCAAGGGTAGTGAAATAAGTAATGATACCGTACCAACCGATTTTGTAACTTCAGCCGAACTAAAAACATGGTTTGATGATGCAGATGATGGTGACAACATAACTGTGGACTATTGCCTTGGTAACTTTAGTGACAATAGAACCAATGTTTATGGTAAAGAAAATATCACCCATTTATTTGGAGAAGATGTTTATGGTTACATGCGTAATTATACGCCGGGTTGTCCAGTATTAGTATATGATAATAATGCAAGCGAAATTGAAGTAAGTGATGGATTAAGTTATGTTGAAAGCTTAGCCGGTTATCCTACAGCAATTCGTGCAGCAAACGCAAAAGAATTTGCAGCAGGTTGGAACAATACTTTTGTACCAGCACACGGCACAGCTCATGGAAAAGAAAATGTTACTTTCACTTCAATTGTTGAATCAGAAGCTCCTTCAGGTAGTGCTGCACACGGAGTGTGTCCTCCTGGAAGATCACTTAGATCCGCTCTTTTAGCATTAGGTAACCCATTACCTACAGGTATGTCCGGTGATGATGAAGCTATTCTTTATGAATACAGACCTACTATTGATGTATTGGTAAAAAATACTGGAGATTATCCAATTAAGATAGTTATGTGGACCGAAGGAGAAGGTGGAGCTACTGCAATATTTACCAAAATATATGAACTTAGAGATAACTCTACCGTTAATTCAACCCTAAATTCCACCAACAATACAACATCAACCTAAACACCCCCCTTTTTTTTATAATTTTATAATTACTTTTTTTAGAGATGATTAATGTGGATGCAATTATAACTGCTGCAGGCAAGAATTCCAGAATGATTAAAGACTTTCAGGATATGGGTAAAACACCGATTCATAAACTTAAGTTAGAAATAAACAACAAAGCATTACTGATTCATACTATTGAACATGTTCTTAATTCGGATATTGAAAATATTAATGTTTGTTTAGGTCATTTTAAGGATGAAATTTATAGTTTGCTTGAAGAAAACGATTTACTGGACAAGGTTAACGTAGTTATTAACGAAAATCCGGAAGTAGATTTGTCAAAAACTATTGAAAATGCCTTGAAAGGTAATGAAGACAAATTTTATTTATTTGCTGCCGCCGACCAACCAACACTCACAACGGCAACTATTAATCGTATGATAAAAATTCTAGAAAACAGTCCAAATCCTAAAAACACCATCAGTATACTTAGACGTAGAAAAGTTGGAAAATTAGATACGGCCGAGGGTTTAGGTATGCCCTTTTGCTGTTATGGAAAATTATTATATGATTATATTCAGGGTGAGGACAGTAATCTTAATCCTGTTTTAAGAAAAATGATTAGTGATAATGTTGAATTTTATGCTTTAAAAGAAGAGAATGAATTGGAGCTTTTGAATATTAATCATTATGAGGATTATCTTAAAATAAAAAAAGAAATGGAGAAATAACTCGTTTAGGGTACTCCATTAAATAATAGTTCTTAGTGTATGGCATCGGTTAATTCTTTAATCTTTTTATAAGCATCTTCTGTTTCTTCAACAACTGTTCCCGTAATAACTATGTCTGCACCTGCTTGACTAACTTCCTGTGCATCTTTTGCTGTCCTGATTCCCCCACCAACAATTAGGATGAGGTTTGTTAATTTCTTAACTTTCACTATAAAATCAAGGGGAATATGTGAATCTGCTCCAGAACCTGCTTCCAAGTATATTACTCTCATTCCCAAAAATTCTGCTGCCATAGCATAGGCTAATGCTAAATCTGATTTTTTACGAGGAATTGGCTTGGCATCTCCAACCCAACCAACAGTTCCCCCCGGTTCTATAATTAAATATCCCATAGGAATTGTTTCAATCCCCATTTTTTTAATAGAAGGAGCAGATAATGCTTGTGCACCCGTAATCCAGTAAGGATTTGTTGAATTTAATAAACTCATAAATAAAATAGCATCAGCATATTTACTGACTCCACTAATATTTCCTGGGAATAAAACTACTGGTAAGTCCGTACTTTCCTTAATTGCCTTAACTGTAAGATTTAAATCGTCTTGATCAGTTATTGAACCACCAACCAGAATACCATCAGAATTAGCTTCTTGAGCAGCTTTAGCCATTAATGCTGCGTCTTCTGGTGATTGTTCATCAGGATCTATTAAAGTAAAATGTAATTTGTGATTTTTAAGTGTTTCTTTAATATAATTCTCAACGTTCATTATTATCTACTCTTCCAATTAAATAAATGAAAATTTTGCTCTTGATATCTATTTTATTTTAAAAAGTATTTGTACTTACTCAATCTGAAAAAATGCTTAAGGACAAACAATTGCATGTGTCGAAAATATAAAAATTCATGAAAAATGAATGTTAGTAGTATGAAAAAAATAGTTCTAACAGAAGATTTGCCATCAAATAATATGATAAGCATCCTGATTTTTGTAGCTGTTTAATGAATAATGTATGCTCCTTTCTTATATTGATTTTATATTTAATATATGGAGTATTGACTGTATTTAAGTGAATTATTATTAAAAATTAGAATTGATTTTTGGGGATTAAAATAAAGAAAAAATTAAATGTACTGAGTAATAAGTACAAATAATCTATCCTCTTGGTTCTTTTGCTTTGAATCTTAAACCAGTGTAACCACATTTCCTACAGGATTTTGCAGTAGCTGGATTTCTTGCATTACATTTTAAACAAATTTTAATGTTAAACATTCTGTTTTCAGCTTCTTCAAATTTTGCCATGTTAGTTTCCTCCTAAGAATTCATTTTGTACTTTTACAATTTCAGTACTATTACTTGCCTCACTATAGGCTTCTAATAAATTTTCATTAAGTGAAATGAAGTGTGGACCCCATTTGAACGAATTCATCAAATCCTTAGCTTCATTTTTGTAACCTACAATATATAATGCAGCACTTAATGCTTCAGCAGTTGATAATATGCATGGTTTTCCATAGTTTACTGGATTTGCCGCCACCAAAAATGGAAGCAACCTATGATTTTTCTTAGACTTGAAATTAAAAGAAGAATTTTTCAATTTTTTCCAAGAACAATCCAATGCTGATAATCCATATTTTGTAATTTTATCCTTATCTTCTACAGAGACCGCCTTACTTGCTTCTGCATCCAACACTATCGCATTATAGGGTATTTTACGCATATTATGTGTGATAAAAACCTTATTTTGCTTCTGTAGTTTTACAGAAGTACATCGTTTAGGATCACATTCTTTTGAATGATAAATTACAATTTTAGTCATATTAAACTTTAATAAAAATTTTTTAATGAATAAATAAATTCTATTTAATATATTACTCCATATGAAACAAAGAATAATATGAATTATTAGAATAGTAATTATTATATATCTACTCCAATTTATAAAAACATTTCTGTATAAAAATTAATTAATGATAGTATATGTTGAAAGTAAATATTAATATTTATATATGAAAAAATTATCTAGAAAAAGGTTCAAAAAATGGATTTAAATTTATTTACATTACTTGGTGAAATAGTTGCAATACTTCTCGTAATATTAGCAGTTCTTATTTGTATAACCTTGATTCTTGGAATACACCTTATAAAAACTAAAAAACTTATATTTCCGGGAATATTGTTGTTTGCTCTTAATTTGACTTATCCGGTTATTAAAAAGATATTCCAATGGTTTCAGTTGAACGATTTGCTGATTGATGAAATCAGTATTGATCTTAGAAATCGTATAAATCGTGACAAGTTCAAACAGTTGGAAGCCAAAGATGTTATAATGGTTCTGCCTCATTGTCTTAGATCCACGGATTGTCCTGCAAAACTTAATGAATCTGGAATAGCATGTGTTAAATGTGGTAAATGTTGTATAGGAACCATTAAATCAGTCAGTGATAAAAAGGGAATTGATGTATACATAGTTCCGGGTTCGACATTTATTAAAAACGTTGTTAAAAAAAGACCGTTTAAAGGAGTTATTGGAGTGGCATGTCCCGTTGATTTAAACCTGGCAATGATGTCTTTAGACAAGTTTTGTCCTCAGGGAGTTTATCTGTTGAAAGACGGGTGTATTAACACGATTGTGGACGTTGATGAAGTCATTGAATTAATTAATGTTACCAATCCAAAAACAGATTATAAAGCAGAAGATTTTATGTGATGTCCTGTCCAATTTCTTCTGCTTTTTCTATGTGAGATTGCAGCTTATTCAATTCTTTTTCTTTTACATATGTTGTTTCTGTAAAGAAATACATCTTTGCGGTTTTTGTTTTTCCGGCTAATCTATCCCTTATAAATATGGTTTTTAGTGCATTGATTTTTCCGTCCTCATTTAGTGTTTCGTAACTGCTTCCGGCACTGATTAAGAAGTTTGTTTTTTCCATTGTTTTCATTGTAGCCTTTTTTCCACTGTCCGTATCATATTTAAATCCTTTTGTAAATACTCTGGAAAAATATCCTACAAGTTTTGATGGTGCGTCCATCCAGAATAATGGAAAAATAAATGTTAGAATGTCTGCATTATTTATTTTTTCTTGTTCTTGAAGTACGTCCTCAGATAATGGATGATTGATGTTATTATTTTCCCTTAAGTATTCTTCCTCTGAAATATCGCTGCTGAAGTTTGATTCATATAAATCGGTTATAGTATAACTGATATTTTTTTTAGTTAAACCCCTGATATATGCTTCTTTGATTTCGTATGTTATTGATTTTTTACTGGGATGACAATATATGATATGTACTTTAGGTGTTTTGGAATTCATAAGTATATATTTAGAAATTTGAGTTAATAAATAATAATAACTTACAACAAATATTCTAGTAGAGTATATGGGGGACATCTAATGAAAAAGATTGGTGTGGCTGTTAAAGAAAATGGAAAACGTTTGGAACATTTTGGTATTTGTGAATATTTTATTATTTATAACTATGATGAAAACAGCCATAATATCGAGTATGAGAATATATTATTCTCTTCAAAGGACCATAGGCCTGATGGTGAAGAATGGGAAAAATCAGCGGATACCATTAAAGATTGTGACATTGTTATCTGTGAAAAAATAGGCTTGGTTGCAAGGGCTGAAGTTGAAAGAATGGGCATTAAGATAATAGAAAGTGAAGGTCTTGTAGAGAATGCTCTTGATACTTTCATCAATAGAGAGATTAAAAAAGCCAGTATTAAATTATAAATTAACCTCCCAACGCTAATACTTTTTTTAAAAACTTACTCAATAATAATCATTTTAAGTTAAACTTAATGGATTAAAAGTAAACCGAATTTTAACAAATTTTGCTTAAATATTATTTATAATAACATTAATAATATTTAATTAGCCATTAAATAATGAATTTAAAGCATTAAAAATTGCTTTATTATTGATAATTATTCTTGAAAGGAGTGTCTATTATGCAAATAGATGAAAGTTGGTACAAATTATATGAAAAATTATACGGAACCAATTTCAATAGATTTCTCACGGTTGGCAATTTAGAAAGTGGATACCACAATTATAACATTAGAACCATAAACGAAATACGAGATTTTATTGAAGAAGGTTTTCCAAAAAATGAGTTTTACATTAGTTTGTACAATTATAATACCGAAGAAAACGTTCTTAGATGGAACACTAACGAACTTGACAAGTATGAACAATACGCCGAAAAAAATGGTATCTTGATACGGTTTAAACAAAATACGGATATAATCAAAGAAGAAGTAAATAACTTAAATGACATTCAAAAATTTATGTTTATACGCAGATCAATAAATCTTGGATCCAACAAGGATATTGTGAAAGAATGTGCCAAAGTATACAATTTCTTTAAAACACATTTTGATATAAAAGGATATCCAATGTTTAACGGATATGATGAATGTTTAATATATTACCGCACAAATGAAATCAAACTCAAACATCCAAGTTTAACTTATTACAACATTTACAAATTACTAAATGAAAAATTAGAACTTAAAACAATGCTATATGAAAACATAGAACCATACGCACAAATTGTACCATTACCAGGTACACAAAACAATCATTCAAGATTATATACCCAGTTATATTTCCCGGATAATTCATATCAAGAAATTATGTTAAAAAGTCAGGAAAAATTCTTAGACGAAGAGCATATACAGGAATTTGAAACTTCCGAACAACTAGAACAGTTTATGAAAGATATTGATGCAGAAATTAGTGACAAGGATCCTGACAGCAAATATGACTTTGATAAAATTTGGGATGAAATTTAACCAATTATAACCTTTCAAGAATTACCTTTTTTTTACCAACTATTTTTTTTTACAATAAACATCATACAATAATAGTCAAGTATTTATTAAATAAAAGATATAATATTAAAATAAGATATAGACTAGGTCTATGGTAATTTATAATTCCATTATTTAAAGAATTATTATAAAGAAATATGACTTCTAAAAGGTC
>JAZUCJ010000095.1:0-9411 GCA_045639105.1 Methanosphaera sp.
GAATAACATTATACTAAGAATAGTAACAGATTATAAACATTTAACCATTTTATAAAATAGAAATGAATTCAAATTATCTACTCCTAAAAATAATTTATTAACACTTTTTAAAGATTTTTTAAATAAGGATAATCAAATACATGAAGTGAGTATAAATGTTTTTCAAGTAGTTACTTCTTTAAATAAGGCAAATTAAACTATTATAGTGATAAAAACCTTTTTTTAAAGTTCCCTAAATGTGATTTATAAAATTTTTTTTGTTCCTTAAATGTGTAATTGAATACGAAATAATGTTCACAAAATGGGAAATAACTTTATTAAAAGTTCATATTATCGTAAAATATAATTCTAAAAAAAGGCACAACAATACTTAAAATATAAATTGAAAAATGTTCAAAAAAAATAGGAGGTTAAAGAGGTATATTATGAGCTTATTACATACTTAGAAAAGTCCCTATCATAAAGTGATGCTGCTAACATCACAACAGCACAAGAACCTATATTGTGTACCAATGCTCCAGTAATCGGATTTAATAATCCTAATACTGAACATATGATTGCTATAGCGTTAATAATCATTGAAATTGTAATACTTAAATGTATTGTAAATAATGTTGCATTTGATAATTTTTTAAGATATGGTAATTTTTCAATATCATCACCTAATAATGCCATATCAGCAGCATCAATAGCTATATCACTACCCATACCACCCATAGCAACACTTACATCAGCAGTTTTTAATGCAGGAGCGTCATTTACTCCATCTCCAACCATACAAACCTTTTTATTAGATGACTTTAACTGTTCTACAATTTCTACTTTATTTTCTGGTAAAAGTTCAGAATGAACATCGGTAATACCTACTTTTGAAGCGAAATAATTTGCTGACTTATAATTATCACCAGTTAACAGTTCAACATTTGTTTCAAGATCATTTTTAAGTGTACTTACTACGGCTTCAGCGTTTTGTCTTAAAACATCGGATAAACCTATTACTCCAATAATTCTATCATTTAAAGCTACAACGATAGAAGCTTTACCTTCATCCCTTAATAAATCCAGTTGCTTATGGCATGAATCAATAATTTCAATATCATTCTCTTCCATGAAACGGGTTGTACCGGATAATATCACATCCTTATTATACTCGACTTTAACACCTTTACCTGGAATCATTTCGAATGAATCTGGTTCACCATAATCTTTACCGTTTTCTTTACTATGATTAACTATTGCCTTTCCTATAGGATGTTCTGATTTGACTTCTGAAATCGTCACATATTTTGTTAATTCTTCTTCTGTAATATCATCAACTAATGGAACAATGTCGGATACTTCCAGATTACCAAATGTTAAAGTTCCGGTTTTATCGAAAGTTATCGTATCAACATTTCCCATTATTTCTAATGCTTCACCAGATTTAATCAGTACTCCCTGTTTTGTTGCCTGACCAATTGCTGCCATAATGGCTGTTGGAGTAGCAAGAATTAATGCACAAGGACAAAATACTACTAATATAGTAACTCCCCTTTCAAGGTTACCTGTAATTAAATATGTGGCAATTGCTATTGCTAATGCTACAGGAACTAACCAGGTAGCCCATTTATCTGCAATCCTCTGAGTAGGTGCTTGTTTTTCATCAGCTTCCTGAACTAAACGAATGAGTTTTTCAAGTGATGAATCGCTTCCAACTTTGGTTGCCCTAATATCTATGGAACCATGTAAGTTTAAAGTACCTGAAAATACTTCATCATCTACCGTTTTGTCTAAAGGTAATGATTCACCAGTCATAACAGATTGATCAACTGATGTATCACCATGAATTATTACACCGTCAACAGGTATTTTTTCTCCAGGTAATACTCTTAAAACATCACCGATTTGAATCTCGGTTGCCTGAACTTCTTTTTCAATATTCTGACCATTTTCTGAAATTATTAACCTTCCCGTTTCAGGTTTTAAATTGATTAAATCCGTTAATCCACGTTTAGATCTTTCAACCGTATAATCTTCCAGTAAGGCTCCTAAAGCCATAATAAATGTTACTTCACCGGCTGCGAAAATTTCCCCAATATATATTGAAGCCACCATTGCCATTACAATTAAAAGTGCCGATGAAATCCAATGTTCATAAATTAATCTCGTTAATGCTAAATAAACTAAAGGTATACCACAAATAAATACCGTTACCCATGCAGGATCTAAGTAAGATGGTATCGAAGTTCCCGTTAATACAAAATACAAACTTATTAAAAGGAATATACCTCCCACTACAGTCATTTTGAGTCCTTCTAATATTCCAATAAATTTTTCTAAATGACTCATTGTATTACCTCCTTATAAATAAATAATCACATAAGTAATACTATGGTAATACTAGTATATAAATGAATTTACTAAAAAGTATTACTTTAGTAATACATGTATATAAAGGAATTTAAAAAAAAGTAATACCAAGATATGAAAACAATATACTCAAAAGTATGTTTTAAAAAAAAAGTTACAAAAAAAGAATTAAATTAATGAAAAATTCTTATTAAAAGTTAAAAACCTTTGTATTCATATTTAAGAGTAGCTTTCTTCTGATTTTTACAGTTGATAAAATAGGTCCATTCTACCTGGTCACCATCACGAATTCCATATCCATCAACAATGACACTAGGAATTTCCACCATCATCGGACTGTCCGGATCATTTTTATCTTTTCTTCTAGCTCTTTTTTTAATAGATAATTCAACCATAACTATTCACCACCAAACTGAGATAATTCCTTATCAATTTCATCAATTGATTCCTGTTTTCTATTTATATTCTCCTTTAAATCAGAAATCTGATTTTCTAAACCAATAATTTCCTGTTGTAAAATAAATTTTTGTATTTCCAATTTACCTTCTTCAGTTTTACTCCATTGTTTTGCTTGTTCAACAAATGATTCTTTTGTCATTCCCATTTCTTTTAATGATTCTTCCTGAGAATTAGCAAAGTTAATAAAAATATTTTCTAATTTTTCGTCCATTTTTTTATCTCTTAAATTATTTATATAATAATATTATATGTTTTAATTAAACTAATAAACATTTCAATAAAATAAGTATTTTATAATAATTAAAAAAGATATAATAATATAAAGTGAAAAAAAATGGGAGGCAAAAAATGAAACGGATTTATATGATTGCTATAGTTGTAGTATTAATACTTTTAGCAGGATTATATTTATTTAGTCCAATATCACCATTAAACAAGGTTTCCATTAATGGAGAAACAGTTCAATTACCAACGGGATATACCGTAAACAATTCATCAGACAATAGTCTTGTTATTTCTAATGGTACCACCACTTTGAAAATAGTTCATGTAAACTATACAAAAGATTTAGAAACTGCAATATCTATTTATAAAGACAAATATGATAACGATTACAATATCACAGAGAAAAAAATGCAAACACCTGGTGGTAAAGAAGTCATAAAAGATGTTGCAAAGCTTAAAAATGAAACAGCAATAAGATACTGGTTTGTCAGTGACAATAATCCTTATTACATAAGAACGGAAAACGCCCATAAATTAACTGAAGAATCTATACTGGGCATAATTGACTCAATGTAATAAAACTCTCTTTTTATTTTTTTTTATTTGATACTATTTATAAACATGAAACTATTTTTTTTATTCTAATTTTGTTATAACTCCTGTTTTGAAGTTGAAATTTATAAATAAAAAAAGCAGGTATCCCTTCTTAATAACAGTTGTTCTAATCCATAAGGATTGATAAAAAAAAGAGTAATTTGTTTAAAAAAAAAAGATGATGGTTATTTTACTTTAAAAGAATTAACCAAATAATCAAATTGAGGTACTGCATTATCATAAAATGCATTAGGTGCCTGACTCTTTATTCTTATGTAGTGTCCATTATCTTCTATCCAAGTATCCTGATAAGTTACATAGCTAACCACATAATTAAACTGATGAGCATTTTTACCATCAATAGTCATTGGCGTATCATTAACCATCATAAATTTTCCAGAATCATACATTAAAGAATATAAGCTATCAGCCTTATACGCATCATCCAATGTAATTCCATCGGGCAGGGAATCGTATTTGATAATTTCGGTCTTAACAATAACTACATCCGTAGCGTTTGTTGTACTTGTATTAAGAACCGTTCCATTTGCAGTTAAATCATCTCTGCTACCATTATAATAACTAAACTGTGAATCATCCACTGGACTTAATATTATTGAATTGGGACTGTTGGATAAAAATGGCGTCTTTAACAGATCATCATATTCATTAACAGTCCAAGTGCTTGACATATCAAACGAATAATCATTACATTCAAAATGCTTTACATCCCCATTATCTGTAATAAAATTTGGAGTTATTAAAAAAAACAATGCAATAAAAACTATGGATAACACAGATAATATTAAAAGTATTGATTTTTCCCTCAAAGACAAAACCCCACTTATTTTTTATACAAATTTTCATTATTTGAGTCCATGGTAACTATTAATGGACCAAAATGCTTCACATCCAATTGCCAAATAGCTTCAGGCATACCTAAATCAAGCCATTCAACTGAATCCACCCTATTAATACCATTGACATATAATGCTGCACAACCACCCACTGCAGTTAAAAAAACAGCATTATTACGTACGAGAGCTTCCTGAGTTTTTTCATCCATACCTCCCTTACCAATTACTGCTTTAACACCCATGTCTAAAACGTCAGCTTCATAAGGGTTCATACGCATGCTTGTTGTAGGACCTACGGCTACAATTTCATATTCTTCATCATTTTGTTTAATAATTGGGCCTGCATGAAATAGAACAACTCCCTCCAAATCCATGGGAGCACCAGATTCAATAATTCTTTTATGTGCACTATCACGTGCAGTAAATATTTTACCCGATAAATAAACAGTATCTCCAACTTTAAGTTTATTAATATCTTCATCAGTTAATGGTGTGTTTAATTCATATTCCAAAATTATACCCCATAAAATCTTATTATATTATTCTCTGTTTTTTATTCGTTAAATATTTTTAAAGAAAAATTTAATATGATTAATAATTAAATAATTATTTATACATAATTGGGGGATTTTTCAATGGGGTTATCTGAAAGAATTATTGGATTAACAAAGTACATGGTAACCTTACCTAAAACAAAGATTTCAGTATTTTTAATATTGGTTGTTAGTATTTTAAGTGGTGGAATTGTAAGTTGTCTACAACCCGGAATGAGTATGGGTTCTGTAATATATTCGTTCCTTGACGGAGCGGCTACAACATTCTTCCTATTCGGATTAACAACCATAGCATCCGGTGGATTAATACATACGGTTGTAAACAAGCTTGATGGTAGACATGTTAAACTTAAACAGGCAATGTTCCTAGCATTTGTATTTCTATTAATTACGTGCTTTTTCTACATACTTGGAGCAATAATATCATTATTTTTACATGTTAACATAACCGATAACAGTTTAATGCTTGGAATGTTATTTGGTTTTGCAATTGAAACGCTGGTATTATGGTCAACTTCAAATATCAAATACATTGAAGGAGTGTTGATATCTGCAATACAACCAATCCTAACAATAAGTATGTGGGTTTTAATAAATAATTTAAGTCTAGCAACGATGGAAAATGTATATTCAATTTATATGAAGGCTATCATAGGTGCATTAGTACTTGCAATAGCAGTTTATGCATTTGTAGCCATAATTGAATCACCGATTAAAAGTAATCTTGGTGTTGGAGGATTAGAATTACTTAGTTTATTTATTGCACAAGTAAGTGAAGGATCCATGGCAATGGAAGATGTCTTTAGTGAAATGGGTGAAGATATTGATACTATCGTGTCATTAATAAGCTTTAAAACAGAAAATGGTATTAAGGCAAATTACGTGTCTCCATGTGTCCATCCGGGTCCGGTAGGAAATATTGGTGGTGGAAATTTACCGACAATATTGGCAAATCAATTAGATGATTTTTCAATTATTGCCCATGGAGCAGCTACACACGATTTCAACCCTGTTGCATCAAAAGAAGTTTCAAAAATTACAAATGCAATCAATGATGTTTTACCGACATTAAATTATTCTGATAAGGCAACCAAGTTCCAAAGAGTTCAACATCAAGATGCAAAGATAGGTATCCAGTTTTTTGATGAAGGAGCAATATTATTAACTACCTTTGCACCAAAGCCTGGTGACGATATTGACTATGGTGTAGGTTTATCAATGATTTATCAGACAAAATATGTTACTGATGTAAAGGACGTTGTCCTGGTAGATTGTCATAACTGCTTAAATGGAAATTATGAAAGACTACTTCCGGGACATAATCGTGTTCTACAAATAGAAAACGCAATTGACAAAATAGAAAAACCGGAAATGCATCCGATAAAAATGGGATACGCATATAATCCACTTGATGAAATTCCTATAAAAGATGGAATTGGTGAAAGTGGAGTAAAATTAATGATTACTGAAGTAGACGATCAAAAAATGTTATATATTGTTTTTGATGGAAACAATATGTTAACCGGTTTTAGAGAAAGATTATTTGAAGCGATATATTCAAAATTCCCTGATATTGATATGATAGAAACGATGACTACGGATACCCATATGGTTAACACAATTTCTGGTGGTGGATTAACAGTAGGAAGTAAACACGATGATGAAATTATTCAAGCAGTTTTAGAATTAATTCCAGATGCTTTAAATGATCTTGAAGAAGTAAGTGTAGCATCGGCAACTGCTAGAGTAAATATTAAAACGCTAGGGCCAAATAACTCAACAGAGCTAGTTACAACCATTTCATCCGTGGTATCGGTAAGTAAACTATTAGCACCACTGGTATTTATAATAGCGGCCATTATCACCATTCTTTGGATTTTCTAAAAAACTATCCACCCCCCAAATCTTTTTATTTAAAGAAAAAACATTTCAAAACTATTTTTAAAGGATTTTTTTATCATGAAAATTTATATATACTTAAATAAAAAATAAATAGAATTATATTCTATTAAAATTATGAAATTTTAATTAGAATAATATTATACAGGTGATTTAAAAATGGTAAAAACCCTAGAAAACTTATCAAAAGCATTTGTTGGTGAAAGTCAAGCAAGAAACAGATACACAATGTATTCCAAAATTGCTAAAAAAGAAGGATATGAAAAAATTGCTGAAATTTTCTTATTAACAGCAGACAACGAATTCCAACACGCAAAAGTATTATTTAAAATGATTCAAGAATTAAAAGAAGACGCAGAATGTGTTGATATCCCAACAAGTGTAGCATTCACATACGGAACCACAGCAGAAAACTTAAAAGCAGCTGCTGAAGGTGAAAATGAAGAAGCTACATCCATGTACCCTGAATTTGCAGATGTTGCAGATGAAGAAGGATTCCCTGTAATTGCAACCAGATTAAGAAATATCGGTTTAGTAGAAGCACACCACGAAGAAAGATACCGAAAACTATTAGCAATGGTAGAAGGTGACACATTCTTCAACAGATCCGAAGAGATTACATGGGTATGCAGAAAATGTGGTTTCGTTTACAAAGGAGAAAAACCACCTGAAGTATGTCCTATCTGCGAACATCCTGCAGCTTACTTCGAATTATCACAAGAAGATTTCTAGATTGTTAAAAAATAATTATCAACAGAACATTAATGTTAGGAGCTGATAAAATGGCAGATTTCGATAAAACAAGTATTGTCCTCTGTAAAAATAGTGGAAATATTATAGAAATTATTAAACCAGGAGCAGATGTTGATGTAACACAATTAAATGTTATAGAAGCAAAAACCGAAGGGGAAGGTTCACCTAAACACGTACCTATCGTTACAAGATTAGACTGTGGATACCACGTTAAAGTTGGAGAAGTTGAACATCCAATGGATGAAGACCATTATATTGCAATGATTGAATTAATCGCAGATGGTCAAATTCACAAACAATACTTGAATCCTGGAGACAAACCGGAAGCATACTTTGAAATTCCTGAAGCAAAATGTATAGAAGCAAGAGAATTCTGTACAATTCATGGATTATGGAAAGCTTAAACAAGCTTTTCAACTTTTTTTTTAATTTTTTTTAACTATTTTTAACCAACTATTATTTAAATCAATTCATATTTCTTAAAAAGTATAATTAAGTCATTAACACATTATTGATTAAAAAAAGTAATCAGTATAAAAATAATATGATACGGTAAATGATTATAAAACTAATCTAAGCAAAAAAAGAAAATGACATACACTTGTCAAATATTGTAAATAATCAATGAAAAAAAATAGTTGGGAAGAATATCAGTTATATTCGGATACTCTTTTATCTTGCTGTAAGCTTTCTTGCAGTAACTTTTCTTGTTGTTCTTTTTCTTTAACTTGAATAATATAATCTAACATTTCATCAATGGTTGTTGAAACGTCAATATTTTCTATTACAGGAATATTATTCTTTTTTGCTACTCCAACAATATAATCATGAGTTTTTCTAATTGAAGTAAAATTCTTTAAATATCGTTTTAAAGGTCTTCTAGCCCATAATTGCCTACATCTGGAATAAAATCTTCCTTTATGAATTTCTTCATCGGATAATGCTAATACAAACATGTATACGTTAGGTCTGTTTAATAAATCCTCATCGATAAAACCAGGCACTATATGAACGCCTTCAATAACTATGCTGATACCCTCTTTTATTGAACGTTCAATAACCCCGGTTAGACCTACGTTTACTGTTTCAACGTGATCCTTAAATCCGAGTAGTGTTTTATCAAATTCCGGTGGTGCAGGTGTTTTCAATGCTTCTTCTGCCGTGTAACTTGATTCGAATAATGTTGGACATAATTCCTTAGAAACCATCTTTCTCATTACTTCACGAATCATATCAGTACTGTGCATGTTTTTTATACCTAATTTACTTGCAAGTTCAAATGAAATAGATGATGTTCCTATACCTGAAGCTCCACCAATCAATATGATTAGAGGATCTTTTGATCTTCTTATTTGTTTCCAGACAATATATTTCTTTGCCAGTCCTGGATCTTCTTTTTCTAGTCTTTGTCTGACTATGCTTATTAAATCAGATATTGAAATTATATCCTGACCTTCATTTAATATTGATTCTTCAAGTTCTGCTGCTATTTCGTATGCTTTGTTTGGTTCTACTTCTGATCGTATCAACGATTTGGATAGTATCCCTTTTGAAAATGGTTCCCGATATTTTTTTCCGCCAACTTCGCCTTCAACCATTAACATATTCTCACCACCTTTCTTATAGTTAAAAATTTTAAATAATATAATCAATTAGTTATATGTTTTTTATTTTATATATCCTTTTTTAAAAAAGATTTTAATAATTATAAAAAGTTTATT
>JAZUCJ010000096.1:0-1598 GCA_045639105.1 Methanosphaera sp.
TACACTTAAAGTAACTTTGAACCAAACAATAATGTTTTACATAATAAAGGATTGATGAAGAAAAACATATTAATTAATAAAATTTTATCCAATAATGCCTTTTCATTATCTTATATGTTCTAGTGGCAATAATACTTAAAAACATTGAATCAAAGGAGTTATTAATGCAAATGATTTTACATAATCCCCTAAAGAAATCAGAACACCCTTGTAATGCCCAAAATTAACGTTGCCCACAACAAGTATAAACATGAAAAAAAATAACTTATTATAATAAGTAGTTATACTTACTAATATTTTTGGAAAAATCTCAATGAAAAATTAGAAGTATTAATAGGAAAAAACAGCCTAACTTAATGGTGAATCAGTCATCAGCAAAACCAAAGAAATAATAACCTTCTTTTAAAAATGTGAAAAAATAGGAAATTGGTGGTTAAGAAGAAATAATTTATTCCAATTCTACAATATTCTTTATCAAGGTAAATTCTATTGGACCCTCTTCATCGATATAGAAATCTGTCTTGAAATGTTTTGGTACATTCTGTGGTTTAATGCTTTCACGATTCAACACCAGTTTTGCTCCTACATCACTTTTATGGAAAACCTCATATGGTGCATTATCTATTGCATCCAATATTAATTGTATATCTTCATCAACTTCTTCTGAGAATTCATTTGACCATTCATCACCATTGGAAAATTCTATTTCATCTATTACTCCAAATTCATCATTAATTAATCTGAATTCAACCGTTTTTCCATTGAACTTACAGTCACAATATTGTATAATCTCACTAACATCATCATATAAAAATGCGTCTAAAATATTATTTATCTCCATTATTTATCGACCCTAATTAATTCTATAATAATCTATTATGTTATTTATTACTTAATTGTTACTATATATTTGTTTAAAAATAAAACAAATGGCAAGACTAATTGAAAAATAGGATATATCATACTTCAATATGCATATATCTCATCAAAAAATAGGTTAAAACTTGAAAGGATATGAATTCAATATAAAAAAAAATAGTTTGATAAAAAAAAATAACAGAATAAAGGAATAAAACCCTTATTCTGCTTTGATTACTTCTACGGTTGAACTTGTTTCAGCTGCAGCAAAGTCGTTGTTACCATTGAATATTGCGGTGATATTGTTTGTTCCTTCTTTTATCATTTTGAAGGTGTGTGTGAATACACCGTTTTCATCAGTACGTAGTGTTTTAGGACTGCCGTTAATGGTAATTTTTACTTGAGCATTAGCAATTGCTTTACCGTTTGCATCAGTTAATTTACCTGTGAATGTGGCGTTGTCACCTTTGGTTACGCTTTCAATTGGGTCAAGTGTTATAACTGCTTCAGCTTTAACTACTTCTACAGTAATTTCAGCTTTTGCTGCTTCGTAGTTTGTGCTTCCAGCGTATGTTGCAGTTATTGTGTTTTCACCCACGGTGTTCATTGTGAATGTGTGTGTGAATCGGCCTTCACTGTCTGTTTTCAAGGTTTTAGTGTTACCGTTTATGTTAAGTTTAACTTGAGCATTTGCAATTGCTTCACCATTTTCATCCATGAGGGTACCTGTGAATGTTGCT
>JAZUCJ010000097.1:0-7984 GCA_045639105.1 Methanosphaera sp.
ATAATGCTGTAAATGATTATCATTTATTTGTTTCTTTAAAATAATTTTGTTAACAGTTATTTTATTGAATAAGAAATATTGTACTTATTAGATAAGTGATGGGTTCTTTATAAATTTAGGATTTTATTAAATTCATGTATATTGATTAACATATTGCTGTCAGACTATATTTTTTCATAGAGAGGATTCTATGTTTTTACATGTAGTCTTGCTGTAAGATTAATTAACTATGCATATTTGTTTTTTCCTTTTTTTATTAAATCTATCAGTTACTAAGACTAATTTGATATGATACTGTATTATTATTATTTAACTTATGATTATTTCATTACCATCACTTAGAAATACATCATTGGTTAGCATTATTTTTAAATTAATTATAATAATCATTTTACATTTAAGTAATCCCTTTTGGGAGTAATTAGTAGTTGACTAAAACTTGGAAAAGAATTATTTTTATAATACATAGTAGTGTGTAGTATTATAAAAGAGATTATTCTTTTCAGTAGGGAGATGGATATATGACAAAAAACGCATGGTCATTGGTTGATTCATTTTTTGATGAATATGATATAGTAGATCACCACATCCGTTCATACAACGATTTTTTAGATAATAAAATTCAAGAAATAGTAGACATCACCGAACCTATTACTTTAGATCATGGTGAATATACTATTAAGACGGGTGATGTTGAAATAGTTAAACCTTTCATCAAAGAAGCTGATGGATCAAAAAGTATCATTGAACCTGCAGAAGCAAGATTAAGAAATCTTAATTATTCTGCTCATATGTATCTTGACATGGCTCTTGTAAAAGGGGATAGTGAAGATTACGAAATGGAAAAAGTTTATATTGGTGAGTTACCTGTCATGCTCAAATCTAAGGCATGTCACCTTCATGGACTTAATGACGAAGAATTAGAAAAGATGGGTGAAGATCCACAAGACCCTGGAGGATATTTCATAGTCAATGGTTCAGAAAGAGCTATTGTTACAATGGAAGAAATTGCTCCGAACAAAATCATATTGGAACAAAGTGAAAAAGATAAAGCAGATCGTAGAGCTAGAGCTGTTGTCACATCAATTAAAAGTGGATTCCGTGCAAGAATTACTTTGGAATACAGAAAACCCCATAAAAAAGGTGTGTTCTTAAGAATTTCATTCCCATATGTGCCTGGTGAAATACCTCTCGTTATTTTATTAAGGGCATTAGGATTTGAAAAGGATGTAGATCTTGTTAATAGTGTTTCAGAAGATATCAATACTCAATTCTTGTTAATTGACGATATCCAAACTACCGGTATTAACACAAGATATGATGCTGTTAAATACATAGGAAACAGGGTAGCTAAAGGAATGACTGAGGAATACAGAATTAAACGTGCAGAGGATGTTATTGACAGATATCTTTTACCGCATGTTGGTGTAAATCCTGAAGATCGTATAGACAAAGCAGTATATCTGGCTGAAATGACCGAAATGCTTTTACAAGTAATAAATGGTGAACGTGAACCTCACGATAAGGACCATTATGCAAACAAAAGATTAAGAGTATCCGGAGACTTAATGGAAGACTTATTCAGAGTTGCATTCACAAGCTTAACCCGTGATATGACCTACCAATTAGAACGTAGTTTGTCACGTGGAAAAGAACCTTCAGTAAAACAGGCAGTAAGGTCTGATGTAATAACTGAAAACATTAAACACGCAATTGCTACAGGTAATTGGGTTGGTGGAAGGGCTGGTGTAAGCCAATTGTTAGATAGAACAAGTTACATGGGAACTCTATCACACCTTAAACGTGTAGTTTCACCGTTATCAAGAAGTCAACCTCACTTTGAAGCAAGAGATTTACATCCAACTCAGTTTGGTAAAATATGTCCTAACGAAACTCCGGAAGGACCAAACTGTGGATTGGTAAAAAATCTAGCAATAGTTACAAAAATATCTGAAGGATATCCATTAAAGGATATTGAAAAAGATATCAGAGCATTAGAACACATTACACCATTAGATCATAATTTAGAATAGGTAAATAAGTGGGAGAATAATAATGGTAACAGTTAAAATATATATAAATGGTAAATTAATCGGAACAACTGATGAACCAGAAGCATTTGTTGAAGAAGTTAAAGCTAAAAGACGATCTAATGAGTTAACCCATGAATTAAACATTACTTTCTATGAAGAAAATAATGAAATATTCATATTCACAGATCCGGGTAGAGCAAGAAGACCTGTTGTTATTGTTGAAGATGGTCAATCAATGTTAACTAACGAAATCATCGACAAGGTAGCAGAAGGTAAAATGAAATGGTTCGACCTTATTCACGAAGGTATAATAGAATATATCGATGCGGAAGAAGAAGAAAATGCCTACATTGCAATGTTCGAAGAAGATTTAACACCAGAACATACGCATTTGGAAATTGATCCTTCAACAATGTTAGGTATTTGTGCAGGAATTATCCCATATGCTAACCATAACTCTTCTCCAAGAAACACAATGGAAGCAGGGATGACAAAACAGGCATTAGGGCTTTATGTATCAAACTACAACCTAAGAACCGATACAAGAGCACACCTTTTACACCAACCACAAATGCCTATAGTTAAAACCAAAAGTATGGTTTCAACAGAATATGATAAAAGACCATCAGGTCAAAACTTTGTAGTGGCAATTTTATCTTACCAGGGATGTAACATGGAAGATGCACTTGTTATGAACAAAGCTGCATTAGAAAGAGGATTGGGAAGATCTTCCTTCTTCAGATCATATGAAGCATCAGAAAGAAGATATCCGGGTGGACAAGAAGATCATTTCGAATACCCTGAAAACATGGTCAGAGGATACCGTTCTGAAGAAGTTTACAAAAACTTGGACGAAGACGGACTTATAAATCCTGAAGTAACAGTAAGAAGTGGAGACGTACTTATAGGTAAAACTTCACCTCCAAGATTCCTTGAAGACGTGGATGAATTCGGTACAGTTGCCGAAAGAAGACGTGAAACAAGTGTCACAGTAAGACATGGTGAACACGGAATAGTTGACAAAGTTATGCTAACAGAAACCATTGAAGGAAGTAAATTAGCAAAAGTCAAAGTACGTGACCACAGACAACCGGAATATGGTGACAAGTTTGCATCACGTCACGGACAGAAAGGAGTGCTTGGATTAATAGTACCACAAGAAAACATGCCGTTCAACGAAGAAGGTATGTGTCCTGACTTAATGATTAACCCTCATGCTATCCCATCAAGGATGTCCATCGGACAGATTATTGAGATGTTAGCAGGTAAAGCAGGTTGTATGGAAGGACAACGTATAGATGGTACACCATTTACGGGAGTTCCTGAAGAAGAAATCAAACGTTTACTAAAAGAAAACGGTTTTGAAACTCATGGACGTGAACAACTATACAATGGTATAACTGGTGAAAGATTTGATGCAGAAATATTTGTTGGAGTAGCATATTACCAAAAATTACACCACATGACCTCAGACAAAGTATATGCTAGAAGCAGAGGTCCTGTACAAGTTCTCACTCGTCAACCAACAGAAGGTAGGGCAAGAGAAGGTGGTTTAAGGTTTGGAGAAATGGAACGTGACTGTCTAATTGCACACGGAGCCGCATTATCTTTAAAAGAAAGATTACTTGACGAATCTGATAAATATGAAGCATTAATATGTGGTGATTGTGGAAGACTTGCAGTAAGGGATAAAATACGTGACAGAACTTACTGTGCAATCTGTGGTGAAACAGAAACCTTCCCAATAGAAATATCATACGCATTCAAATTATTATTGGATGAATTGAAATCATTATGTATTTCACCAAACTTAGTATTAGAAGACAAAGCATAAATTACTCGAGGAGGATTAATAGTTGAAAGGTATAATAAAAAAAGTATCTGAAATAGATTTTGGTTTAATGTCACCAGAAACTATAAGAAAGATGTCCGTAACAAAAATTGTAACACCAGATACCTATGATGAAGATGGTTACCCAATTGAAGCTGGACTAATGGATCCTAGACTTGGAGTAATTGACCCTGGACTCAAATGCAGAACATGCGGTTCAAAAGGTGGAGACTGTCAAGGTCACTTTGGACACATAAACTTTGCCCGTCCAGTTATACATGTAGGATTTGCTGACACTATTCACAAAATATTAAGGTCCACATGCCGTAAATGTGGAAGAGTCTTACTTAACGAAACTGAAAAGCTAGAATATCAGGACTTACTTCAATCCAAAATAGATGCTGGTGAAGATATTTCCAGAATATTAAAACAAATTCATTTATCAGCCAAAAAGGAAAAATGTCCTTACTGTGAAGAAGAACAAGAGGAAATCAAAATCGATAAACCTATCTCTCTTGTTGAAGGAAATTACAAATTAACAGCTAGTGAAGTACGTGAAAGATTAGAAACAATACCTGAAGAGGATTACATATACATCGGTATTAACCCTAAAGTTGCAAGACCTGAATGGATGGTGTTAACAGTATTGCCTGTTCCACCAGTAACTGTCAGACCTTCAATTACACTTGAAACCGGTGAAAGATCAGAAGACGATTTAACCCATAAACTTGTGGACATATTACGTATTAATCAAAGATTAAAAGAAAACATGGAAGCAGGTGCACCTCAACTAATCGTTGAAGACTTATGGGAATTATTACAATACCACGTAACAACATACTTCGACAACGAGGCAAGTGGAGTGCCACCGGCAAGACACAGATCTGGAAGACCACTTAAAACCTTGGCACAACGTCTTAAAGGAAAAGAAGGTCGTTTCAGAAGTAACCTTGCAGGTAAAAGGGTAAACTTTTCAGCACGTACAGTAATTTCACCAGACCCTACATTAAGTATTAATGAGGTAGGTGTTCCGGAAATGATTGCTAAGGAAGTAACAGTACCTATAGCAGTTACGGAATGGAACATCGACAAAATGAAGGAATACATAAACAATGGGCCTGATGTACATCCTGGAGCAAATTATATTATACGCCCTGACGGACGTAAAATAAGAGTCTATGACGAAACCAAGGAAACAGTTATAGAAAACCTGGAACCTGGATATATTGTTGAAAGACACATCATTGATGGAGATATTGTATTATTCAATCGTCAACCTTCACTTCACCGTATGTCAATGATGGCACACGAAGTAAGAGTATTGCCTTACAAAACATTCAGGTTAAACTTATGTGTATGTCCTCCATACAATGCTGACTTTGATGGAGACGAAATGAACATGCACGTATTCCAAACACCTGAAGCCCGTGCAGAAGCTAACGACATCATGAAGGTACAGGAACACATCCTTTCACCTCGTTATGGTGGTCCGATTATTGGAGCTATACACGACCATATTACTGGCGCATACCTACTTACACATAAAGACACAGTCTTTGAAGAAGATAAAGCATTCCAAATAATTAAACGTTCAAAAATGGAATTGCCAGAAGCAAAAGGAAGACCTTGGACTGGTAAGGAAATTTTCAGTTTATTATTACCTGACAAATTAAACCTTGTGTACAAGGCAGAAGTTTGTCGTAAATGTGAAGAATGTAAACAGAGAGATTGTGAATACGACGCTTATGTAGTAATTAGTAATGGTGAATTATTACAGGGAGTAGTCGATGATAAGGGATATGGTTCCGGTAGTGGAAAAATATTGGATGCAATCGTAAAACAATTCAGTCCAAGCGATGCAAGATATTTCCTTGACCACGGTACAAAACTTGCAGTATTCGGTGGAGTAATGCAAAGAGGATTCACAACAGGTACTGCGGACGAAGAAATTCCTAAGGAAGCTGAAGACAGAATAGCAGAATTGCTGGAAAAATCAGACCTTCGTGTGGAACAACTTATTGAAGCATATGAAAACAATGAGTTAGAAGCATTACCTGGACGTAGTTTACGTGAAACACTTGAGATGAAAATCATGCAAGTTCTTGGGGAAGCAAGGGACAACACTGGGGTTATTGCAGAACATTATTTCACCACAAATAACAGTGCAGTAATCATGGCACTTACCGGTGCTCGTGGATCCATGCTTAACTTGACCCAGATTGCAACTTGTGTAGGACAGCAGGCTGTTCGTGGTGGACGTATTAATAGGGGTTACATAGACAGAACATTACCTCATTTCCATAAGGGGGATGTAGGTTCAAAAGCTAGTGGTTTTGTACACAGCAGTTACAAGAAAGGTCTTGACCCATTAGAATTCTTCTTCCACGCTATGGGTGGTCGTGAAGGATTGGTAGATACGGCTATTCGTACAGCACAAAGTGGTTACATGCAAAGACGTCTTGTAAACGCTTTACATGACTTGAGTGTACATGAAGACGGTACGGTAAGAGACAACAAAGGTTCTATTATTCAATTTAAATATGGTGAAGATGGTATTAACCCTGCAAAAAGTGATTATGGAGCAGTTGCTAATTTAGATCGTTTAATAGAAGAAATGAGGCTTGAAGATTCTCGTGCTAGTAAATAGGTGGGGTTGTAAATATGGATGTAGAACAAGTTCAAACAGTAGTTAATGAAGTTGGAGCAGATTATTTCCCTATTAAACTAGTAGAGGAAATTGCTGAAGCTGGAGAACGCAATAACTTGACCGATGAAGAACTTGAAAAATTAGTTCTCAAAGTTAAGGAAGCTTATGAACGTGAAGAAGTAGAACCTGGAGAATCAGTAGGAACTATTGCCGCTCAATCAGTAGGAGAACCTGGTACACAGATGACCATGCGTACTTTCCACTATGCTGGGGTAGTAGAATTAAACGTAACTCTTGGGCTTCCTCGTCTTATAGAGGTAGTAGATGCTCGTAAGAAAATATCCACACCTACAATGGATATTTACTTCACAGAAGAGTTCAGAAATGATGAAGAATTTATCAGAAAAATGGGTAACAAAATCGGTAAAATTACATTAAACGATATTATTAAAAATTTCAATGTAAATTATATGGATAATATAATTACTGCAGAGATTGACCAGGATATTCTTGATGAAAGAAGACTTGAACTTTCTGAAGTTACAGGTGAAATTGAAAAAACATTTAAACATGTAACAATAAATAATAATTTACTGAGTTTTGAAACCACATTTTCTAATGATGAAGAAAAAATTCAACAAGGTATTCGAGAATTAAGATTACTTGCTGATAAAATCAGAGATCTACAGATTAGTGGTGTTAAGGGCATAGGTAAAGTTGTTATCCGTCATGAACAAAATGAATGGGTAATACATACCGAAGGTTCTAATATTGGAGCTATTCTTAAAATTCCGGGTGTAGATATTGTTAGAACTACAACCAACGATATTTTTGAGATAGAAAAAGTTCTTGGTATTGAAGCTGCAAGAAATGCTATTATTCATGAGTTATACACAACTATGGAAGAACAAGGGCTTAGTGTAGATATTAGACACATTATGCTAGTTGCTGATATGATGACTTCAGATGGTATTGTAAAATCTATTGGAAGACATGGAATCAGTGGTGAAAAATCAAGTGTTCTTGCTCGTGCAGCATTTGAAGAAACCGGTAAACACTTACTTAACGCTAGTATTCGTGGAGAAGTTGATCATCTCTCAGGTATAATCGAGAATGTAATTGTTGGACAACCAATACCTCATGGTACGGGGTCTGTTGGTATTAATATGAAAAATTTAGATTAGGAGGCACTTAATGGATATAGAAAGAGGGATACGTGTAGCCGTAGACACTGGTAAGGTTATATTAGGATCCAATAAAACAATCCAAGCTATAAAACTTGGTAATGGAGAATTGGTGGTAATAGCTAACAATGCTCCAAAAACTTTAAAAGATGATGTTGAAGCATATTCAAAATTATCAAACATACCGGTATACACTTTTGAAGGTTCTAGTGTTGAATTAGGTTCAATCTGTGGTAAACCATTCACAGTAACAACCTTGATGATTCAGGAACCTGGAGACTCTAATATA
>JAZUCJ010000098.1:0-5973 GCA_045639105.1 Methanosphaera sp.
AAAAAAAATAATTAGAAAAAAAGATATAATAATATAATAGAAGTGATATGATGACAAAATGGGAAACACAAAAATTAGAAGAAATGACAAAGACACAAAACGATTTTACTAAAAATAAACTCAACTACGTAAAGATTGCTGAAAAATATTTTGAAATGATTAACAAAGCAAGAACAAATGGTGATGTAATACCATTGGCATTTAAGGACGTTGAAGTAGCATATGATGGTAAAATAAGTGATGATCTAGAAGAAGTGGATGTCAGCGATGAAACATTAAAATCAATAGAAGAAAAAGAAAATGAAAGACAAGTAATGCATATCAAACACTTTTCAAGAAGCATATCCCATCAGGCATGGTTCAATTACCTGGATGAAGAAGTCAACGATTTCATTGAAAAATATCCCGAATACACTAATATGATTCTATAATACTGCCCTCCTTAAAACTATTTTTTTTTAACCATTAAAACAAAATCTTTGAATTAAAAAAAAGGGGGGAGCGTTTTTGAAGGTTATATGTTATATCTTATATAACTTTCGTTCAAATCACTTAAAACAGGTAACATGTCCCTTTTATGATTGGCAACAAATTCAAAAGTACTAAAGAGTATGGTATACATAGCATTCAGCTTTTCCTGTTCTTCAAGATTTTCTATATTATAATCCAGCTGATGATACTGGCTCATTTCAGGGTTAATGCTAACTGTTGGCGTAACATATTTTTCAAGTATGAAAATTATGTCTTTACTGACGGATAATCCAACATTTAAGGCTTTTTCAATTTTATCATTCTCCAAATCCACATTCTCATCCAATAGTCTTATTAATGAGGTGTAACCCGTAAAATTGTCTGGAATAAAATATTCTTGAACATAATGGGATGCAAATTCATTAGCTATTTTAAGATAATCATTCTGTAGGGTTAAATACCATGCGAATGATTCAATGTATAAACTTTTTTCAATATTTAATAAATGCATAAGGGATTGTTCTATAATTTCATTAAACAGGTGGTGTGTTAGTTCATGTATTATTGCACCAGGTATCATGTTGTGTGGAGTTTTCCTGTTTAGGTAGATGTTATTGAAGGAATAATAACTAAACAGGTCCAGTTTTGAATTGCTATTGTCATATTGTACTCTTGCATATGGTTTTGCTATTTTTATTAAGTGTTGTATTTCTGCCTTTTGGGGAAATACCTGGTAATTTTCCTTTCCTATGTCAATAATGTTATTTAAAATGGAATCATATGCCGTGTCCGTAAGCGGTATTTTTTTCAGTATTTCCATGTTGTTTGAATTAAAGAGTTTATAGAAGTTCTGAAAGTTGTTGTTAAAATAAGAGTAATTTCTCAGTTCTTCTTCACATTGTGTGCACTGATTTGAATTAATCTGGTTTTCATGTCCACAATTCTTGCAAATAATCTTCTTATTCATTTTATTCATCCATTATAACAGTTTTTCCTTTATATAATTTATTATATGTGGCTATGTATATATTATTGATTGACTTATTATCTATTGATGTTAATACTATTTTTTATGAATATTATTAAAACAATAATAAATAATTTTAAAGAATTATAAAATTATGTTATATAATATACAATAATAGAAATAAAAAGATGAAAATTTTAGAAAATTATTGTTGGATAAATGTAATGAATTCTCCATGAAAGAATTAGCGGATGATAATATGGATATACTGGATGAGTTAAGGGATTATTGTGAAAAGAATCTGACCTTATACGCTTTTGCAGACATCAGTGAATATAAGGACGTTATAATTTCAGAAGATTTGTATAAATATGATTATGCAATATCCATGGGATTGAAAATAGATGATGAAACAATCAATAATCTGGATAGTGATGAAGGCCGATTAGCATACCTGAATGCTTATGTGGATGCCAACAATAGACTGGATGAAATTTCGGAACATGTTGAAAAACTACTTGTCGGCAAGGGGTTTGATGCAAGGGCCGTGAATGCTTCCTACATACTGCCCGATGATCGATTGGTTGGCGAAATTTCACATAAATTTGTTGCAAACCTTGCGGGATTGGGTTGGATTGGAAAAAGCTGTTTACTCATAACTCCCGAGTATGGTCCCAGACTTCGATGGGTTACGGTTTTGACAAACATGAAATTGCCCGTTGAAAACAGGCGTTTAAATTGTCATTGCGGTAGTTGTAATTTATGCGTAAAGAATTGTCCTGTCAATGCATTTAAAGACGTTGAATTTAATGAACAACAGCCACGTGAAACACGTTACGATGCTCTTTTATGTAAGCAATATTTTGATAGGCTTGAAAACGAGGGAAAATCACGATTATGTGGTATCTGTGTAAAGGTATGTCCATGGGGTAATCAGAAAAAGCAGAAATATGATATCGAATAATAAGTTATAGAAAAAAAGGAATATCATTATGGATGAATTTTCATCCATAGAAAAAAACTTGGAGGGTATTCTTATAGTTCTTTCATGGCCTTTCTTATTTCATTTTTAAGAACTTCCACACATTTTTCATCATTTTCATTCATTCTAACGGTACATTCTGCTGTCAAACCTTCTTTCTCCAGTATTTCCGGTACCAATAATACCTTATCAACACTTGCACCCTTATCTTTCAGGAGTGTTGTTGTACAGTTTTGAGGACAACCATTTACCGCAATTATTTTATTGTTTTGTGCAAGGTCTACGTATTTTTGTTTTCCACCGGCTGTAGCCACTATACAACAGATCTTATTCCCATCTTCTTCTGAAACATCATATACTGATGCTCTTGCTACTTCACCTCGTGGATTCATACCACTACATGCACATAATACTATATTTTCCATAATTTACCACTTTCCTACTAAAATTTATATCTAATGCTAATTATTCTTATATCCCTTAAACTTAATAAATTAACATCATTCCATTATTCCTTCCCGAATAAAAAACTTTTATTTACCTGTTACATAAATAATAATTATTCTAAAAACTATTCTATCTGATAATATGATTGAAATAAACAAAATAAAAAATAAGGTTATAAATGGGTATGAAATAAGAAAAGAGGATGCCCTGAATTTATTGGAAGCACCATCAGAACAATTATTTAGGCGAGCAGACGAGATAAGACAACATTTCTGTGGAAACAGATTTGATGCCTGTACAATAATAAACGTAAAAAGCGGAAGATGTACTGAGGACTGTAAATTTTGTGCCCAATCAATTCATTACAAAACAAACATAGAGGAATATCCATTATTGTCCAAAGAGGAACTGATAAAACAAACAATGCAAATATATGATTCAGGCTTTAAAAGAATATCATACGTGGCTTCAGGAAAAACGTTATCACAAAAAGAATTCAGTAGGATACATGATGCTATCATGCAATTGAAGGAGGATATTGATGACATTAACCTTTGCGTATCACTGGGTTTGCTTTCAAAAGACGAAGTTGAATTGTTGGAAAAGGCGGGTGTCGATAGAATACATAATAATCTAGAAACATCGGAAGGATACTTCAAGAATATATGCACGACCCATGATTACGGGGATAAACTTGAAACCCTTGAAAATGTAAATAACGATAACCTTAAAATGTGTAGCGGAGGAATTTTTGGGTTGGGAGAAAGTTTTGAAGACAGAATAGATTTGGCACTTAGATTACGAAAGTACAATATTAAATCCATACCTATAAATATTCTTAATCCTATTAAAAACACTCCGCTTGAAAACAATTCGGTACTGTCCAATGATGAAGTTTGTAGAATAGTTGCTTTGTTTCGTTTCATAAATCCTACCGCATATATCAGACTTGCGGGTGGAAGATTATTGCTTTCGGATAAGGGGGAACAGGCATTTAAATCCGGTGCCAATGCAGCTATTCTTGGAAATATGCTCACTACCGATGGCGTATCCTTTGAAGATGATTTGAAAATGATAAAAAAATTAGGTTATCATATTACCTATGATATTTAATAGTGTTTTTAACATAAATATTATATAATAGAATAATTTATAATTAGGTGATAAATATGAAAGTATTAGGAATTGTAGGAAGTCCTAGAAAAGACGGAAATTGTGATGTATTAGTAAAAGAATTTTTAAACGCAGTTGATGCTGAAACAGAATACATATTCTTAAATGAAAAAGATTTAGCAGGTTGTAATGCTTGTATGGGATGTGTGGAAGGAGATTGTGTAATTGATGATGATGGAAACGATATAATCAAAGCCTTACTTGATGCTGACGTATTGGTATTTTCTTCACCAATTTACTATGGTCAAATTACTGCTCAGGCTAAATCATTCATAGACAGATTTTATCAGATTTCAAGAAACCCTAACAAATCATTAGAAGGTAAAAAAGTTGTCACAATCTTCACTCAGGCACAACCTGAAAACGTATTTGGTCCATATATTGATTCATTTAAAATGATGCCATTCGGATTTATGGGCATGGAAGTTGTAGCAAACGTTACTGCAATGGGTACTCAGCAGAAAGGTGACGAAGAAGAATTACAGAAATATATTGATGAAGTTAAGGAAATTGCATCAAACTTATAGTTCTTAATAGAATCATTAATCCCCCCTCTTTTATACTACTTTTTTTTAATGTTTTTTGGAGTGATTATTTTATGGATAATAGTGAGATAATTTTAGGCAATATATCTGGTAGGAAAAGTGTTAGAAGTTTCACTGATGAAAAGGTGGATGCGGATGATCTTGAAAGAATTGTTAAGGCCGGTATGAGTGCACCTTCTGCTATCAATCTTCAGCCATGGGAGTTGATTGTTTTTGATGAGGGGGAAATTCTTGATTTTATGGTGGATCTTCATGATTATTCGAAGATGTTTAAAACCGCAACTGCAGGTATACTTGTATGTGGTAATATGGACAGAACTGTTGAAGGATTTGAGGACTTCTGGGTTCAGGATTGTTCTGCATGCACACAAAACATATTGCTGGCTATTGAGGCATTGAATCTGGGCGGTGTATGGTTGGGAATATATCCTGTTAAACAAAGATGTGAAAAGTTAACGGATTATTTTAAATTACCCGATAACATAATTCCTTTTGCAGTAATAGCAATTGGTCATCCATCTGGTGATGAAAAATCCAAAGATAAGTGGGATGATAAGAAATTACATTGGAATAAATGGTAATACTTTTATCCTTTACATCTTTTCTATTTTTATTTGGATTGTTTAAATATTTTTTTCTAAAAGTATTTTATTCTAATTATATTGATTGATATATTCATGTTCATCAATATTTGTTTTTTATTTCATCAGTTATTTGATAATGTTCTATGTTTTATTTTTATTTTGGATTATTCCGGATTACTCTTTAAAGTAATATTTATTTATTGGATAAATCATTTCATTTTTTGTATTTAATGATGTTATGTTGTATGGTCTTGATATTTTCTATTAATTATTTTCTATTAAATGGATAGTTTATAATTACCTTTTATTCAAAAAAATATATAACTAATGTTAATTTTTGTTAACATTTTTTTGTTATAATTTTATTGAATAGATAGTCTTTTTTAAAATTCTTGTATGCTCTATGAAAATTTTTTGTCTTAAAATTAACAAAAAAATATAAAATTATATGTTTTTTTAAGCAATATTTAAATAGAATATAAACATATATTAAATATAAGGATAAATATATAGTGAGGTGAAAAGTATGGCAGAATTACCTATTGCACCAGTAAAAAGATTACTCAAAAATGCAGGTGCAGCAAGAATTAGTGATAGCGCAGCTGAAGCTCTCGCAACTTATTTAGAAGAATACGGAGAAGAAATTGCTGCAGATGCTACTAAACTCGCAAAACACGCTGGTAGAAAAACTGTTAAAGCAGAAGATATTAAATTAGCATTATAATTTTTTATCTTTATTTTTTCTTTTCTTATTTTATTTTTAATCTTTGATTTATCCTTTATTTCTATTTTTAAGTTTTTTAA
>JAZUCJ010000099.1:0-17237 GCA_045639105.1 Methanosphaera sp.
TGTAATACTATATATCTTCTTTTTAGTTAATAAATGTAATGTTAAAATTATACATTTTCTGATTAATAAATATGTGATTTGATTAATCATTAATTATTTTAGTGAATAGCATATTTAATTTAATGAATTTTAAAAGTAAAATTTTCTAAAAAAAATAAAGTCAATATAGGTGTACATACTTTATTTTTTAAAAATAAGGTAGAAACTAAGAAAAAATTTTTTTAAAAAAAGAGGGGAATGCTTTGGGTTATAAAATGTTTAAACTCAAATCCAATGATTTTGCACTGTTGGTTATAAAACCACTGGATATTACGTCAACGTCTAACTTGGCATAATCCAGTATATTGTCGGGCCTAATACCACCACTAACTTCTATTATAACATCTTCCCTTAATCTTCTTTCCTGCAACGTGTTTAAAACAGATTTGATTTCGTCAGGCTTCATATTATCCAACATTACAATGTCGGCACCAAACATACTTGCACGAACAGCATCTTCTTCGGATTCTACTTCAATTTCAATTTTTTTAGTGAAACTAACGTTTTCTTTGGCCAGCTCAATTGATTCTATGACTCCACCAACCACTTGGATATGATTGTCCTTAATTAAGACACAGTCATCCAGCTTAAATCTGTGTGTGTCTCCACCACCAATTTCAACAGCCTTCTTTTCAAGCTTTTGAAGTCCTGGGGTTGTTTTTCTGGTACAGGCCACACGGACATTTGGATTAACTTCTCTAACTCTATCACAAGTGTTTCTAACAAGAGTGGCAATACCGCTTAAATGCATCAAATAGTTCAATATGCTACGTTCCACCATCAAGATATCCTTGGCCTTTCCCTCAAACTCCAGAATAACATCTCCCTTATGGATGTCTTCACCATCCAAATATGAACTTGACATATGTAAACCAAATTCTTCAATAATATAATGGGCAACATCCATTCCTGCCAAAACGCCATCTTCTTTACAGAGTATTTCTGCCTGTGCCCACTTGTTTTCGGGAATTAAACTGTTCGTTGTAATATCTTCATATCCTATGTCATCAAATACATTTTCGATAATTCTATTATCACTAAAAATCGTCATAAACACACATTCCATAGAGTTTTATTTTCTATCTATGTAACTGATTATTAATAATTATTTTTCACCAATTATTTTTACACTATAAAAATGGGAACATAACAAAATTTTATAATTGTTTAAATATTAAAAATAAAAAATACAAATATAAATATATAGTAATTTAATTGTTTATTAAAAAAATCAAAATCATAAAATGGGGTATAAATATTATTGAATTAACCTTTTTGGGCACTGCATCTGCAATTCCTACAAAAAGTAGAAATCATGCGGCCATTATATTAAAAATATATGATAGGACGGTTCTTTTTGACTGTGGAGAAGGTACTCAAAAACAAATCATGGAAGCTCAGGTAAGTCCTATGAAAATAGATGATATCTATATTACACATTTACATGGCGATCATATACTTGGATTGCCAGGAATTATACAATCATTAGCATTTCGTGGAAGAACAAGGCCATTAAACATTTATGGTCCTCAAGGAATCATAAGTTTAATAGAACATATAAAAAGTTTGGGTTATTATTCAATATCCTATGAATTAAACGTTCATGAAATCACGGATGATGATGTAATAGTATATCAACAACATAATTTTTTAATAAAGGCCATGCGTATGAAGCATACCATAACCAATTACGCCTATAAAATTGAAGAAATTAAGCAACCAAAATTCTTGAAACCGAAAGCTCTTGAATTAGGCGTTCCGCCCGGCCCATTATTTGGAAAGTTACAAGCCGGAGAATCGGTTGTTGTTGATGGCAAGGAAATCCTTCCGGAACAAGTTCTTGGCCCACCACGTAAAGGTGTAAAGTTAGTGTATAGTGGAGACACAATACCTCAAGAAAACATGATATATTTTGCTAAAGAAGTTGATGTTCTAATCCATGAAGCCACATTCTCCGAAGAATTTAGGGATAAGGCAGTGGAAAACGGGCATTCTATAGCCGGGGATGCCGCTTTAATAGCAAAAAATGCAAATGTTAACCAATTAATATTAACTCATTTATCAAATAGATATATAACCTCTGAAATATTAGAAAATGAAGCTAAAGAAATATTTGAAAATACAGTTTATGCAGAGGATATGATGACAGTAATAGTGGAAAATAACAAACCAGTTAAAATAATTAAGAATACAAAAACAGATCAGGTGTAAATATGTCTTTATTTAGTAAAACAGAAATCAGCAAAGAAATACTTCCTTTTATAGAAAATGGGGAAGGAGTAGGAATAGTTAAAGTAAATGGATATGGAAAAGCATCAGCCAGGATGGAATCATATAAGATAATATTTGATTCTTATGAAGGTAAAAGTCCGATAATAGAATCCGTATCCGCAATAAACTATCTAAGCTATAAAAAAGGAAATTTTTTCAATGAACCTAAATTGGAAATAGGCATTTCACATAAAAAATACATACTTTCTGGCGTGGAAAACAACGATTCTGAATTAGAAACATTCTATAAAACAATATTGGACATTAAAAATTTAGAAAAGGAACAAAAAAGATCATCATATATGGGAATAAACAAATCCATGATTGAAGATGAAAATGATAATGTTGAACCTGCTGCAACCGAATTAATTGAAGATGAAGACGTTGACTTGGAACAGGAAATTCTTGATGAAGACATTAAAGAGGATGTTGTTGAAACAGAACCAAAAGAAGAGGTTCAAGATTCCGTGGAAGATTTAGAAAAAATCATTGAAGAAGAAGACGATGACTTTGAAGTTTTAGAAGAACTTGATGAAGACGTTGAAGTTACAGAACAACCACAGGAAGAAGAAAAAGAGGAAACAGTCGAAGAATCCGGGAATACAGATGATGCCGACGAAATAGAAAGCGCTGAAGAAATTGTAGTAGAGGATTTGGATGAGGATGAAGACGAATTTGACGAAATATTCATAGAATCAGACGAACCTCCAGTAGAAGACTTTGAAGAAGAAAATTTACTATCTGATGAACCAATCATTGAAGACTTTGATGAAGATTTCGAAGACTTTGACGATGAAACAACAGATAAAGATATGAATTCCGGCAGAATAATTAAAGAAACTGATGAACCTACACCTGAAGAAGAAACCACGGAAGAAAAAGAACCTGCTGAAGAAGATGCTCCTGAAGAAACCGTGGATGAAAAAGAACCTGCCGAAGAGGATATTCCTGAAGAAGTCATTACACAAACCAAAGAAAACATTACTGAAGACAAGTTACAACAATCAACACCACAAATTGACAACACCGAAATAACAACAGAAAACGTAACATCAGAAATTGGAAAAATGAAACAACAATTATATGGTGGAATAAATAATATTCAAAACGAATTAAACAAAGAATATCAGAATCAAAATAGCGGTCAATTACACATGCAACTAGATCCTGTTGATCAAATAAGAAGATACTATGAGCTTAAAGAGGACGGAATTATAACCGAAGAAGAATTTGAGAAAAAGAAAAAACAATTATTGGATTTATAATTGGTGTAACCAATGAAAGCATATAAAGTTGTCGGTACAATTTTAGGTTTTGTATTTGTATTAACTTTAATTGTTATTTATCTAGTTTATTTGTTAAGATAATTCAGAAAAATTAATGTTATAGGTGAGATTTTTTATGAACATTCCATGGGTAGAAAAATATAGGCCACAGACTTTAGATGATGTGGTAGGTCAAGATCAAATAGTTTCAAGATTAAAAAGATACATAGATGAAAATTCAATGCCAAACATAATGTTTACCGGTTCAGCAGGTGTTGGAAAAACAACTTGTGCACTAGCATTAGCAAAAGCATTACTCGGCGAATACTGGCAACAAAACTTTTTAGAATTAAACGCATCTGATGCCAGGGGTATAGACACGGTAAGAAATGAAATAAAAAGTTTTTGTAAATTAAAGGCAGTGGGTGCACCATTTAGGATAATTTTCTTGGATGAAGTGGATAACATGACAAAGGATGCTCAACAGGCGCTTCGTCGTGAAATGGAAATGTATACAAAAACGTCCTCATTTATATTGTCATGTAACTATTCATCCAAAATTATTGATCCAATCCAGTCAAGATGTGCCATATTCAGATTTGCACCTATTAAGGCATTTGAGATAATCAACAGATTAAAATACATAGCAGAACAGGAAGGCATAGAAGCAGATCAAACAGCCCTGGAAAACATAGTATACTTTACTCAGGGAGATATGAGACGTTCAATTAACATCCTGCAAGCATCAACTACTGAAGATAATAAAATAACCGAAGATGCAGTATATGAAGTAATTAGCCGAGCAAAACCGAAGGATGTTAGAAAAATTATCAACAAAGCACTTGATAAGGATTTTTTAGGAGCAAGAGACTTATTAAGGGATATAATGATTGTTGAAGGTATAAGTGGGGATGACTTAATAACACAACTATACCAGGAAGTTTCCGAAATGTCAAAAGACGGATTGATTGATGAAGAAAACTTTGTTAAATTAATGGAATATATGAGTGAATGCGATTACAGAATTCGTGAAGGAGCTAATCCAAGACTCCAGTTAGAATCTTTAATAAGTAAATTTTTATTAGTTAAATAGGTTGCATCAAATTGAAATGGGTAGAAAAATATTCACCTAAAACTTTAGGTGACGTACTTGGAAATGCCAAAATAAAGGCAGAAATAGAAGTATGGGCTAATAAATGGTCTAAGGGTGAACCTCAAAAACCATTATTATTAATGGGACCTCCGGGTGTTGGTAAAACAACAATTGCTCATTTAATAGGAAAAGAATATTTTTCTGAAACAATTGAAGTTAATGCTAGTGATAAAAGATCTTACGACATATTAAAAAGAACTATTGGTGAAGCATCCCAAACCAGAAGTCTCTTCCAAAACGGTTATAAACTAATTATTATGGATGAAGTGGACGGAATTAATGGACGTGATGATTCCGGTGGGGTAAGAGCTATAAACGAAACAATAAAAAATGCTAAACAGCCCCTAATCATGATGGCTAACGATCCGTACAGTAAAAGATTAACTTCAATAAAATCTAAATGTCAAGCAATTAAATTTACTAAAGTTCATTCAAACACTATTAATGCTCAACTTAAAAGAATTTGTGAAAATGAGGGTATTACCTACGATCCGGAAGCCTTGAAATTTTTAAGCAAACAAAGCAATGGTGATTTAAGATCAGCAATCACAAGCCTTGAAGCCATTGTAGATCAGGATAAAAACATTACGATGGATAGTATATCGGTAATATCCAAAAAAGACGGTGAACAAAACATTTTTGATACTGTGCGCACAGTACTAAAAAGTAAAAATCCGGAACATGTAATTGAAGCTATGAGAGTGGATGCTCAACCATCATTGTTAATAGAATTCATAGCCGAAAACATACCTAAGGAATATGAACGTACAAACGAAATCGCTAAGGCTTATGAAATGATTGCATTGGCAGATTTAAATCTTGGAAGAGCATTTCGGACACAAAATTATGTCTATTGGAAATATGCTTTTTTATTCATGGGAAGAGGGGTTGCTGCCAGTAAAAAGCAAACATACAAAAAATTTGCACGATATACTGGTTCTTCAGTTTTTTCAAAAATGTCTAAAAGCAGAAAGCAAAAGAATCTGATTGCCGCAGTAACCGAAAAGATGTCAAAAAGATTACATACCTCTCCAAAAGAATTGGAAAAACAGCTTCCATTTTATGAAGTACTATTTGAGGATAATGAAAGAGCATATGATTTAAAGGAATACTTTAAATTGGATGATGAAGAAGTTAAATTGTTCCGTTCTAGAAAAATTCCTGCTTCAGTTGAGAAAAAACGTATTAAGCAACTGCAAAAACAACAGGAACTGGAAGAAAAAGAAATACAAAAACAAAAGGAAGAACTTGCAAAGAAAAAAGCCGAAAAAGAAGAAAAGGTTTTAGAAAATACTAACTTAAACATCACACACCCCGAAAAGGACAACAAGACATCAAATAAAGATGAAGAGGATATTAAACCTTCAAAAACCGATAAGAAGCTTAAGTCTGAAAAAACGGCAAATAAAAAAGAAGAGCCTAAAAAATCCAAATCAAAAGATTCCGCGAATAAAACTGATAATCCTGAAGAAAATAAACAAAAATCAAAAACCAAAAAATATAAGCAAACAACATTATTTGATTTTTAAACATTTTCCTTTTTTTAAAACTTTTTCTTTTATTACTAAATTAATATAAAACTTAAATTTATATAAAATCAATATAAATAACATTGAAAAATAATTTTTTTTGATATCATTAAATAAACGAATTTTAGAGAGATAATTTACATGTTTTTTTATACAGAAAATATGATGAAATTTGCATTTTCATCGCAAATGCCTGAACAAGACGCTTTCGATTCGGGTTATGCGATAATGGGAATTCCCTTTGACAGCACTACAAGTTACAGGGCAGGTTCCAGGTATGGTCCTAAAGCGGTAAGGGAAGCTTCATATAACTTTGAAACTTACAATCTACATTTTAATAAATTGTTAACCGTAGATTCTTATGATATTGGGGATGTTCATGTCACAAACGGAAATTATGAAAAAACAAATGCCCGGATAGTTGACACGATACAATCCGTATTGTCAATGGGTCTTAAACCAATCGTAATTGGTGGAGAACACACGGTAAGTTATGGTGTAGCAAAAGCATTACATGATTATGATGAAAACGTTTTTCATAACATGACCATAGTTCATCTGGATGCACACTTTGACATGAGAGACACGTATCTTGATGAAAAATATTCTCATGCCACGGTTTTAAGGAGAATTCATGAACTTGAACCAAAGGAAATTATTCAGTTAGGTATCAGATCAGCAGAATTTGAAGAGTTTGACTATGTAAAAAAACATGATAATATAACCTACTTTACTAACTATGATATTAAAAACAATCTTGAAAAAGTATTAAATTACCTAAAAAAGATAGATTCACCAGTTTATGTTACGGTTGACATAGACGTGTTGGATCCTGCTTATGCACCATCTGTAGGAACTCCATCGCCTTGTGGCATAACTCCTTTTGATTTGGAAGAAATAATGGGAGTTTTATCAACAAAGGATACTCTTGGCTTAGACGTGGTTGAAGTTTCGGCAGATACAATTGGTGATTCAACAAGTATTAATGCTGCTCAGGTAATATATGATTATTTATGTTTAAAAAGCTAATGTTGGTGGTATAATGTTTCCAAATATACGAATGAGAAGAATGAGAAGTGATGAAAGAATTAGGGCAATGTTTAGAGAAACAAATGTGGGCATTGAAGATTTAATTTATCCAATTTATATTAAGGAATCTGCAAAGGATGGTCAACCCGAAGAAATTGCTACAATGCCGGGACAATACAGGTACTCTGTGAATGATGCCATAGAATTTGCAGGTATTCTGGAGGATAGCGGTTTAACTTCAACCATTTTGTTCGGAATTCCGGACCATAAGGATGAAGTCGGAAGCAGTGCCTATGATTCTGAGGGCATTATTCAGCAAACAATAAGGGGACTAAAGGAACAAACTGGCCTTGTGGTACTGGGTGATGTTTGTATGTGCGAATATACCAATCATGGACATTGTGGTATTATTAAGGACAATTATGTGCAAAATGATGAAACCCTAAAATATTTGTCAAAGATAGCAGTCAGTTATGCTGATGCAGGTGTTGATGTGATTGCACCTAGTGACATGATGGATGGCCGGGTAAAAGCAATCCGTGAAGGATTAGATGCAAATGATTATGTGAACACGCCAATATTCTCCTATGCTGCAAAGTATGCTTCAACGTATTATGCACCATTTAGGGATGCTGCAGATTCAACACCTAGTTTCGGTGACAGAAAATCATACCAGATGGATCCTGCAAACTTTAATGAAGCAATTCGTGAAGTTTCCCTGGATGTTCAGGAAGGTACTGATGCAATTATTGTTAAACCTGCACTGGCATATTTGGATGTTTTACGGGAAGTCAAACAATCGTTTAAAATGCCTACCATTGCTTACCAGGTAAGTGGTGAATATTCTATGATAACAGCAGGTATTGATGAAGGTTATATTACCTGGGATTTGCTTGATGAAACATTGCTCAGTATCAAAAGAGCTGGTGCTGACATGATAATCAGTTATTTTGTTCCTCAATTATTGGGAATAGAATAATTCTTTTCCATTTTTTTTCTCTTTTTTTCACATAACTTTTTAATTAATTAATTACATAAATCTTAATATAATAAATTATTATAATTATTCATAATTTAATAAATTAATCTTATCATTAAGTTCTATGGAGGATATGGATTCAAGTGATGCTAAATTTTCGTAATATTGCACAGTTAGGTGAAATTGCAGCATTATTGGAAGTAAGTGGATATCCAAAGCCTGGAAATGTTCACAGAACCCAAGATTTTTCCGATATGACTTATGAGGATTTTCTAATTAGTGCAAGTGTACTAAGGGAAAACCTTGAAATAGTCGCTTATAATGCTTCAAAATATTATCCAAATCTATTAGATAAAATATACTTGGGTGAAGCAATTTTACGTACTGTAAAAACCACAAATAAACTTGTAGATACCAATACGAATTTAGGTATTAGTATGCTAATGATTCCACTTTCAGCCGGTTTTGGAGCTTTACATAATTCAGAAAACATATATAATTTACCTAAAATTGTTGATATCATCATGAAAAATACTCGGCCAGACGATGCCGTTGCCGTTACAAAGGCAATAGTCTTAGCTAGGGCCGGTGGTTTGAATAAAACATCAAAATATGATGTAAACAACACAAATACATTAAATGAGATTGTTGATAATCAAATCAATTTGTATGATTTATTTAAGATGTCGGCAAAATATGATAGAATATCCTATGAATTAGTAAATGGTTTGCCCATAATATCCGAATATGGTTTTTCAACTTTTACTAAATATGATGGGGAATATTCAAAAAATGATGTGACATTGGAAATATTTTTAACCATACTTTCAAACATTCCAGACACTTTAATAACCAGAAAATATGGTGAGGAAGCTGCAAATATTGTTTCAAACAGGGCAAAAAGAATTTTGAAAGAAACAGAAATAAATACTGAAGAACGTTTAAAGGAATTAAAAGATTTTGATGAATATTTAACAAATAAAAAATATAATCCCGGAACTACGGCGGATTTCACTGCAGCATCATTATTTGTTGGTTTGGTAGATAAATATTCTAATGAAGAATTATAGAAGGGGAGGAAAAAATTAATGTTAGATAAAATTAAAAATGAATTGCATCTTTATGAAAAAAAATTACTTAAAGAATTGTCAACCGATACGGATTTAACGCCGGAAATAATAGCAGAACGAGAAAACATGCCCTTAAAAGCAGTTACCAGTGCGGCAGGTATGTTATCAAGTAAAGATATTATCGAAGTTGAAAAAATCTCAACAGAAAACATTAGTTTATCTGAAGAAGCAGAAGAATACGTGGCACACGGATTACCTGAACACAGAATTCTAAAAGCATTACAAGACTTTTCCTCCGAGGGTAAAGACGATGTAACCATGGATGAAATTATTGAAAGAGCCGGAGTAACCAAAAACCAGATGAATTTTTCCATAGGAACATTGATGCGCAACAGATGGGCAAAGATAAATAAGGGAATTCTATCAATTACAGAAGAAGGTAAACAAGTAGATATAAATCAGTTACCTCAAGAAAAATTCCTAAAATTTATCAAAGACAAAAAACAAGTAACCGAAGAAGAAATTCCAAAAGAATTTGATGAAGTAAGGAAAGAATTCAACAAAAGAAAAGAATTATTTGATATTAAAACATCACAAGAGTTCAAATTCAAAGTAACAGATTTGGGTAAACAAATTATTGGTGATGGAATAGACATTCAGGAAGAAGCAACACAACTAACTCATGAACAACTAAAAACAGGCTCCTGGAAAAATTTACATTACAGGGGATATGATATAAATGCATCTGCACCAAACATCTTCCCGGGAAAAGTTCATCCTTTACAGCAAACAATAGAAGAAATCAGGAGCATATTCATTGATTTAGGATTTGATGAGGCCAAAGGAAACATCCTGGAATCAGCATTCTGGAATTTTGACATGTTGTTCCAGCCACAAGATCATGCAGCCAGGGAAATGCAGGATACATTTTATGTGAACAATCCACCAATTGCTGATTTACCAAGCGAAGAATTAGTGGAAAAAACAAAAATAGAACATGAAACCGGTGGAAACACGGGAAGTAAGGGATGGCAATACAAGTGGGATGTTGAAGTTGCAAAGCAAATGATTTTAAGAACACATACTACAGGTTTGTCAGTAAGATATTTGTCAGAACATGAACCACCATTAAAAATGTTTTCAGTAGGCAGAGTATTCCGTAGAGAAACATTAGATTATAAGCATTTACCTGAATTCCATCAGGTGGAGGGTATAGTTGCAGGAGAGGATATGAGTTTCAAAAATCTTCTAGGAATCCTAAAAGAATTCTATAAAAAGTTAGGATTTAAAGTAAGGTTCAGACCGGCATATTTCCCATACACATACCTTTCAGTGGAATCAGAAATCTACGTACCCGAAAAGAAAAGTTGGATGGAATTGGGTGGTTCCGGAATGTTCAGGCCAGAAGTTCTTGAACCTTTAGGTATTAAAACGCAGGTTGCAGCATTCGGTTTAGGTATTGAAAGATTAGCTATGATGCGTTGTAATGTTGATGATATTCGACAGTTATATCAGAGTGACATAGGATGGTTACGTCAATTGCCTGTAACTAAGAATATTAAATCCTTTTAAATTATGGGGGGATATATTATGGTAATCAGTCCGTTAGAATTTAATTTAGAAGCAATAACAAATACAATTATTATGTTAGAAAAGGAAAATAAAGACGAAAATAAAGAAAAAATTGAAAGTCTTAAAAAACAAAGAGATAATTTATTAAAAGAATTAAAAGTAATTTAATCCTTTAATCTATTTTTTTATACATTTTTTTGAGTTGATTTAATGGAATTATTAGTCAGTGCAATAAATTTAGAAGAAGCTAAAGAGGCAAAACTGGGTGGAGCTGATATTTTAGATGTAAAAAATCCTAAAGAAGGTTCATTGGGTGCTAATTTTCCATGGGTTATAAAACAAATCAGTGATTATGCAGATGATAAAATAATTGTCAGCACGACAATAGGTGATGTTCCATATAAACCTGGAACAGTTTCTTTAGCTGCATTGGGCAGTGCCGTTTCAGGTTCCAACTATGTGAAGGTAGGATTATACGGAACCCAAAATTACAATCAGGCATTGGAAGTAATGGATGCGGTTGTAAAAACAATTAAAGAATATGATGAAAGCATTGTTGTAGTAGCTTGTGGATATGCAGATGCATATAAAGTAGGTTCAATTCTTCCGGAAGAAATTCCCCGTGTAGCTAAAGACAGCAAATCAGATATTGCAATGCTTGACACATATATTAAAGACGGTCACAGATTAACAGATCATCAGACTGAGGAAGAATTGAAAAGTTTTGTACAAAAATCCCATGATTATGGTCTTAAAGTTGCATTAGCCGGTTCAGTAAATAAAGAGGATGTGCCAATGTTAAAACGTGTAGGCTGTGACATTATGGGTGTTCGAGGCTGTGTATGCAGTGGTGGTGACAGAAATAATGGAACCATTAATCACAAGTTAGTACAAGAATTAAAAGATAACATTTAATTAGAATTTACGATAAAAATAATACTAATATAAAAATTTACATATTACTTAATAATTTTTTAAAGGGGCATTATATGAGTAAGTTTACAGATAAATTAACAAAAGCAGAAGATACTTATACATTTGATGATTTTCTAATTAAACCTGGTTTATCCAATATAGAACCTAAAGACGTAATATTAGAAACTAAAGTATCTACAAATTATAATTTGAATATTCCAGTAGTAAGTTCAGCAATGGACACTGTAACAGAAGCTGACATGGCAATTTCTCTGGCAAGACAAGGTGGTCTTGGAGTAATTCACAGAAATTTAACCATAGAACAGGAAGTAAAGGAAGTAAAAAAAGTTAAATTTGCAAATGAATTAACAGTTAAGGATGTAAAAACCATATCTCCAGAGGAAACAGTTGCAGATGCTCAAGAAATAATGGATATTGAAGGAGTTAGCGGATTACCTGTTGTTAATGAAAACAATGTGGTTGTCGGAATTATAAGTCGAAGAGATATTAAACCTTTACGCGGAAAACTCATGAATCGCAAAGTACAGGATGCAATGACTCATAACGTACTTACAATTGCAGAAGGCACAGATCCTGATACCGCATTAGACATTGCTTATGAAAACAAGGTTGAACGTTTACCAGTGGTATCTGAAAATAATGAACTTGTTGGTATAGTTACCATGAAAGACATTCTGGAAAGAAAAAAATTCCCTAATGCTGCAAGAGATGATAAAGGAAGATACCTTGTGGCAGCTGCTTGCGGACCTTTCGATATTGATAGGGCAATGGCATTAAGTGATGCTGGAGCAGACATCATAGCAATCGACAGTGCACACGGTCATAAAACTGACATCATCGAATCAGTTAAGCAAATGAATAAGAATGTGGAATCTGATGTATTATTAGGTAATATAGCAACGGCAAAAGCTGCTGAAGATATTCTTAAAGCTGAAATTAATGGTATAAAAGTAGGTATAGGTCCAGGTTCCATATGTACAACAAGAATTGTTGCAGGAGTAGGAGTACCACAACTTAGTGCAGTATCTAATGTTGCTGATGTGGCATCTGATTATGATGTTCCAGTTATAGCCGACGGTGGACTAAGATACTCCGGTGATGTTGCAAAAGCATTGGCTGTTGGTGCAAATGCAGTGATGGTTGGTAGTTTACTTGCAGGAACAACAGAATCTCCTGGAGAAATGACCATAAGAAACGGACGTAAATATAAACAATATAGAGGTATGGGTTCATTAGGTGCAATGACCGGAGGAATAGGTGCAGGTAAAGACAGATATTTCCAGACTTCAAGTAATATGAATTCTACAAAATTAGTTCCTGAAGGTATTGAAGGAGTTGTACCATATAAGGGTGAAGCAAGTCAGATTATCTATCAATTAATGGGTGGATTAAAATCATCCATGGGTTATGTCGGAGCTTCATCAATAAAAGAAATGCATGAAAAAGCAGAATTAGTACACATAACTTCTAACGGTATGTCTGAAAGCCATCCTCATGACATAACAATAACAAACGAAAGCCCAAATTATCACCCACGTGAATAATTTGCTTTAAGCCCCTCTCTTTTTTTTAAAAAAATAATTATTTAATAAATCATTTAATCCTAAAATTACACGTTTAAGATTAAAATGAAAAAAGAAGTAAAAAGTATAAAATAAGGTATATTTTCTTGATTATTTAGTTGAAATAATAATTTAACTATGATAATTAAACTACTTCACTGGCTGGATGAATCTTTAATCGTTCAGTTAATTGTAATCTGCCACGACTAAGACATATGTCATAAGCTTCTTCCTCACTTATGAATTCCCCACGACTACAGCTAGAGAAGTACTCATTGTAATATAATAATACAAGTCTATTTTTATATTTTCCATCTTTAACTCGGACTAAACCTAATCTACCTGATTCATTACAATAGGATGGTTTGCTATCAAAAGTTAAATTATCAATAAAAGGTGTTTGTCCGATTTTTTTATTCTTATTATTATATATTGGTATAAGCATTATGTCCACCTATTCATGTTTTATGGTTTTAATTCTTTAACATCCTCAGGATATTTTCCAAGAATTCGTTCCATTATTGACATTTTCTTTATTTCTGCAAACAATACATTATATTGTTTATTTTCATTTTGAATTTCATTAAATTCTTCATGTAACTTATTAAGGTTTTCTACAATATGTTTGTAATCACTTCTAGCGGTTCGAGTATCTTTTTGTTGTTGTTTTAATTCATCAGTTAATGTTTTTAATGATTCGTTCAGAACAGAATTATCACTTTTTAAATTTTCATACAATTCTTCCAAGTTATTATACTGTTGTTGTAGTAGCTTTTTTTCTCTTTCAGGAATATCAGAAGATCCTTTCAGTTTGATATTTTCTTCAGTTAATTTATGATTGGCCTCTTCTAATTTTTTGTTTGTTTCCAATAAGCTCTTGTTTTCCTTTTCGAGTTTTTGATATTTATTTAGTGTATCTTGTAGTTGATCTGAAATGTTGTTTTTATCGGAATTGTTAATTTTTAATTTATTATTTTCTTCAGTGATATTTTTGATAACATTTTCTTGCTCTTTTATTTTATTTTCTAACTGTGAATTATCATGTTTAAGATGATTGTTTTCATTATTTAAAAGGTTATTCTTATTATTTAAATCATCTAATTTTTTATTTAATAAATTACTTTCTTCCTGTATATCTGCTACTTTTTTTTCTGAAGATTCTAATTTTTCTAAGGATAATTGGTTTTCTTTTTGAACATTTTCATATTCCTCTTTATCAATTAATGAGTTATTGTTGTATGCAACTAAAATTTGTTCTAAAGCTTCACCAATTTTTACTCCTTTATTTTCTGCATTTTCTTTAAATTTATGCCATTCTTCAATGTTTTTTATTCTTGCAGTAGCTTGACCAGAAGTCATACATACACCTTAATTTATTTTTTGTTAACAATGAAATTTTATGTTAACTTTTTGTTAACAAATGTTTTAATAAAAATATACTGAAAACAATTAATAATCTGTGACCTGTTAATCATCCGTATTCTAATTTCTAGTTATCTTTTTTTTTAAAACATTTTGTTAATTTTTGTTAACATTTTTTTCATATTCATATTTTTATAGCACCTTATATTTATATGTTGTTAACAAATGTTTTAATATTAAAACATATGTTTTTTATTACTTATCATTAGTTAACATATGAAAACATCCTGTTAACATTTGTTAACAATCTGTTTTTACTTGAAAATCATCCAAAAAAATAATTCTTTATGGTGGTCGTATACTATAAAATAATAATGTTTTACAAGAGATAAATTTGTTAACATTTTATACGGAATGTCGATATTAATAAAACAAATATTTTATTTATGTTAACAAATGTTGTTGTCAATAAATCAAAAGTCATGTCATGTTAACAAAAAGTTTTTTTCATGTTAACAAATCTACTTGTAAAAAAATCAAAAGTTTTTTCATGTTAACAAATGTTGTCGTCAACAAATCAAAAGTTTTTTTATGTTAACAAAATGTTTTCTTAAAAAAAATTTTTCAAAAAAGGGGATGGTATATTAAAACAATAAATTTAATGTGTTAACATGTTGTTAACATACGATAATAAATGTTTTAAAAAGATTTAAATTAGTTAACTAGGTAATGTCAGGTAATCAGTTAATTTTATATTTTTTTCCAAAGCAATTTTTTTATTCTCCGGAGACATGAACAATGCAAGATCAGCATAATTATATTGTGCTAATTTCAAAGAATTTATAATTGTAGAAACTTGAGGTAACGGTTTTAATCCATCTTCCGTTTCGACTTTCATATTCATCTTTTTAAATGACAGTTCTTCAGGCATGTCAATAATTACTTCTTCCGGTTCTATATCCAGTTTATATGCAATAGCTTCTTCTGCTTCTGTCAAATATTTCTGATCCATTTCAACAATTTCTGACGGTTCATTGAATTGGGCAAGAGTAACAGTATCAGTTTTTTTATATAAATGTCTGGTATCTAAATTCTTCATAGTTTTTTCAGGAATTCCTGGAGTGTTACGTGAAATGTTTATTAAATCTCCATCATCTAAAAATCTTAATTCCTTTTCTTCTAAAACTTTATCTTCTAAAAGTCTGGATAATGATACTCTGAACATACTGTTAACAATTCTGGTTGTATGATGTTGATATACTGTAGGATACATGAAATATCTGGCTAATAATGCGGATTCTGCTGCCTGAACACCTTTAGGTGACAGTACAAGATCCTCGTTATCATAGGTTAAACTATATATTAATCGTTCAGTGTCGATTACACCGTATGCAACACCGGTATAATAGGAATCTCTTGCTAAATAATCCATCCTATCAACATCTAAATCCCCTGATATTATTTTTCCATACTTTGTTTTACCATCAATTATACTTTCTATTAATTTAACATCAAATTGTTCTTCAACTATGTCTGTGATACTGGAATCTGATATAATTTCCTTTGTTACGTATTCATGTTTATGTTTCAAAGCCCTTTCGGATACGTGAGAAAATGGTGAATGACCTATATCATGTAAAAGACCACAAATTCTTAATAATTCAACCACTTCTTTATCCAATTCTAAGGTATTTCCCACTTTATTTGCTAAAAAAAGGGTTCCTATAGAATGTTCAAATCTTGTATGATTTGCACCAGGATAAACTAAATTAGTAAACCCTAATTGTTTTATCCTTCTTAATCTTTGCATTTCAACAGTATCCAATATCTTCAATTCAAAATCTGTTAAATGCAGATCACCATGAATACTATCTCTGATAAATCCCATTTTTAACAACTCTTTAACTTATACTAATTCACTGATTTCCTTTTTGTTCAATTTTTGAATTCTTTCAACACCGTTAATGTCTTCAATAACTTTAGAAACTGATTTGGGTACTAAATCCCTCCAATCACCATTATTTAAAATCCTTTTTCTCACTTCTGTTCCAGAATATTCTGTTCTATTGAATAGTGGTGGTTGTGTTACGGGAATATTTTCTTCTTCAAATAATTGCTGAACTAAACTATTTCCTGAGTATACATTATTAAAGGGTGGTGTTAACATTTTTACATGTCCAACCCATAAGGAGTTACAAGAAATATCTTCAAGAGGAATTATGTAATAACGGGATGGATCTATGTTATCTTCTCTTAAAGCTTTTGTTAACATTAAAATTCTTTCACCACCGGTAAATGGATTTGAATTTGTATGACTTTTATCAGAACTACCTATCCCTATTATTAATTCATCAACTTCTTTTAAAGTTTCTTTAATTACACTAATGTGACCTTTATGGACTGGTTGCATTCTACCAATTAATAATCCTCTATTGCCATTCATTGTAATTCACTTTTTTAATAATTTCTA
>JAZUCJ010000100.1:0-4516 GCA_045639105.1 Methanosphaera sp.
TGTTTCATAGGGGGAATATATTTTCAAAATGCCTATTATTTGCTTAATTTTTTATAAAATAGGGGTTATTTTAAACATTACTTTCTTATTAATCAAATTACATAATAGATATTATATAGATATAATTTTAGGAGTTTATTATCTAGGATTTGGGAGCACTAATTAAACGGTTGAAATTCATAAGTATAGTTGAAGACGAATATGGATTGAATGATGGGATTGTTCAAATAATGAAGAATTTCAGATTACATGAGATATGCTTTGAAATCCGCTTTGTTAAGTATAAGAATGGTTCTTGATGTGTTTTTTGAGGAGGTTCTTCATAGTTTAATTATTGATTTACTAATGTTGGGATTAATAAAAAAACTTCCCATATAATTCATATGATGACGTTACTTGATAATAAATTTTTAAATAATAATCAAATAAATAATGGAGGTTAATCTATGTATAATGATTCTGGTAAACCACCTATTAGTTCATCCAAGTTAATTATTATCTTGTTGGCAGCTATAGTTCTTGTTATGGTAGCAACTGTTGCACTTAATGGTGGTACATCAACGCCGCCCGTTGAAGAAACTAGTATAGAAAATTCTTCTGATGCAAATAATAGTAGTAGTGCTGTTGCCTTAGATTCTTCGATTATTGGAAACAATAGTTATGGTACTGTAGTTAAATCTAGTGGTTATGGTAATCCTTCATCGGATATACATGTTGCGTTTATAGTGGGGGTTGATGCTAAAAAATCTCAAAATTCCATTGTACCAACATTACAGAGTCAAAAGGATTTAAAATATTGTTATGATATATATGTGGTAGATACTTCTAAAGCAGCCAATAACAACAATTCAGATAATCAAAATAACATGACAGTAAATGAGATGTCTGAGAGTTTAGCATCAGAATATGTTGTTCCGGATATAATAAATAACAACTATAATTTTACTGTGGATGTTCATAGTACTAATGATTCTAATTCATATGTATTTGTTCCTTCAGATAATACGTATACTTCTAAAAAGGTTTTAGAAAGTATATCAAACAATACTAAAGTTGGAAGATATACTCCTGATAAGCATTCATACACTGAAGCAATTTCAGAAACTATCATTGATTATGAAATTCCATCAATAGTTTATGTGACAAGGGATTATTATTCAAACGGTACTTCTGGTGAAGTAAATAGTATTATACATGCAATTGATAATTTTGATTTTGTAGGATTGTTTAGTTCGGATAGTACCTCTGATGATTCAGGAAATAATACTTCTTCCAATGATACCGGATACCAAACTGTAAACGTTACAAGCAACTCTTCCGGAAATAAAGAAGTTAACTAATTTTATAGCCAATTCTTATTGGCTTCTTTTTTTATTTTAATTTTTTATTAAACTATTTTTTATAAAAATTCCAAAACCTTTATATGTTCATATGAACATATACTCATATATAAAAGTGGTAAAAATGAACAATGAGAAAAAATTCTTTGAAGTGGACGAAGGAATTTGCGATATAAACGTAATTCACGAAGAAGCTACAAAAAGAGCTAAAAACAATTTACTCGACGATAATACTTATTTGGAATTATCTGAAACATTTAAAATATTTGGAAATCCTACACGACTTAAAATATTATCATTACTTGCAGTGGAAGACTTATGTGTATGTGATTTAAGTGAAGGATTAAACATGAGTCAATCAGCAGTTTCTCATCAATTAAGTACATTAAGAAGTAAAAATTTAGTAAAATATACTAAAGAAGGCAAACAAGCAAGATATTCCTTAGCAGACAAACACGTAATAGAAATATTAAAAATAGGAATAGAACACGTACTTGAATAGTATATTGAAAACTATTTATTTCGTGGAGATAAAAAATGAACGAAAACGAAAATACATGTTATGAACCAGAATGTAAGAAAGACATCTGTGATAACCCGAAACATTATAATTATATATGTTATGATAAAGAATGTGATGACATTCACTGTGAAAAACACGAACATTACAACCTGGCATTATTAAAAAAATCATCAGAACTAATGGACAATACATGTTATGACCCGGATTGTGACAAAAGAATTTGTGAAAATCCGAGACATTACAATTACATCTGTATGGATCCGGACTGTGAAGATAGACACTGTGAAGAAAACACACATTACAACAAAAAATTATTAAAACACTATCAGGAAGAAACAGATTTTTCACAGTTTGACAATAGTGAAGAAATAAACTATGATGAGGATGTTGACATAAAAATATGTAGTTGTGATGACTGTTCGGAAGAGAACCACGAACATGATCATAATCATAAACACGAACATTCCCATGAAGAGGATGCCTGTTGTTGTGAGGACCATCACGAACATCACCACGAGCATTCTCACCAACATCACCATGGACATTCCCATGAAGAAGAGGCCTGCAGTTGTTGTGACGATGACGATGTGGATGTATCCATATGCAACTGTGATGATTGTAACGATGATGATGACGATGAAGAACCGGTTATAGCAGAAGGAAAACCATTATTGGCAAACAGATCAATACAAATCATAGTTTCAAGCGGAATACTCTTTGTTCTAGGACACATATTAGAATATTTATCCTACGAAACAGCATCAACAATAGTATTCATGATAGGTGCAATAATAGCAGGTTATCAGATTGCAATAATGGGATGGAAAGCAATTACAAAAAGACACACGATTAGTCCGGCAGTATTAATGACAATTGCTTGTGTAGCATCATTTTTAATAAATTGTCCCGGAGAAGGTGCAGCTGTAACATTTTTATACTACATAGCCGAATTCCTCGAAGATTACTCAGAACTGAGAGCACAAAATTCAATCAAATCTTTAATTGAAATAGCACCTGAAACGGCAAGAGTTAAAAAAGGCGAAAACGAAGAACTAATGAAAGTGGACGATGTAAAGGTAGGAGATATTGTACTGGTAAAACCTGGTGATAAGATACCATTAGACGGAAAAATAATATCCGGAGTATCAGCTATAAATCAAGCATCAATAACAGGGGAAAGTCTTCCAGTCACTAAAACTGAAGGTGATGAAGTATTTTCAGGAACAGTTAACCAGGAAGGTTATCTGGAAGTGGAAGTAACTAAAGAATCCAAAGACAGTGTTTTATCTAAAATAGTTACACTCGTAAAACGTTCTCAACTAAACAGATCCAACACAGAAACACTGGTGGAAAAAATTGCAAAATATTATACTCCTGCAATAATTATCGTTACAATTTGTGTAGCATTTATCCCTCCTTTGGTATTTGGTGAAGATTTAGTCTCATGGGTATACAGAGCATTGTCTATTATGGTAATATCCTGTCCATGCGCATTTTTAATTTCTACTCCAATAGGAATGGTATCATCCATTACATCTGCAACAAGACAAGGAGTAATAATTAAAGGAAGTACACACGTAGAAGAAATGAGAAACATTAAAGCAGTAATATTAGATAAAACAGGAACATTAACCGAAGGAAAATTGGTTTTAACCGATGTAGACCTAATAGATGAAAACTATTCGGAAGAACAATTAATAAAAATTGCGGCATCATTAGAAAATATGTCAAGCCACCCGATAGGTGAAGCAATAATTAATTATGCAAATGACCATAACATATCCTTTGAAGAGATAACGGATTTCAAAAATATTCCCGGAAAAGGAATTATGGGTAAATATGGTGATGATGAATATTACGCAGCAAAAGAAATATTAATAGAAGGAAGTTCATCCGAAGTGGATCGTTCAATTATTAAAGAACATGCACAAAATGGAAAAACAGTTATATTTGTTGGAAATCAGGACGGAGTTATCGGAGTACTTTCAGTAGCAGATAAACTACGTGATGAAGCAAGAGAAGTCATTGCAAATCTAAACGATATGGGCGTGCAAACAGTAATGTTAACTGGTGATAATAAAATTGCAGCTCAAAGCGTTGCCGATAAATTAGGAATCAAATACTTCTATTCTGAGCTTATGCCTGAAGATAAATTAAATCTTTTAGACACTATCCGAAATAAATTCGGAGACACCGCAATGGTTGGTGATGGTATTAATGATGCACCGGCACTCGCACGGGCTAATGTCGGAATAGCTATGGGTGCAGTAGGGTCTGATGTTGCAATAGAAACTGCTGATATAGCATTAATGCAGGATGATCTTAGTAAACTGCCATACTTATTCAGTTTAAGTCATAAAACAATGGATATTATCAGACAAAACATTACAGTGGCCATAACAGTTAAACTTCTGTTTGTTGTTTTAGCAATTTTGGGACTTGTTACTTTAATGATGTCCGTAGGTATCGGAGACTTAGGTTTAACATTACTTGTAATATTGAACTCATTTAGAATAGGTTACGTTAAAAATCCAATTATTTAAACATTGTTTTTTTACCATTTACTTTTTTTATATTTTTTATAGATTTATTTTTAGAAAATATTTTAATTATTGATTTATTTTTAATTTAATACATTAAATATACTCATATA
>JAZUCJ010000101.1:0-1740 GCA_045639105.1 Methanosphaera sp.
TTAAAAGAATATAATAACTCTAATTATAATATAAAACGTTTAAGGATGGCTTATATGGATATTTTTGCTATGAATAAAATTAAAAGGGATGAATATAAAACTGTCATGTATTATATTGCAGTTGTCATAATAATACTAGGCACATTCATGATTATCCCCATGCTAACGGCAATCATATACCATGATTCCTCAAAATATCTTCTTTCATTCATAGCCTCTTCAATCATTTGCATTATAATGGGAACACTAATATTTTTAAATTCGGAACGTAAGGATATTACAAATTTATCCCTGAAAGGATCAATGTTTTTTGTTATGATGATCTGGTTAGTTACTGCTTTTTTCTCAGCATTGCCCTTTATAATATCTGGAGATTTGTCATTTATTGATGCATACTTTGAAGCCATGTCTGGAATTACTTCAACAGGCTTTACAATGTATGAGATAAAGCTATTGCCATATTCTATTGCAATATGGAGGTCTTTACTACAGTGGTTTGGTGGTCTTGGAATCATCTTTTTATTACTGGTAATTGTTCCATCAGTGGTAAGTCTTAAAAGATTATATTTTGCAGAAGGTAAAACCGAACAAATGATGCCAAACATAAGACACACTTCAATAAACTTTATCAAAGTATACCTTGTACTGACAACCATTGCAATCACCGCATATGTACTGGCAGGATTAAGCGTGTTTGATGCAGTATGTTACTCGTTCACGGCATTGGGTACGGGCGGTTTTTCAGTCAATCCAACAAACTTAAATAATTTTGTCAATCCCCTTATTCAATCAATTACGATTGTCTTAATGATTATGGGTGGTACAAACTTCCTGATTCATTACAAGATTATGAAAAGAGACTGGACTAACATTACAAAGGATTATGAACTAAGATTGATGTTTATAATCTTAATTTTTGCAACAAGCCTCATAGCAATTAACCTATACACTTCAGGATTTTACGGTCATGATGTTGTTACCATATTAAGACATTCATTGTTCCAGGTTACATCCGTACTGACCTCAACGGGTTTTTCATCAACGGACATTAATTTATGGACGCCATTTTCCATTCAAGTGTTAATAGTGCTGATGTTTATTGGAGGATGTGTTTGTTCAACGGCCGGTGGAATAAAAATCTACAATATTGCCATAGTGTTAAAGTCGTTATGGTGGTCCATTCAACAGATGTTCATTCCGCAGAAGGTTATATTCAGAAAGAAAATATTTCATAACAAACTGAATAGGGAAATAACTATTGACACTATTCGTACTGTACAGGTGTATGTATTCTTTTACATATTACTCTTCCTGATAAGTTTGGTAATCGTTCTGTTTTATTGCAATGACTTTGAAACTGCGTATTGTGTTGTTGCAGCATCTATAGGTAATACCGGATTATCTTTGTCATATGTTTCACAAAGCATACCAATGGTTGTTAAAATAGTTTTAATAATTGACTTTTGGGCAGGAAGAATCGGAATTTGGCCTATATTGTTACCAATAGCTTTCATGGTAAATAAATTTACTAAATAAGTCTTTGAACATTTGTTATTTGATTGTTAATCTGGATTTTTGGGTTTTTGAATTATTAATATTCAAAATTTTTTTACCTAATTTTCTTTAATGTTATTAGGTTCATGTTCATTAAGTAATATGGGTGTAAAATTAGTTTTTCTATATTTCAAGGAATTACATGATTGTTGATTCCCTGAAATATATTTTTTTAAAGTTTTTTAT
>JAZUCJ010000102.1:0-8904 GCA_045639105.1 Methanosphaera sp.
AAAAAATATTAAAAAAAGGGGGTAGTGAATATATCAATCACTACTTATCATCTATACCATTTACCAGTAGCTGGATTATATGCATAACCATAATATTTTTATTGATTATTTTTTCGTTATACGCTGATTAAGTATTTTATATGAAGTTTTTATTTTCTTGTATGCTATTATCCAATAAGATTACTGGAATATTTTTTATTATTTACTATTTAAAATGGATTTACTAATTATTCCACTTAAAAAGGTCAATTATCCTATTAAATCGGATAATAACACCATATTATAATATTTTGAAATTTTATATTTTACATATTCACCAAATCCATATTTTTTTTATATAAAGTGGGAATTAATAAAATATATATTTAAATATAAGTTATTCCATATATATACTTATAGAAAGATTTAAAAAAAAATTTTGATGGACGTGAAAATAATGGCAAACATTAACCAAATAATTAATAAAGCTAAAAAATATTTAAGAAAATATGAATATGATGAAGTAATAAAGTGCTGTGACCAAATTCTTGACAAGAATCCACGATCGGCTTTTGGGCTGCGGTTCAAGGCAATATCATACTACCAGACCGGAAAACATAAAGAAAGCCTGGAATATTACTATAAATTATATGAAATGTTTTCCGATGATAATGATGCAAAATATTCCATAGCAACATTAAACGAAAAACTTGGAAACTATGATGAAGCATTACACTTCTATGATATCATGATTAAAAGCGAACCAATCCATTCCAAGAGAAAACGTTTACTCACAAAAATGGAAAGATATGATAAAATAATAGAAGAATATGACAGTCAATTACATGAAATCAGAAACACTGCATCGTTAACCAATATTAAAAGAAGAATAGTGTTGCTTGAGGAAAAGGCAATATTCCAATACAGAAACAAGGAAATTGATAATGCCCTTAACACCCTCCGTGAAGTTATTCCAGTTTACCATTCAATTCAAGGAGAAATAACCCATAAAAAAGAGATGGATACCTGGTATGATATGATAGACAATTGCATAACACTCTCATCCAATGCAAATGAATTTTTCGAAAAGTTCCTAAACTTAGAAGAAAATCGTCAAGGCTGGATAAATAAGATAGAGTATAAGTTTTCAGACTATGCAGACAGGCTTGTATTTGCCGACTTACTATTGGAATTGGAGCCGGAAAACGTTGAATTATTGGAAATTGTTGCAAAAAGTTCCAGGTACATAGACGTAGATTACGCCCTCGATTGCTGGAAACGTATACTTGAATTGGAACCCGAAAACGTTGAAGCCATCAACACCATCCTGGATATTCTTTCAACAAAATATGCAAAGGACAAGCAGTTGGAACTAATCGACAAAAAATTATATATAGAAGATATCAGGTTGAAGTTACTGGTTCGTAAAATCGGAATCTTGGAAAGCATGGGCCTATATGAAGAGGCAATAGAAGCATATGATGAATACCTCAAAATTGAAAAAGAGGACGGACTGATAAATCATCCACTGACAGTATTCGATAAGTTAAGGTGCATGGAACAGGAGGCACTTGAGTTATACCTAGCCAAGCAACTGGACGAATCATACAGTATACTAAAAACTGTTTCACAGATATACCCAACTATTGAAAGAAATTATTCAAGAATAAGAAATGATGAATGGCTATTGGATGACTGGTACAAACAAGTGCTGTTAAAAGCTGTGGACAAGTCACATGGTGATTCTAAAATATTCTTTGAAGAATTCTATAAAATAAACGAGGAAAGCTTATCCTATTGGACACAAAAGATAAACTTTCTCACATCATGGCAACACTTCGGAAACCCGGTAACATACTGTAACATTCTCCAATACAGGAGTGAAGACAAGACAAAAACCCTTATGGTCAAAGCTCTTGTCTATTATAGAACTAGAAGACTGAACAAGGCATTAACAGTGTATAACAGAGTATTGGATCTAGAAGCCAATAATGATGAGGCAAAAAACTATAAATTCAACATACTCGTACAGAAAGAGGAATACAAAAATGCATACAAGCTACTAAAATCAATGAATATAAACTATCAACTGATAAGATTAGAATTAAACAAACTGGCAAAAGAATTCATGGACAATGAAGAATACTCCAAAGCCATGGACTGTTATAATATAATAATCAAAGAGGACTTTAACTATACAAATGTTGACAATATAAAGATTCTATGGGAAAAGATGGGTGATGCAAAAAGCCTAAAAAGATGCAAATACCATATGAACTGGATTAATACCATTAAATCAATGTATGAACCTGATGTATGTCCTGAATGTGGAGGAAAACTAATACCAATAATATATGGTCTGCCAAGCAACAAATTATTGGAAGACATTAAAAATGGTGAAGAATACATACTTGGAGGATGTTGCATAGACTATGACAGTCCGACAGACTACTGTAAAAGTTGCGATAAGGGAATAAAAATAGGTCCCTATGGAATAGAAGTAAGTGAAGACGACCCCGAACTGTACAATTACTGTCAAAGCAAGATAAATATAATACCAGGTATGATAGAAAGCTCTCCGAAAAAAACCGTGAAGCAACTCGAGAAGAAAGCACTCAATTATGGAATTACAGGGGAAGAATTTGAAGCATTACTGGAGAAATTTGAAGAAATAGGCCTTATTAAAAGAGAAAAGAACGTGCCGAAAATTCTTAGAAGAGCCAGAAGAGGAACAAAAAAGAGAAAACATTTAAGTAAAATTGAAAAGATCCTCCTTGAAGACAGCAGGAATATTTGAGGAGGTGATGAAAAATGATATCGGCAGATACTCTGCTTGCCAGAGCCGAAAAATTATTAAAAGAAAAGAAATACACTGAATTGACCAGTGTTTGTAGTCAGATACTGGAAAAAGAGGAGGATAATGAATTTGCCCTGCACCAAATGGGCAAATCATTTTATTATCGTGGAAAATATGATGAATCCGAAAAGTACTTGGAAAAGGCATCCTACAAACACGTGAAAGAATTCAAGTTCTTATCACCTGCCGAATGCGATATCATATTCGATTATGGAAAATGTCTGCTAAAAAACGACAAGCTGGACAAGGCATTATCAGTATATGATAAGTTTCTGGAAGTTGACGAGTTACAGGCAAGTATGCTAAGAGAAGATTATTATAAAAATCTTGCAATGATCTGCTTCTACAATAGGAATACGGCGGATGCCATAAAATGTCTGGACTATTACCTGAAACATTACCCTGAATGTCAAAGATTGATAAATAGCAAAATAGAATTACTGCTATCGACCAACAAATTGGATGATGTGAAGGAAATCTATGATGAAAAAATGGTAATGGAAGTATATGAAAGAATCAGGAAAAGATTTTTCATAGGAATATATGACATCGACATAATAGATTCGACAATTGATGATGAGACACTATCCTTGTTAGCTGAATCATTGGATTTGCACCTTAACATTAATAACCTGATAGACCGTTGGTACATCTATAGTTATACATATGCCCTCAACAATGAATTGGATGAGAAAATGGCTGAAAGTTATGCAAACGTAATTACATGGATATTCACCAATTGTAATATGGGCGGCCATGACGGCAAGTACTATGATGAGGACAAGATTATTGAAAGAATATATGAAATGCACGGCCGATACAATGATACTGGAAATGAAAAGGATAAGGCAAAAGTATTGGTTGATGACGTTCTGCACATTTACAAGGATAACTTTGAAGCTTACTCCATGAAAACTGAAAAACTAGTATTGGATCTAAGTTACAGCTTGTATGAAAAATTCATGAACGTACCCGGCGAGGATGAGGAAAGTAAGTTTAATAAGATATTGTATGACTTTTATGAAAATAGGAAATCAGGTTATCATGACAAGTATAGTGATGTCTGCAAACATGTTCTCTATTCATTTAGGGATAAAATGGTGTGGAAAAAGTTATACTCGGAGGATGGAGGACAAGTATTGTATGAAGGATTTACCTTAAACAGCAAGCCCTGTGGTCTGGGAACAGAGTATGACATTAATGGTCGTAAATACAGGGAAGGACTATTTGACATAAAGGGTTTGGTGCAGGGAAAGGAATACTATCCAAATGGGCAGGTACGCTTTGAAGGAACATATCAGATAAACCGGTCCTATGGGCCAAACTATCCATCACATGGCAACTATTACGGTGAAGATGGCAAGCTCCTCTTTACTGGTAAATTTAAAATAAGTAAAAGCAATGTGGGCATTCCAAGAGTTCTGATTCCACGAAACTATGGAAACTTACTGAATGATTCAAGCAGTATAACATATCTTATGTGGCAAGATGTGAGAAATATTTAAAAATAAAAAAGTAGGGGGAGATAATTAATAATCTCCAACCACCCCCACATTTTAATTGTGGATGGGTGCTTAACTAATTATACTAAAAAAAAATAATGAGTGGATGGGGAGGATGATTGAAACTATTTTTTTCTAAGCATGTAACCCGGAACAATCACGATAACAGCCAATAATACTAGTAGTGCAGGCAAGTAATTATTCACTAGAGAAGTTTCAGGATTGGAAATTAGATTGGCATCTCCATCAGCCATATTATTATTTTCTTCCACATCACCTTCCAAAGACTCATCTACATCATCTTTTAAGGATTCCTCCACCATAATAACATTATTATCGGTTATTGGCGTATTCCTTATTGAATAACCTACCAGTTTAAGATCACCATTATCTGTAATGACATTAATTACTGAAGGATTCTCTTTTGAATCAGGGAGTGTTTCGTTTTCAATTAATTCATAAACTATTCCATCTTCAAGACGAGCTTTACAAAAGTGTAACTTTTCAATATCAAAATAGTCCATGATTGCTTGAGTAATTATTAATCCAGGAACCAGGGTATTTCCCCTGTTTTCATCAACCCGGGTAATGTTTTGATATGCTTCCATCGGATTTTTCATGAAATTATCCAGTACCTGATCAAATTTTGAAACTGAAATGGCTTGAGTTTCATTGTCAATATTATTCATAGAAGATAATATCTGTTTGAAAGTGTAAAGGGTTCCACCAAGACAATATAAATCAGTTACACGACCTATACCATGGGCATTCAGCTGATCTAATTCGTTTTTTACCCATTTTTTAATTTTTAACTTTTCTGTTTCATCAGGAATTATTGAACTAACATATTCCTTAAAAGCAGATGAAGAACCTATAGGCCTACTTTTTGACATGACAATAGTTTTATTTACAAAGTAGGTAACTTCACAACTTCCACCACCCAAATCAATGAGTATACCATTGTCAGTAGTTAAATCAATATTTTTCACAGCATTAAAACCGTAAATTGCCTCCTCTTGACCGGTTATTATGTTGATTGTTATGCCCAGTTTATCTTTTATAAGGGAGATTACTTCATCACCATTTTCTATATTTCTTAAACTGGCCGTTGCAAAATAATATTTTGATTTAACCTTTTCTTCGTTCATTATTCTTTCAAAATCATTAAAAATATCTATTAATCTGTCAATACCCTTAGTAGTTAATCTGTTGTTTTCAGTGTAAGTGGATACTACAGATACTTCACTTTTTGTAAATTTAGAATTAAGTTTACCGTTTTTATAATCATATATTATTAATGATATGGAGTTTGAACCAAAATCAACAATTGCATATGAACTGATATTCTCATTACCCGGCGACAAATACGAGTTTATAGTCGTAGTATTGGATGAATCAGAGTTTTTGTCTGTTTTATATGATTCACTTGTTGCAATGTCTGAATTCGAGTAAGTCGGTTCATCAAGAGAAATATCATTATCTTCTCCCCCATCTAGCGTCAAATAATCGTTGTCTTCAATTAAGACGTTGGAGGGGTCCGTGGCCGTTTGGTTAACATCCATGGCCATGGCAGTTGATAAACAACTACAGATAATAAAAACAATAAGCAAAAATGCATACTTAAATTTCATATTATCACTATTTCATTATCTTATCAAATATAATTGTTCTAAGTATATCTTCCAATTAATATATATTTTTCTATAAATTCCGATTTTATGAAGATATTTATAAAATGAATCAATATCCTATTTAACTGGTTGATATATAGATGAGAACTTTGATATTCCTGAATTATTAACGATAATTCTCCTTAAATAATGATGAAAAACATTATCATGTTCCTGAAAAACTTTTAATACATTTAAACTTGAATTCTAGTTAACTTGGTTAATTAAACTGGAGAAAGATGTAATAATTTTGAAGGATATATCATGATTATAGAATAATTTTTTTTATGTTAAAGTGTTTCAAAGAGGTGGCAGTATGGTGAAAACGTGTCGACAGGAAGTTTTGGATGAATCATATAAAACGAGGAATAAGAAAGATGATTCAAAAAAACTTCCCAAAATAATTTCAATCATGGCATTAGTTATATTAATACTATTAATTGTTGCTAAAGCAATGCTTTAGATAATTTTATAATTCAATCCGATATCCGGATTATTTTATTACCCTCTTATTTTCACCCTATTTTTGTATAGTTCAAATATGGTATCCATAAAATATAATTTCTATTACTATGGAATGAATCATGATATTATTGGTAGCTGAATATCCACTATAATTCTATATTTTAGTTAATTTTTTTTATCAAAAAAGATAATATATTTAATATAATCTAATTGGGGTGTTGTTATGAATATTATTTACAAGGATACTCATGATTTTGAGGAAGAAGATTTAAGGGATTTGTTTTTATCTGTTGAATGGTCTAGTGGACATTTTCCGGATAAGCTTGTTGTTGCCATGAAAAATTTTGAATGCGTTTTTACGGCATGGGATAATGATAAGCTGGTAGGCTTAGTAGCTGCGATGGATGATGGTATAATGACAGCCTATGTACATTATCTTTTAATCAGGCCTGAATATCAGGGAAAGGGCATTGGCAGGAAACTAATGAAGAAAATCACAGATTATTATACTGATTATTTACGCATTGTTGTTGTTGCCTATAATGATGAAATAGAGTTTTATGAACATTGTGGTTTTGAAAAGGCGGATGATGCAAGTCCAATGTTTATTACAGACCTGTGGACATAATATGGTCGTCCTTGGATGATTTTATAAAAGTAATTCATAGAATGATAAAAAAAATAGTAGAAAAAGAGTTAAGGATTACACATCTTACACGGTATGTAACCATCATTTACAGCTTCCTGTCGGGATTTGAAGTATACCTTGTTTTTTTCGTTCATCTTGCTTACCCCTTCACAGTCAACTTCATGAAACTTAAGGGAATTTCGATTTCCAATATATCCTGATGAACTGCTCGTGGACACGCTGGCTGGCTGTGGATTATTTTTCTGTACAGTGGAGGTTGTCTGGGTTTGAGTATTATGGTTTGAAACAGTAGAATCTCCAGCCCACTTGTATGGTGAAAACTCGCTAGGCGGAATGTACATTACCTCTGCAAGACCTTCCTTAAGCAGCATCTCGTTCAAGTTCTTTCCATCAACAATCACTACAGCCAGTGTTCTTCCATACTTATCCCTGTATTTTCTGTCATCCACGTTTATTCCAACTTCTCTGTTCAAGCACAGCTTTTGAACAAATTTCTTGGATGCCTGATATCCTGTCACTCCCTTTTCAGGAGTGTTCACACCAACCAGTCTGACCTTTTTACCATTTTTCAGGTATATTGTATCTCCATCCACCACCTGGGTACATACACTTCTTTCCTCACTGGTAAAGTATGTTTTGTTGTACTTGTTTAGTATGTCCTGTGTTGAATATTGATCATAGTAGTTATCGGGAATGCTATGAGTAAACCCTGTTCCCTTATAGTTTGCAGCTGCCGTTGACAATAACATGAATGAAAACAGTATTATCAGCAACACTAATATTTTCTTATTTAAATTCATCCAGATTAACCCCTAAATCTGCTTATATCCTTTTTTATATCATTATATTATTCATAAACACTATTTAAAAGTTACTGATTTTATAGTTTAAAACAAAACAGAAAAATTAAAAGTATTTAAAACCAAACAAATAAAAAAAAGTTAGTTTCACTTATAATCTATAATAAGCTCATGAAAAAAATGATGCTTGAGGAAAAAAGTGTTTTCCTCCTATTGATTGATTAGTACATAGTACTCGTTTTGTGCATCATTTAAAAGTTTAAATGATACTTCATTGATATTGGAATAGTATTCGTCTATTGCAACATCCAAGAGTTCACTTATGCTATGCTGTGTATTGTTTTTGATGTTGTGCTCGTTTATGTAGGTGTTAAAGTTGTCTACTATGTCACTTTTTGAGGCAACATTTGTCTTTAGTAGTTCAGGGATATACGTGTTAATCCACGTCTTTATATGTTCCTCTTTTAGGGTCTTGTACTTGATTACATTCAGGCACTTATAGTAGCTTCCATCCACATCATCATCTATTCTTTCTGCAGTAACATTATCGGATAATGCCTTCTGTACCTTTTGTTCAAATTCTGTTAGTGTTATCACATTGTGTTTCAGGTTGCCTGGCAATTGGGAGTATAACGTGTCATTTACCACACTAATACCCTCTTGGTATACTGCAGATAAGATTTTTTCCTTAATTTCCTCAAGGTATGTTTTATCCTCACAGTTGTCCGTGATTAAAAGATGATTTTCAATCCAGTCTGCCATAATCTTCATGAGTTTTCCATCGTATTCTTCGTTTAGTGCAAATCCACAAATTTCATCAGTACATGTTTGCTCAACGTTATAGTCTTCAAGGAAATGTTTTAGCACGTTCTTGAATACGGTTTCCAATGACTTCTGGGAAATTCTTATTTCCTGAACCTGCAAGTGTTTAAGAATCTTCTCCTCCAATACTGAAACCAGGACTTTATTACCACTATCTGAA